>OZ244943.1:2611111-2937500 GCA_965222305.1 Reichenbachiella sp.
CAGAGCTCATCGCCTGGTTATATGTTGGCATCAGCCTGATCTTCCTTTTCAAACTGTTTTGGAGCATCTTTCACATTGTCCGAATCAAGCGAAGCAGTAGTTATGAGAATTTCCAAGGTGAGCCAATTCGCATAACTGAAAGCATTGAGGGTAGCTTCTCATTTTTCAACTGGATTTTCATAGGCAGAGAAATGATGAATCGCAATCAGGACTATGGAGTCATTCTCAAGCATGAGAAAGCCCATGTGACACTGGGACACACCTATGATCTCCTCTTTTTCGAGCTATTCAACGTCCTTTTTTGGTGGTTGCCTACAAGTTGGTTTACAAGGAAAGAAATTAAAAAAATACACGAGTACCAGGCCGATGCCCATGCCCTCAGGGAGTGTGGTGTCGAACAGTACTCGTCTATACTGATCAGTTCTACTTTGAAAACAAATGGATGGAGCCTGGCCAGCTCTTTTCATGATGGTTTAATTCTAAAACGATTAAAAGCAATGAAAGAACAACACAAGAATCTGAGCAGTTGGAAACTTGGCTCGCTCAGTACACTATCGCTAATACTCCTGGTAGTGTTTGCCTGTACCGAAGACCCTTCTACTGCTCAAGATGTGAATGGCCTGAATGGTCAGGTCGAAAACAATGGAGACGATGAATTATTAATGGTAGTAGAAGAGTCCCCTGAGTATCCTGGAGGGCTGAGTGCCTTGTACAGACAGGTGTCCAATGAAATAAGCTACCCGGTAGACGCACGCATGACCGGGGCGCAAGGCAAGGTATGGGTGCAATTTGTCATTGATAAAAATGGTTCAGTGACTGACGTACAGACGGTAAAGGGCATCCATCCCAGTGTCGATAAGGAAGCCGCCAGAGCCTTAAGAACTGTCAATTCATTCAAACCGGGTGCTCAAAGAGGCCGGCCTGTTCGGGTGAAAAGGGTAATCCCAATCATTTTTCAATTGGATCCGGAAAAGAAGAATCCTGATGGCACTCCTGCGGGCATCATCATTGTTGAGGAGGTTCAGAATATGGATTTGGATTTCGTAGTAGGTGCCACTTATTCTGATGGAGAATGGTCAGGTCTGATCATAGATACAGAAAGCGACAAGGGTCTACCCGGTGCAAACATCATCGTAGAAGGTACGACCATGGGTACTGCATCAGAATCAGACGGCTCGTTCAAAGTGAAAGCCGATAAATCACAAAATCTGGTAATCAGCTTTGTAGGGTATAAGACTGTGAGACTGGAAGGAAATAAAGAATAACAATTGAATACATTTATAAAACCGTGCTATAACGTGCGGTTTTTATCTCAATTATGGTTTTGGGAGACAATTGACAAAAATTCATCTTTGTATTCCAAAACGATTTTTTCAAACCCCTTCACATTGCACTGAACGTATATCAGGTGATTCTCATTTGAAATCAAGTAGTCATAGGTCTTATCGTTAATAGCATCTGGAGAATTAATGATTCGATTAAGTCTATTGATTGCAACCTTGGCCTCAGAAGATGAGGCAAATAATATCTCATGAATACCAAACCTGGGATAGAAATTATCCGAAACGGGAACTGTTTTCTTAAAGCGTGCGGATTTGAAGCGATCCGACGAATATTTAATTTGCTCGACTTCATTGAAAGTAGAATCATACGAAACAAAATGCAAGGAATCTGATCGCATGGTTGTATCCGAACTGTATCCTTGGGATTCCAAGAACTGAATAATTCCTTTCATTTCACTTGAAAATCCGGAGCTATTCGAAATCCTGCTCGATGCATGATGATGCCCATGCATTCCCATTTTCCGAAAAGGCACGGGTGTCCAATCAAGAGGCTTCACCTCCTCGCTTCCTTCAGTGATTTGAATGTGCTGATTGACCGAGACATTTTCAAACACGGAAACACTCATGTTTTCATAAGGCCAAAGCACCTCCAATCGCTTGATTACCTCCGCTTTGCCTAACCCCAGCTCAGAGAGCAGGCTATTACCTCCGAAGCTCGCATCCATGCCCACATTGTGGTGAATCTTTCGTTCCTTGCCTCCATCATCAAACGTCAATATTAGCTTTGTTCCTATGGCCGATTGGTTACTCTCCACCCCGACCAGCTTGATGTTTATCCAGCTGTTTTGGTTGTCTATGGGGTTTTCATAGAGGAGGTTTCGGTAGTTGTCCCCTTCAAACGCTCCTCCCAAAACCGTGTACACATCCTGATCCCCATCCCTGTCAATGTCACCAAAGCCGATCGCATGGCCCTTTTGGATATGTCCGAACCCTCCTGTGTAGGTCACGTCCTGGTAGGCCTTCCCGGCATCGTTGCGGTACATTTTGTTGGGTACGATGGAGAAGTATTCCGGGTCACCGGTGGAGAGGTAGAAGTCCAGGTAGCCATCATTGTCAAGGTCACCAAAGTTGCAGCCCATTGTAGAGGCTGGCTCGCTGAGCCCCGCTTGTTTAGAAATGTCCTCAAAAGTGCCATCTCCCAAATTCCGATAGAGCACTGGTGTAAGGCTCGTCGGCTTGTCGCGAGCCACATCCATCATCAGCTTGGCTGGTGACTCCTCTCTGGAAGCATACCCGGAAACGAACAAGTCATCCCAGCCGTCCTGATCAAAATCAAACATCCAGGTAGGAAACGTGCGCTCCGGTCCGGACACCCCAGCCCGGGTATCAGATACAAACTTCGGATCAGACTCCCCCTGATTGATGTACAATAGATTTCTTCCTGTCAGATTCGACAAATACAAATCAGGATAGCGATCGTTATTCACATCTCCCACCGCCACACCCTTGTAGTAGCCTCTAGGGTCTATACCCGCTTCTTTACTGATCTCTCGGAAGGTACCGTCGCCCAAATTTAAATAAAGCTCAACTGGGTGAGGGTCTTTCTGTATAGACTCATTGGCAATGAAGAGATCCAGCCAGCCGTCCAAATTGAAATCCGCCCAAACAGCCGTCTGAGTAGGATGCATGGAGTACAGCCCAGCCGAAACCGTCACATCCGTGAAGGTTCCATCTCCATTGTTGCGAAAAAGGGAATTAGGAATTCGTCCGTACTCTTGTAACCAGGCACCCCGCAGGATCATAAAATCAAGATGCCCGTCGTTGTTGTAGTCCGCATGTCGAAGGTTCAGTCCCCCGGTCACACCAACCAAGCCTACAGAATCTGTGTGCTCAACAAATCCCCCTTTTTGGTCATTTTGAAAATACCTGATCTGATCTTCAAATCCCCAGGAAGAGGCCATGATATCGAGAAATCCGTCATTATTGAAATCATCGATACAGGTACCGCCTGCCCCGGCGTCCATATCCACTCCGAGGTGCATCCCAATATCTATGAATCGTGGAAATGCCGCAGCACTTTCGAAATATTTTTCCGGAAGTAAATACTCATCTGGTACCTCATCAGGGTACTGACCCAGCGTCATGTGGGTCACATTGAGTAGATATTGGCATTCTGCGTCCGGGTGCATCGCCAGGACTTCATTTAGGCATTTAATAGACTGCTCTGCACCTTCTCTCAATACATGCTGCGCCTTAGGGCTTATCGGAATAATGCAAGACTCGTCGTTGTGGTTGGCGATGCAGTTTTCCTGCTCAGCCTGTCGCATATAGGAGATGGCCAGTTGTTTTTTTAAAGTGAAGATGAGGTTCTCTTTTTTAGCAAAGTCCCCCTTTTCGACTTCCGTCACTACTTCTTCCAGAGTTTCAATAGCCTTTTTGGTATCGCCACTATTGAGCAATTCCAATGCATACCCGAAGGTCAGTCCAATCTTTTGAGTACCGGTGGCAGACTCTAAACTTTTTTGCATGAGCTCCACCTTTTTCTTATTCAGGATATAATCCACATCGAGTACATCGATTTTCGCCACCGCTTTTCTGACCCTTTCGATCATATCAAGGGTAAGCGAATCGGGCATTCCGGGTTCACGCGAGGGAACCTCAAAGATTGCTTGTTGCTTTTCACCACAGTAGGTCAACAAGCCGAGTATGGATAGAAAAAGGAATTTTCGCATCAATGCCGGCATGTGACGAATTTAGAATAAAAATTACCCAAACAAAGAGAAAGGTCAGGTGGAAAGAAACTAATTTTCCTTAAACAAGTACAGATTACCTAAACATTAAAAAAGCTATGAAATCCATCATCACATTTCTTACCCTTTCCATTTTGCCCATGACTACTCAAAATACAACGTTTCACGATTTCAAAATACAAGCCCTGGATAGTGATGAGATGATCGACCTGTCCTCCTTTAAAGGTAAAAAAGTGCTGGTGGTCAACGTGGCCTCCAAATGCGGCTATACCGGACAGTATGAAGATCTGCAGAAACTATATGCTTCCTACAATGACCTGGTCGTGCTTGGCTTCCCTTGTGATCAGTTTGCCGGGCAGGAGCTGGATATGGAATCCGACATCCGACAGTTTTGCAGCAGCAACTACGGGGTGACTTTTCCCATGACCACCATGGTAGAGGTGAAGGGAGACAACCAGCATCCCATCTATCAATGGCTCACACAAAAAAAGAAAAACGGCAAGGGAGATTATTCCATAGGCTGGAATTTCAACAAGTTCCTGATCGACGAAGATGGCAACCTGCTGGAATACTTCGGGTCAAACACCAAACCCATGGATGAGGAGATTTTGAGGTATTTGGAGTAAAATCACTTAATATACCTAAAATCCTCCCCTGCCTTCAGCTGCACCAAAAACTCGTACATCAGTTGGATCACATGCTCAATGTCATCATAGTGAGCCGTTTCTACCGTGGTATGCATGTACTTCAGTGGCAATGATATCAATGCTGAAGCCACACCATCACCCGAATAGGCAAAAGCATCGGTATCCGTACCGGTAGATCTTGAAGCCGCTGCCCGCTGGTATGGAATTTTCTTTTTGTCGGCCACTTTCATGATCATGGCCAGAAGGTTGTTTTGCACTGCCGGGCCAAACGTCAGTACGGGACCGTTGCCTGCTTTTTGGTCTCCGTCACGTTTCTTATCATACATTGGCGAATAGGTATCATGGCACACATCTGTCACAATCGCCGCATCAGGATTTATCCGCTCTGCCATCATCTGTGCCCCCCGTAAGCCAATTTCCTCCTGCACGGCATTCACAATGTACAGACCAAAGGGCAGCTTAACTTTCTTTTCGTGTAGCTCGCGAGCCACCTCAGCGATCATAAAGCCGCCAATGCGATTGTCAAGGGCACGGCCACAAACGAATTTCTTATTCAGATCCATCAACTCATCGTCGAAGGTGATCACGTTGCCTACCTTGATTCCAAGCTTTTCGACTTCCTTCTTGTCTTCACACCCCACATCGATAAAGATATTGTCCAACGCAGGGGCCTGCTCGTTTTTCTCCTTGCGCACGTGAATGGCCGGCCAGCCGAAGACTCCTTTCACAATTCCCTTGTCCGTATGGATATTTACTCTCTTGGAAGGGGCAATCTGGTGGTCAGAACCTCCATTTCGGATCACATAGATATACCCCGAGTCAGAGATATAATTTACAAACCAGCTAATCTCATCGGCATGTGCTTCGATCACCACTTTGTACTCCGCTTCCGGATTGATCACAGCAGCTACCGAGCCGTAAATGTCAGTGATATAGCTGTCAGTGTATTTTTTGATGTAGTCCAGCCAAATCTTTTGTCCACTGGTTTCAAATCCTGTAGGTGAGGCGTTGTTTACGTATTCGTATAGAAAGTCCTTACTCTTTTTCTTCATGGGGTAGTCATTAAGCGGCAAATATAGGTTAGTTGAGCAAGGGTTATTGAGTTATTAGTTAATAGGTTATTGAATTACAGAATCTAATTGAAACTAATAACCAAATAACTTATTCAACCTAATAACATAATTAACCCAATAACTGTATAACCTAAAACCCATTCTATAATTTAGCCCCAACAAACGTGCCCATGAAAACAGGAGTCATCGATATCGGAACCAACACCTTCCACCTGCTCATTGCCGAAACGGAAAAAGGACTAAAAATCATTCATGACGAAAAAGTGCCCGTCAGGATTGGACAAGGCGGTATCAGCAAGGGGGTAATAGCTCCCGACGCAATCGAGCGGGCCATTACCACGCTAAAGGACTTCAAAGAAAAACTGGAAGAGCATGAAGTAGAACAGGTGATGGTGACCGGTACCAGTGCGGTAAGGAGTGCAAAAAACAAGGCCGAATTCATCAAGACAATCAAAAAAGAAACAGACTTTGAGATCGAAGTGCTTGATGGGGAGACCGAGGCTTTCCTCATTCACAAGGGTGTCTCTCAATTCATCAATTTTGGAGAAGATACGGGGCTGATCGTCGATATTGGAGGGGGCAGCATTGAATTTATCATCGCGGATGCTGAAGAGATTCACTGGTTACAAAGCTACGAGATTGGTGGTCAGCGGCTGATCGACCAGTTTCACAAATCTGACCCCATCACAGAAGACGAAATCGACGAGCTCAATCGCTATTTGAATAACACCCTCGCGGAGGTCTACGCCCAATGTGCGGTACTCGGTGCCTCATTTCTCGCCGGATCATCAGGTTCTTTTGACACCTTCTGGGACATTCACAAAGGCAAGGAAAACGCACCCATGAAACCCAAGCCAGTGCTTCACAAAGATCAATTCATGGCGATATACGACTTGTTGATCACGTGTGACAAGGAAAGTCGACTCAAAATCCCCGGTATGATCCCAATGAGAGTAGATATGATCGTAGGTGCCGGAGTTGTAACCAAAAACATCATCGACAATTGCCTCTTTGACGAGATAAAAATCTCGCCCTACGCATTGAAAGAAGGTGTCCTGGCTTTTGGTTTACCGGGAAACGAATAGATTTGCCGCATGTTTTCGTACGATCAGCTTTTTGACTTTTCTAAGAAGGTCTTTGTGGCGATAGGCCACTCCGAAGAGCGTGCCACTGAGGCCGCCAGAGTGTTAATCAGTGCCGACATGAGAGGGGTAGACTCCCACGGCATCGCCCGGCTCAAGGGCTATGTCAGGCTTTGGGAGGTCGATCGTATCAATGCCACCCCTGACATCAAAATAGTCCATGAGACGCCTTCTACGGCAGTCATAGATGCCGACAAAGCATTAGGTCTGATCTCAGGACCGGAAGCGATGCAAGTGGCCATCGAAAAAGCGAAAAATGTGGGTACCGGCTGGGTGAGTGTAAAAAACTCTAACCACTACGGTATCGCCGGCTATCACTCGATGATGGCGCTGGAGCACGACATGATTGGCATCTCTATGACAAATGCCAGTCCATTGGTATCACCGACATTTTCTAAAGAAAGACTTCTGGGTACCAATCCCATTTCCGTGGCAATTCCGGCCAAAAAGCAGCCCCCATTCGTAGCAGATATGGCCACCACTACTGCTGCCAACGGTAAACTGGAAATTCTGCAAAGAAAAAATGAAGATGCCCCCGATGGCTGGATACAAGACAAAGAAGGCAACCCAACCAACAACGCCCGTGGCGTGGTAGAAGGCGGAGCTCTTCTGCCATTAGGAGGCGACCGGGAGCACGGCTCTCACAAGGGTTATATACTGGGCTCCGTGGTGGACATATTTTCTGCTGTACTTTCCGGAGCTAATTACGGTCCATGGGTGCCGCCTTTTGTGAGTTTTATTGATCCGCTGCCTAACCTGGTAGGAGAAGGATTGGGACATTTCTTTGGTGCGATGAGGGTGGATGCGTTCCGACCAAAAGAAGAATTTCTTGAGCATATGGATACCTGGATCGAGCGATTCAGAGAATCCCAGGCCATTGATCCGGCTAATCCCGTACTGATCCCTGGCGACCCTGAGCGGGAAATGGAATCCATCCGACGAAAAGAAGGTGTACCTCTACTAGATCCCGTGATTCAGGACTTGAAGGAATTGGCTGATAAGTTTAACCTGGAGTTTTAGAATCCAAGCATGAACCCGGCAGTAACAGCATAGGGCGATGTGTAAGGCCCATTGCCATAGGGGTCATTTTGGTCGTAGCTAAAGTTGTACAAGACGGACAAAACGAAAGCACCATTTTTGCCCATAGGCTGCATCACTCCTCCCCCCGCCAGAAAGGCATCGTAATAATCACGTGATGTAGAATATCCTCCATTATTTGGGGCCTCAATATCGACTTTCGTGCCGAGCATTTCATATTGAGCGATTATAAAGAAAGGCTCTTTGATCATAAACCGGGTGAACAGGTTCCCTCCCCAGGTGTCCGTAGTATATCCGTAATACCCTGGTGACGCTTTGGCATTGGAGTAGATATAATTGATACCCACCCCGGCATCCCAGCCTTCGAGTATTTTGTATCCTACAGTAGGTGAAAGGTTCAAATAGATGGCGTTGGAGCCAAAGGCAAAACCAAAGTTAGGCTGAACGAAAACATTCTGCATCCAGTCGTTGCTACTTCCACGACGGCTCTTGCCTTTTGATCCTTCGATCCGGTAGCCGGATTTGGACTGGGCTAAAGAATCAGCCGCTACTCCTAAACACAATATCAGAACTAAGCTTAATACTCTCATTTGCAAATTAGTCTTCAGCCGCTACCACGACAAATACGTCCTCATTGTCCTTTTTCATGTAATAGTTTTCCCGGGCAAACTTCTCAAGCAACTCACGATTGTTGAGCAGGGCCTCACGGTCTGCTTTTACTTTCTCGATCTTTTCGGTGTAGTATTCCTTCTCACCTTCAAGCTCTCGCACCTTATTTCTTAGCTGAAATTGGGAATAAAAGTCATTTGAATCGAAAAAAAGCATCCAGACCAGGAAGCCGACACTTGAGTAGAAATAGAAATTTCGGGGTATTTTCAACTTGGGTCTAAACATGCAGTTGACTATTGGTTTCTCTAAATTATGCAATCATAGCATAATTTTCCAAAATGAGAACGTCTCAAATTGTATTCATTGGGTAAAATACTTCAAAAAGATTACAAAAAATTGGACTTATTTTACATCTGTGTATGAAGGTATTATTGACAGAGGACAATAAAGAGCTGCAGCAAAACATCATCTCATACCTACAAAATGAGGGGATCATCTGCGAGTGCGCCAGCAATATCTGGGAATGCAAAGACAAACTCTCAGGCTATGAATACGATGTAATCATACTGGATCGCATGCTGCCGGACGGGGATGGTATAGACCTAATCCAGCACATAAAGGATCGGAAAATTGACTCTGGCATCCTGGTGGCTTCAGCCAAAGACCAAATCAACGATAAGGTAGAAGGCCTCAACCTAGGAGCGGACGATTACATCACCAAGCCCTTTTATATGACCGAACTGGTCGCCCGACTCAACGCCCTGTATCGTAGAAGAAAATTTGAGGGAAACCAGACCATTAAGGCCGGAAACATTGAAATCGACACGGACAATCGAAAGGTCACCGCCAACGGCTCAGACGTAAACCTCACCAAAAAAGAATACGATCTGCTCCTCTATTTCTTTGCCAATCAAAACCGGATCATAACCAAAATGGCCATCGCAGAGCACCTGTGGGGGGACTACACGGATGCCCTCGACTCGCTGGACTTCGTGTACCAGCATATCAAAAACGTACGAAAGAAGATCATGGGCGTAGGAGGCCTGGATTTCATTCAGACCGTGTATGGGGCAGGGTATAGATTTTCAATTACGAGCGAATGAGGCTTACGCACAAATTCATATTGATATACCTTTTGATATCACTGGTGGTATTTCTGGTGGGAGGCGTGTTTTCCTACTATACTCTATCCGACCTGGTAGACAAGGAAACGGACAACGAAATTGGTGGGCAATCCTTTCATGTCTTCAAAATGATAGAGCGGGACATCCCTCTGGACATATTGAATGAAGACGATGAAATGGATGTCAAGATTCTGACGGATACGGTAGGTCTGAGAAAATCCAGCATGTTTTATGACACCATGGCTGAGTTTAGCCATACCAAGCAAATCATTCGTCACCGTAAAGGGAAGTTTGTAAAAAGGATCAATGAGCAATGGTATCAACTGGAAATCCGTAACACAACCTTGGAGGAAGATGACACTTTTTATGGTTCCTTTGTCTCAACCTCTGTTATTTATATTATTCTGGTTGTTTTTTCACTGCTTTCCAGTTTTATCCTGTCTCGTCTTTTACTATCGCCGTTCAACGCCACGCTGGAGCAAATCAAATTGGTCAATATACAAAAAGGGATCGGCATACACCCTGGCAAGGTCAATACACGGGAGTTTAGGTCCCTCAATGAATTCCTGAAAAAAATGACGGATCGTGCCATCAGCGACTACCGAAACCTCCAGGAGTTTTCTGAAAATAGTGCGCACGAGATCAAAACTCCGTTGGCCATAGCTAGTGGAAAGCTGGATTTACTTCTACAAACCAAGGACCTGGATGACAAGCAACTTCAGCTGATCACTGAAGCACAAAACTCCATTCAAAAAATATCCAAAATACAGAGCACACTAAGTATCCTTAGTAAAATAGAAAATGAGGAGTTTAACAAAACTCAGGCCATCGATGTGAGCGAATTGATCGAAAAAAGCGTGAAAGATCACCAGGACATTATTGACTTTAAGAAAATCCACCTGAAACTCGAAGTAGCTCCCGGTGTTTCTATCAAAAACGACCCCATATTGGTGGAAATGCTTTTTTCTAACTTACTCCAAAATGCCATAAAGCATAATGTCGAGCAAGACGGATTGATCCATGTAAAGCTCAGCACTGGAGAACTAGAAATATCGAACACTGGCAAGTCTATAACCTCCTCTCCTGACCAGCTCCTGGAACGATTTAAGAAGGATTCGACCAATGGTGATTCGTTAGGACTGGGCCTGTCCATCGTGAAAAATATTTGCGACCGATCCGGCTACAGTCTGACCTATGACTTCCGTGCTGATGACCAGATTCATGCATTAACCATTCGGTGGTAAAACTTCAAATTGTCAATAGGTTCCCAATCTAGCTTTGTTTCATGGACAAAAAACTCATTACAACAACATTATTGATACTGGTGCTATCGTCGGCCTGGGCCCAACGGGGCCTTGAGATCAAGGGACGGATCGTGGACGAAGACACCCAAAAAGGCCTTGACTATGCCTCGGTATCTCTATTCACCGAGGGGGAAGGAGAGCTTATCAATGGTACTATCACCGACGACTATGGCAACTTCCACTTCAGAGTCCAACCGGGCATTTATTCCCTGAAATTTCAGTACATCTCTTACTTCACTCAGACCAGGAGGGTGGAAGTCAGCACACCGGTTGACTTGGGCAATATCGGCCTTAAAATCAACAGCACGGAACTCGACGAAGTGGTGATCTCAGGGCAGAGGGACGAGTTTGAGTTTTCTCTGGACAAGCGAACGTTCAACGTAAGTGAAAATGTAAGCAACATGGGTAAGAGTGCCGCGGACATCCTCGACAACATCCCCTCGGTGCAAGTGGATATTGAAGGCAATGTGTCCCTTCGCGGAAATGAAAATGTAAACATCCTGGTCGATGGCAAACCTTCCGGTCTCGCCGGTATTAGTAACCCCGATGCCCTTCGACAGCTACAAGGAAATATGATCGAACGAATAGAGGTGATCACAAACCCCTCTGCACGCTATGATGCCGAGGGTACTGCAGGGATTATCAACATCGTATTGAAAAAAGAGGCTAAGAAAGGCTTTAACGGGTCGTTCAATGTCGATGCGGGCTACCCACACAACTACAATGGCGCCGCCAATGTAAACTATCGGTCCGGCAAAATTAATTTCTTCGTTAGCGGTGGCCTGAGATACAGAAGATACAATGGGTCAGGATACTCTTACCAGACTTTCACAGGTACCAGCAATCAATATGATACGGAAAGAGACCGAACCCATGATCGCGGTGGCTGGAGTACCAACTTAAGAACCGGGGCTGATTATTACTTTAGTGAAAGCAGTGTATTGACAGGAGCCGTCCTAATCAGAAATTCCATTGAGGATAACGAGGCAATCATCCGATACTATGACTATGATGTCAATGGTATGCTCACCAATCATGAAATCCGTACCGACAATGAAGCCGAGGATGAAGGCAACTACGAATATTCCCTCAACTACAAAAAGGACTTCAAACGGAAGGAACACTCCCTTACTCTGTATGCCCAGTACCGTGACAATGGTGAGATCGAAGACTCTGACATCTTGCATGAGTACATCACTGATAACACAGATTCGCTCCAGCATGTAAGAAATGACGAAGGCGAAATCAACTATCTCTTTCAAGCCGACTATGTGCACCCTTTCGGGGACAATTCAAAATTTGAATTGGGTAGTAGGGCTAACTTCAGAAGGATCATCAATGACTACCTGGTAGAGCAATGGGATGGTACTGATTATGTGATGTTGCCTCAGTTTTCAAGTGATTTTGAATACGACGAAGACATCATTGCCTTGTATGCCATCTATGGCAATAAAATGGAAAAGTTTAGCTATCAGCTGGGTATGCGAATGGAGGCTACGGACATAACCACCCGACTCATCACCACCGACTCCACCAACCACAAAACCTACGTCAATTACTTTCCTTCTGCCCACCTTACCTACACCTTGCGGCAGGGTCGGGATATTCAAATGAGTTATTCACGCAGGCTACGCAGACCCAGGTTCAGAGATTTAAACCCATTCAGCTCTTTCAGCGACAACAGAAACCTCCGGACAGGAAATCCGGATCTGAACCCGGAATTTACCAATGCCTACGAGATCGGCTACCTTGCCACATGGGACAATGCGTCTGTATACGGAGGGGTCTATTATAATGAGACCCAGGATGTGATACGACGGATCAGTCGTTACGAGGAAACCGAAACGGACACCCTGATCATTTCTCAGCCCTACAATCTCGCCAGCCGTGACTCTTATGGTGTTGAATTCACAGTAAGCAAGGAGTTCGGCCGATGGTTGAAATCGAATGGTAGTTTCAACTTTTATCGATCGGTTACCGAGGGCAGCATTATGCTGGGAGATGAGCAAACCACCCTTGAGGCAGATGCGACTTCCTGGAGTGCTCGGATCAATTCGATTTTCACCCTACCTAAAAAAGTAGACCTCCAACTCAACATCAATTACCGTGGTCCACAAAACACCACACAGGGTAGAAGGTTGGCATTCTATACGGTAGATCTCGGTGCTACAAAAGATGTCCTCAATGGCAAAGGCACCGTAACCGCTACAGTTCAAGATTTATTTAACACCCGAAAATGGCGTAATGAACGCAGCACAGGTGATTTTACTGAGACCAGCGAGTTTCAATGGAGATCTCGGCAGTTTATGCTGAGTTTCATCTATCGACTCAACCAAAAGAAAAGAGGGGGCCGTGGTGGTCGTGGCGAACGTGCTCCTGGCGCTGATGCCTCAGGTGGCGACGGATTTTAGAGATTTAGTTTTACATTCATAAGAGTGACCCAAAACCCCGGCGCGTTTCCGGGGTTTTGTTTTTTGCGAGACACAAAAAAGCCCCACCATCACTGGAGGGGCTTTGCATATCTATTCAATTAACCTTAGCTCTTTGGAAACTTAGCCGTAGAACCCAGCTCTTCTTCTATTCTAAGCAATTGATTGTATTTCGCCATTCTATCAGATCTTGAAAGCGATCCGGTCTTGATTTGTCCTGCGTTGGTCGCTACTGCGATATCAGCGATGGTCGCATCTTCAGTTTCACCTGATCGGTGAGACACTACAGCAGTAAATCCAGCCTTGTGCGCCATTTCGATAGCGTCCAAAGTCTCAGACAAAGAACCGATTTGGTTTACTTTGATCAGGATCGAGTTAGCCGACTTTTCGTTGATACCTCTCTGAAGGAATTTCACGTTGGTCACGAACAAGTCATCACCAACCAGCTGACATCTGTCTCCGATACGCTCAGTCAACAGAGCCCATGCAGCCCAGTCTTCCTCAGCACAACCATCCTCGATAGAATCGATAGGGTATTTGGTGATCAACTCTTCAAGGTAATCAACCTGCTCCTTAGCATCTCTCACTTTACCATTTGGACCTTCAAACTTGGAGTAGTCATACTTTCCATCTACATAGAATTCAGATGAGGCACAGTCCAATCCGATTTTAATGTCATCACCAGGCTTGTATCCGGCAGCTTTGATTGCATCGAGGATGCTTTCAAGCGCTTCTTCCGTACCACCAGTGAAAGCAGGAGCAAATCCTCCTTCGTCACCTACTGCAGTACTCAACCCTTTGTCCTTCAAAATTTTCTTCAAGGCGTGGAATGTCTCTGCACCCATTCTCATAGCTTCTGAGAAAGTCTCAGCACCTACAGGTCGAATCATGAACTCCTGGAAAGCGATAGTAGCATCAGAGTGAGATCCACCATTGATGATGTTCATCATCGGTACGGGCAGTGTATATGCGTTAGTACCTCCGATGTATCGGAACAATGGAAGTCCTAGCTCCTCAGCAGCAGCTTTTGCCACAGCCAAAGACACACCCAGAATGGCGTTGGCTCCTAACTTAGACTTAGTCTCAGTTCCGTCCAATTCAATCATCAGTTGGTCAATGTATCGCTGATCGAAAACTGACAAACCAATCAGTTCGTTTTGAATTACGTTATTTACGTTTTCTACGGCTTTCAATACACCCTTTCCAAGGTATACACCTTTTTCACCGTCTCTTAGTTCTACGGCCTCGTTTACTCCTGTAGAAGCTCCTGATGGAACGGCAGCCCGGCCGAGCACTCCGCTTTCAGTTACTACATCTACCTCGATGGTTGGATTTCCTCTTGAATCCAGTATTTGTCTCGCAAATACGCTTTCAATCAAACTCATGATTACTTATGTTTTTTAATTAGTTCAATAAAGTCGTCAAATAAATATCTTGAATCGTGCGGCCCGGGAGAAGCTTCCGGATGGTGCTGCACAGAAAAAGCCGGCTTGTCCTTGAGTCGGATACCGGCGACCGTATTATCATTTAGATTGTAATGGGTCATTTCTACGTTGGTAGATTTCTCCAAAGATTCACGATCTACTGCAAAACCGTGGTTTTGTGAGGTAACCTCGCTCTTCCCGGTGATCACGTTCTTCACCGGGTGGTTGAGTCCTCGATGACCATGGTGCATCTTGAACGTAGAAATGCCATTGGCAAGCGCCAACACTTGATGTCCAAGGCAAATACCAAACAACGGCTTGCCTTCTCCCAGGATGCTCTTCACAGTCTCCACAGCATAAGGCATAGCCGCAGGGTCACCCGGCCCGTTGGAGATAAAGTATCCGTCAGGATTGTATGCCTTCAATTCCTCGTATGGAGTATTGGCCGGAAATACCTTACACTCACATCCTCTCTCCACCAGATTATTCAAAATGGATTTTTTTACGCCAATATCCAGGACCGCCACTTTGTAGTCCGCCTTGCCATTGGCCAGGGTGTAAACTTCCTTGGTAGTCACCTTTGAGGATAACTCGAGGTTTTCCATGCTTGGCACCTCTGCCAATTTCTTTTGTAGATCGTCTTTACTTTCTATCTCCGAGGAGATAATAGCATTCATCGCTCCGGCTGTACGCACATGCTTCACCAACTTCCTGGTGTCCACAGCTGCAATTCCTACTACGTTATGTTTTTTCAAATAGTCGTCGAGAGAAGATTCAGCAGTTTCACGACTAAAAATCTCTGAAAACTCATTGATTACGATTCCATTGATCTGCGGCTTTTCTGATTCCTGTTCGGCATCCAGGGCACCGTAGTTACCAATGTGGGAGTTGGTGTTAATGATAATTTGACCAAAGTAAGACGGATCTGTATAGACTTCCTGATATCCGGTCATCCCGGTGTTGAAGCAAATCTCACCGCCGCTGGTACCTTCTGCACCAATCGAAATTCCTTCAAAATAGTTTCCGTCTTCCAGTAGCAGGTAGGCTTTTTTTCGGTTATTCAATTTCATTTGATATTAGAACGTGGTGGTAATTTTCACCGCAAATCTGAACAAAACTTGCGACATAAAAAAAGCCATCCCGTCTTGAAACGAGATGGCTATATTATCTTTTGTAGAAGTCAATTATTCTTTATCTGAATCCTCAGCTTTAGGCTCTTCGTCAGCAGCTTCTTCTTTGGCCTCATCGACCACCTCTTCTGCTTTCGCTTCGGCTACTACTTCTTCAGTAGCTTCTGCCTTGGGCTCCTCTACGACCTCTTCTACTACAGCTTCCTCAGCCGTCTCTACCGGTGCTTCCTTCTCTACAGCTGCAGCAGCTTCAGGTGCAGCTTCTGCTGTCGCTCCGCCTTTGCCTCTTCTGCTTCTTCGAGTTTTTGCTTTAGCAGGCTTAGCATCCTGCAGCAACAACTCATTGTAGTCTACCAGTTCCATGATGCACATCTCAGCGTTATCACCCAGACGTGTTCCTGTTTTAAAGATTCGAGTGTAACCTCCAGGTCTGTTAGCTACTTTGTCAGCGATCTCAGAGAAAAGCTCACTTACAGATTCTTTATTTTGCAAGTAAGAAAATACAACCCTTCTAGAGTGAGTAGTATCGTTCTTTGCTTTTGTAATGATCGGCTCAACATACTTTCTCAATGCTTTTGCTTTCGCTACTGTCGTCGTGATCCTTTTTTCAAGGATCAAAGAAGACGCCATGTTGGAAAGCATCGCACTTCTGTGAGAAGCCGTTCTACCCAAATGATTAAATTTCTTCCCGTGTCTCATTTTCTTACTCTTCCTCTAGTTTATATTTCGACAGATCCATTCCAAATGTCAAGTTCTTGTCAGCTACCAGCTGCTCCAACTCCGCCAAAGACTTCTTACCAAAGTTTCTGAATTTCATCATATCAGAAATCTCCAATCTCACAAGGTCTCCCAAAGTCTTCACGTCAGCAGCTTTCAAGCAATTGTATGCTCTCACAGACAGATCCAAATCGTTCAATCCCGTCTTAAGCAGCTTTCTCATGTGTAGCAACTCCTCATCGACGGCCTCAGGCTCGCTGGCATCCAGGCTGTCAAGGATCATAGTCTGATCAGAGAACAGCATGAAGTGCTGGATCAAGATGTTAGCAGCACCTTTCAGAGCGTTTTCAGGGTGGATAGATCCGTCAGTCTCGATATCCAACAACAATTGCTCATAGTCAGTCTTCTGCTCTACCCTGGTGTTTTCCACAGAGTACTTCACATTTTTAACCGGCGTGAAGATGGCATCAATCGGAATAAATCCAAATACCTGCTCTTCAGGCTTATTTTCTTCGGCAGTCACATAGCCTCTTCCTTTCTCTACAGAAAGCTCAATCTCGAAATTTGTGCTCTCATCCATGTTGCAGATCACGTGATCCGGGTTTAGGATTTCGAAAGAAGAAGTCACACCGGCGATATCTTTAGCAGTAAACTGCTTCTGACCCGAGATGCTCACTACCAATTTACTTTCTGCTGTATCAGCAACCTTCTTGAATCGAACCATTTTGAGGTTCAAGATGATCTCAGATACATCCTCTACTATACCCTCGATAGTAGAAAATTCATGCAATACTCCAGGAATCTTGATGCCCGTAATGGCATACCCTTCCAATGAAGACAAAAGTATTCTTCTCAATGCATTACCTACGGTCACACCGTAACCCTGCTCAAGTGGTTTAAAGGTAAACAAGCCATGGAAGTCATCAGCTTTCTCCATCACCACCTTCTCAGGCATTTGAAATGCTAGTATTGACATAATTGATTCTTTATTAAAAAACTTAGATTAAATTCTTACTTAGAGTACAATTCGACGATCAATTGCTCCTTGATGTTCTCAGGAATTTCATCCCTCGTTGGCAATGTCACCATCTTTCCTGACAAGGAAGAAGAATCCCACTCAATCCATGGATACTTGCTCACAGATCCTCTGCTCAAGCTAGTAGTAATAGCCTCCATAGATTTTGACTTCTCACGTACTCCAACTATGTCTCCCGTCTTTACTGTCATTGATGGGATATTAGCAACCTCACCGTTTACAGTGATGTGCTTGTGCAGAACGAATTGTCTAGCTGCACTTCTTGTAGGAGCAATTCCCAATCGGAACACTACATTGTCCAATCTTGACTCCAACAATTGCAAAAGGATTGTACCAGTGATACCACTTTTAGCAGATGCAGTCTTGAATACGTTCAAGAA
The DNA here is from genome assembly GCA_965222305.1 of Reichenbachiella sp. Lineage (GTDB taxonomy): Bacteria > Bacteroidota > Bacteroidia > Cytophagales > Cyclobacteriaceae > Reichenbachiella. Next base: position 2,629,198 of record OZ244943.1, read on the forward strand.
TTGTCTCTCCAACACTCCATACGTGTACTTCGCCTTTTGTTTCTCAGCAAGCTGAATAGCATATTCAGACTGCTTTTTTCTTCTACCTCTACCGTGTTGTCCGGGAGGATAGTTTTTCTTAGCTAGTACTTTGTCCGGGCCAAAGATCGGATCGTTAAACTTCCGAGCAATTTTCGTCTTAGGTCCTGTATATCTTGCCATTTTCTATCTTCTAAAAATGATATTAAACTCTTCTTCTTTTAGGGGGTCGACATCCGTTGTGTGGAAGTGGAGTCACGTCCTTGATGGTCGTTACTTCGATTCCAGCGTTTTGGATGGTTCTGATTGCAGACTCTCTACCAGCTCCAGGTCCCTTTACGAAAACCTCTACCTTTCTCAAGCCAGCTTCGTAAGCCTTCTGTGCACAATCCTGAGCTGCTACTTGCGCCGCATAGGGAGTGTTCTTTTTAGAACCTTTGAATCCCATCTTACCGGCAGACGCCCAAGACACTACCTGACCAGAATTGTTGGTCAAAGAAATGATGATATTGTTGAAAGACGCCTTGATGTGCGCTTGCCCAATAGGCTCTACAACAACTACCCTTTTTCTACCTTTATCTTTTCTTTTTTCAGCCATTTCTAATCTTATTTAGTAGCTATCTTTTTGTTAGCAACAGTCTTTCTTTTACCTTTTCTGGTTCTAGCGTTGTTTTTGGTATGCTGTCCCCTTACAGGAAGGCCCTTTCTGTGTCGAAGGCCTCTGTAGCATCCAATGTCAAGAAGTCGCTTGATGTTTAACTGAACTTCAGATTTCAGTACACCTTCCACTTTGTAGTTTTCAGAGATGAACTTACGAACCTTACCGGCTTCATCGTCGTTCCAATCATCTACTTTTTTGTCCCAGTCGATCCCAGACTCAGTAAGAATTCTTTGAGCCGAACTACGACCAATACCAAAAATGTAGGTAAGAGCGATCTCACCTCTTTTATTACCTGGAATATCTACTCCTGCAATCCTTGCCATAATTATCCTTGTCTTTGCTTGAACCTAGGGTTCTTTTTGTTAATAACGTAAACTTTTCCTTTTCTTCGGATGATCTTACAATCCGCACTACGCTTCTTTACAGACGCTCGTACTTTCATAATTCCTTATTATTTATAGCGATAAACTATTCTTCCTTTTGTCAGATCATATGGAGACATCTCCATCTTCACCTTATCTCCCGGTAAAATCTTGATGTAATGCATCCTCATTTTACCTGAGATATGTGCAATCACTTCATGGCCGTTTTCCAATTCAACTCGAAACATCGCGTTAGACAATGCTTCCTTGATCGTTCCGTCTTGTTCTATTGATGCCTGCTTAGCCATAGTTACGCGACCGCCATATTTTGTGACCTACCTCTTATCTTGCCTGACTTCATCATGCCTTCATAATGTCTCATCAGCAAGTAACTCTCAATTTGCTGAAGGGTATCCAAAATCACACCCACCATAATGAGTAGTGAGGTACCTCCATAAAACTGAGCAAAGTTGATTCCTACACCTGCCATCTGAGCAAAAGCCGGTAGAATGGCCACAATCGCCAGGAACAAAGATCCAGGGAATGTAACTCGCGTAAGAACCGTATCTATAAATTCAGAAGTCGCAGCTCCAGGCTTTACACCAGGGATGAAACCTCCGTTTCTTTTCATATCGTCAGCGATCTGATTAGGATTTACAGAGATCGCGGTATAGAAGAATGTAAACAGGATGATCAGGATGGCAAACGTCAGATTGTATTGCCATGAAGTAAAATCAGCAAATGCATTGCCAATATATCCTGCTACATCACTAGACTCTGCAAAGTAGCTCGCCACCATCGCAGGCAAGAACATAATCGCCTGGGCGAAAATGATCGGCATTACTCCAGAAGAGTTTACCTTGATAGGAATGTACTGTCGCTGTCCTCCGTACACCTTATTGCCAACCACTTGTTTTGCATACTGAACAGGAATTCTTCTCACAGCCTGTGTCAACAACACTACAGCCATCACTACGAAGAACAATCCTATCAACTCAAGCAACAAGAAAAGAGACTGGCTCATTCCTTTAGACATCACCTCCTGAATAAGGCTACCTGGGAATCTTGAAATAATACCGATCATAATCAGCATCGAAATACCATTCCCGATTCCTTTGTCTGTAATTCGCTCACCCAACCACATACAGAAGATTGTACCCGCTGTAAGGATGGTAAGAGACGAAACAGTAAACAAATACCTGTTTTCGATAACTACTGCATCAGTAATATTAGCAGCAGCCAAATAAGCACCACCCTGGAAGAATGTGATCGCAATGGTGAGTACCCTTGTGATCTGGTTGATCTTCTTTCTACCACTGTCACCTTCTTTTTGTAGCTTTTGGAAGTATGGAACCGCCATAGTCAAAAGCTGGATAACAATCGAAGCTGAGATATAAGGCATAATGCCTAGTCCGAAGATCGAAGCATTACTAAACGCTCCTCCCAGCATCACATCAAGCATCCCAAAGATACCCTCGGCCTTTTCGGGCAAAAGGGTAGGATCGATACCCGGCAATACAACAAAAGATCCTAATCGAAAAATGATTAGGAATCCAATGGTATTCAGTATCCTGACCCTGAGATCCTCAATGGTAAAAATGTTCCTTATGGTGCTAAAAAACTTTTTCATAATTAAAGAACTGTTGCAGTACCTCCGGCTTTTTCAATCGCCTCGAGTGCTGATTTAGAAAATGCATTGGCTGTAACTTCTACTTTAGCAGAAAGCTCTCCTCTACCGAGGATCTTCACGATATCGTGCTTTCCTGCCAATCCGTTTTCAACCAAAGTTTCAACAGTGATCTTTGTAATTTTTTTGTCAGCCAACGCCTGAATGGTATCCAGGTTGATAGGCTTTGTTTCTACTCTATTTGGACTTTTGAAACCAAACTTGGGTACCCTTCGGTACAAAGGCATCTGACCTCCTTCAAATCCGGCTTTCTTAGAATAACCTGATCGAGACTGTGCTCCTTTGTGACCTTTTGTGGAAGTTCCACCTTTACCAGAACCCTGGCCTCTACCTATCCTTTTGTTAGTCTTTACTGAGCCTTCAGCGGGCTTTAGTGTATTTAGTTTCATCTCTATGCTTTAGAAAGTCCTCTAATTATTTCTTTTCTACCGATACCAGGTGATCCACCTTTCTTATCATTCCCTCGATCTGAGGAGTCAATTCTTTTTCAACAGACTTGTTGATACGACCCAATCCTAATGCCTGGATTGTCAATTTCTGATCCTTTGGTCGTTTGATTATGCTTCGCTTCTGCGTAATTACTACCTTGGCCATTTCTTATCCGTTAAAAACTTTAGACAATTCAACACCTCTTTGCTGAGCTACCGCATAAGGATCTCTCATCTGAGCCAACGCCTGGAAAGTAGCTTTCACCACATTGTGAGGGTTAGATGATCCTTTTGACTTAGCCAGTACGTCATGTACTCCAGCACTCTCAAGTACAGCACGCATCGCACCACCGGCGATTACTCCTGTACCCGGTGCAGCAGGCTTCAACAACACAAATCCTCCACCGAACTTACCTAGCGCTTCATGAGGTACAGTACCTTTGTGTACTGGTACTCTTACCAAATTTTTCTTGGCATCGTCTATACCTTTGGTGATTGAATCAGTTACTTCATTGGCCTTACCCAATCCATAACCTACAACACCATTTCCATCTCCTACTACTACGATCGCAGAAAAGCTGAAACGTCTACCTCCTTTTACAACCTTCGCAACCCTTTTGATCGCTACTACCTTTTCCTGAAGGTCTATTTCACTAGCTTTTAAAACTCTGATATTCTTCTTAGACATAACCAATTAAAATTTTAGACCTCCTTCTCGTGCACCTTCTGCCAACGCCTTCACTTTACCGTGGTATGGGTATCCACCTCTGTCAAATACAGCAGTGTCTATTCCACTTCCGGCAGCTTTTTCGGCCAATTTCTTTCCTACTGCTTTAGCGATTTCCATGTTCGCTACAGCTTTTCCCACTTCTGTAGATGAGCTGGCTGCTAATGTATTACCAGATTCATCATCAATAAGCTGGGCGTAGATACCTTTATTGCTTTTGAAAACAGACAACCTGGGTCGGCCGGCCGTTCCGCTTATTTTGTTTCGAATACCTCTTCGTATTCTTAGTCTTCTATCGTCTTTAGAAATTGCCATCTCAACTATTATTTAGCAGCAGTTTTACCAGCTTTTCTTCTAATTTGTTCACCAACGAATCTGATACCTTTCCCTTTGTAAGGCTCAATTTTTCTCAAGGTTCTGATCTTAGCAGCAACCTCTCCTATCAACTCCTTGTCAGTAGACTCCAAAGTCACAATAGGGTTTTTACCTTTTTGAGTCTCCGCACTGATTTTCACTTCAGCAGGAATCTCCATGAAGATATTGTGTGAATATCCCAGGTTCATTTCAAGGATTTGACCTTGAGTCGATGCCTTATAACCAACACCTACAAGCTCCAATTCCTTTTTATATCCTTCGCTTACACCTACCACCATGTTGTTGATCAATGATCGATACAAACCGTGGAGTGCTTTGTGTCTTTTTTGCTCGGTGGGTCTTTTTACAGAAAGAGTACCATCCTCCACAGACACCTGGATATCAGGGTCTACCTCCTGAGTAAGATTTCCTTTAGGGCCTTTGACAGATACGGTAGTACCATTGATGGTAACTTCCACACCTTGAGGCAACGCAACGGGTTTATTTCCTATTCGTGACATCTTCTATACCTATTAATAAACGTAGCACAAAACTTCACCACCTACATTCAGCTCTCTGGCTTGCTTGTCAGTAATCACTCCTTTAGAAGTCGACAAAATCGCAACGCCTAATCCATTAAGTACTCGTGGCAACTTATTGGTATGTGCATACTTCCTAAGACCCGGTGTACTCACTCGCTCCAAGCTCACAATCGCAGACTGCTTAGTCTGAGCATTGTACTTAAGAGCAATCTTTATCTTTCCCTGAACACCATCATCCTCAAACTTGTAGTTTCGGATAAAGCCCTGGTTCATAAGCACTTTAGTGATCTCCTTCTTGATGTTTGAAGCAGGGATCTCTACGATTCTATGATTGGCCTTGATGGCGTTTCTCAATCTTGTCAAATAATCTGCTATCGGATCTGTCATTACAGTATACTTTTAGAGCCCTTTTTTTCGGGCCTGCAAAGTTAGTTAATATTTTTTCTTTACCTACTTATTTACCAGCTAGACTTAGTCACACCAGGAATTTTTCCTGCAGAAGCCATTTCCCGGAAAGTAACCCTGGAAATACCAAACTTTCTCATGTAACCCTTAGGTCTACCAGTGAGCTTGCATCTGTTATGCAATCTTACTTTTGAAGAGTTTCTTGGCAACTTGTCCAATCCTTCGTAATCACCGGCAGCTTTAAGCTCTGCTCTTTTCGCAGCGTACTTAGCTACAAGTTTTTCTCTCTTTCGCTCTCTGGCTTTTATTGCTTCTCTAGCCATATTAGTTATTGTTTTTGCTGGCGAAAGGCATACCAAATGCCTTCAGCAGTTCGAAACTTTCTTCATCCGTGTTAGCAGAGGTTACGAACGTAATGTCCATACCAGAAATTCTGCTTACTTTATCAATACTGATCTCAGGAAAGATAATTTGCTCCTTTACTCCCAAAGTGTAGTTCCCTCGACCATCAAAGCCTTTATCTTTTACACCTCTGAAGTCTCTCACTCGAGGAAGTGCAATAGCCATCAATCGATCAAGGAATTCATACATCTTGTCACCTCTCAAGGTCACTCGAGCACCGATTGGCATTCCATCTCTCAACTTAAAGTTAGAGATAGCTTTCTTTGCCAGGGTAGGTACCGCCACCTGACCGGTGATTTGAGTCAATTCTTCAACTCCCGCATCTACCAACTTCTTGTCAGAAACTGCCGCTCCGATACCTTTGTTCACGCTGATTTTCTCAAGCTTAGGTACCTGCATTACAGATTTATACTGAAACTTCTCCTTAAGAGCAGGAATGATCTCTTCCTGGTACTTTGTCTTTAATCTAGGAATAGCCATCTTAAATTACTTCTCCTGTTTTTTTAGAATATCTTTTCAACTTACCGTCCTCTAGCTTTCTACCTACTCGGGTAGCTTCACCGTTAGAAGGATTCACTAGCATCAAATTGCTCATATGGATAGAAGCTTCTTGCTTTTGGATGCCTCCCTCAGGATTTTCTGCAGAAGGCTTAGTATGCTTCGTTACCATGTTAAGACCTTCAACAATCGCTCGGTATTTCGCTGGAAACACCTCCAATACTTTACCAGTCTTGCCGTTAGAATTTCCGGCCAGCACTTTTACAGTATCTCCTTTTTTGATGTGAAATTTCATTTTATTTTCTTTCTGGTCTTTACAATCTGATTACAGTACTTCAGGAGCCAAAGAAACAATCTTCATGAATTGCTTTTCTCTAAGCTCTCTAGCCACAGGTCCGAAGATCCTGGTACCTCTAGGCTCGTTAGAATCGTTGAGCAACACCGCAGCATTGTCTTCGAATCTGATGTACGAACCATCTTTTCTTCTTACTTCCTTTTTAGTTCGCACTACTACTGCTTTAGAAACAGTACCTTTTTTAAGGTTACTTGAAGACAGTGCGGACTTAACGGTCACAACAATCCTGTCACCAACAGAAGCATATTTTTTGCCGGTTCCGCCCAGCACACGGATGCAAAGCACTTCTTTGGCTCCACTGTTGTCCGCTACACTTAGTCTTGATTCTTGCTGTACCATCTTACTTAGCTCTTTCGATTATTTCTACTAGTCTCCACCTTTTGCTTTTGCTCAAAGGTCTTGTCTCCATGATTCTTACAGTATCACCTTCTCCACAGTCGTTTTTTTCATCATGAGCGTGGAATTTCTTCGTCTTGCTCACAAACTTTCCATAAATCGGGTGTTTCATCTTTCGTTGTACCGCTACTGTGATGGTCTTCTCCATCTTGCTGCTTACAACTTTACCAATTCGTTCTTTTCTTAAATTCCTTGTTTCCATGTCGAACTTATTGTTGAGCCAATTCCTTTGCTCTAATTTCAGTGCTAATTCTCGCCACTAATTTCTTAGCTTCTTTCAACCTCATTGGGTTCTCGATCGGAGTGATCGCATGTGCAAATTTTAATTTTGCAAGAGTATCCTTCTCAGCGGCAAGTTTGCCCTTCAACTCCTCTAGTGTCAATGCTTTTATTTCAGAATTCTTCATGACTTATCACTCTTTTAATTAATCCTGATAATCTCTACTTACTGTAAACTTGGTTCTGATAGGAAGCTTTTGCTCAGCCAATCGCAATGCCTCACGAGCCAACTCCTTCTTTACTCCGGCTGCCTCAAACAAGATGGTTCCAGGCTTAACCACGGCTACCCAATACTCAGGTGCACCCTTACCTTTACCCATCCTTACTTCTGCAGGCTTTTTAGTTACCGGCTTGTCTGGGAATATTCGGATCCAAACCTGACCTTCCCTTTTCATCGCACGGGTCATAGAGATCCTTGCTGCCTCAATCTGGCGGCTGGTAATCCAACCCGGCTCTAATGCTTTGATTCCAAAACTTCCAAAAGCCAAGGTGTGTCCTCGCTGGGCCAATCCCTTGATTCTGCCTTTCTGCTTTTTTCTAAATTTGGTTCTTTTCGGCTGTAACATTTTCTACTCCTTTATATCTATCAGGATTAAACCCTTAATTTCTTCTTGCTCTTTTCGGCGCATCTCCGCCTCTTCCTCTTCTACCGCCACCGCCTTGCTGGCTCTTAGCTCCTACGTTTGGAGACAAATCTCTCTTGCCGTAGATTTCACCTTTGAAGATCCATACTTTGATACCGATCTTACCATAGATAGTGTGCGCTTCAGAGATAGCATAATCGATATCCGCTCTCAAAGTGTGCAAAGGAATTCTTCCCTCCTTGTACTGCTCAGATCGAGCCATCTCAGCTCCGCCCAGTCGACCGGATACTTTGATCTTGATTCCCTCAGCACCTACTCTCATAGTAGCGGCAATTGCTTGCTTCATCGCTCTTCTGAAAGAGATCCTTGCCTGGAGCTGCTGCGCGATAGACTCACCTACCAACTTAGCATCCAACTCAGGTCTCTTGATCTCGAAGATGTTGATTTGAAGATCCTTACCAGTAAGTTGCTTCAATTCCTCTTTGATCTTATCAACCTCAGCTCCACCTTTACCGATTACTACTCCAGGACGAGCAGTGTGGATTGTCAAAGTGATACGCTTGATTGTTCTTTCGATCACAACCTTTGCAATACCTCCTTTAGGAATCCTTGCACTGATGTACTTTCGGATTTTGGTATCTTCTACCAGTTTGTCAGGGAAAGTCTTTCCACCGTACCAGTTAGAATCCCATCCTTTGACGATTCCTAATCTTAATCCTATAGGGTTTACCTTCTGTCCCATTTCAATTACTTTTCTGAATTATCGGTATTACTTTCTTCTGCTTGAGCTTCAGCAGCATTATAGCTATCGATCACGAGTGTCACGTGGTTCGATCTCTTTCTGATTCTGTGGGCGCGTCCCTGAGGTGCAGGTCTCAATCTTTTCAAGATTCTTGCGCTATCCACATATATCTCCTTTACATAAAGGTCCGCTTCTTCGAGTTTTTGGTCTTCGTTTTTGGCCTCCCAGTTGGAGATTCCAGAAAGAAGAAGCTTCTCCAATCTAGCAGCGCCTTGCTTAGCTTCAAACTTCAAAATATTAAGCGCGTGGTTTACTCTTTGGCCTCTTACCAAATCAGCCACTACTCGCATCTTGCGAGGAGAAGTTGGTACGTTATTTAGTTTTGCTACAGCTTCCATTTTCTCAGCTTATTATCTTCTGCCTTTATCTTTTTTATTGATATGACCCCTAAAATTTCGAGTAGGAGCGAATTCACCCAGTTTGTGTCCCACCATGTTTTCAGTGACAAACACAGGGATGAATTTGTTGCCGTTGTGCACAGCAAACGTATGTCCTACAAAATCCGGAGAGATCATTGATCTTCTAGACCAAGTCTTGATCACGGTCTTCTTTCCAGAATCATTCATCGTCTCGACTTTGTTCTCAAGACGAAAATCTATATAAGGTCCTTTCTTTAGTGATCTTCCCATTTCTTATTTCTTTTTACCGATGATCAACTTGTTAGAATATTTCTTAGGTGCTCTTGTTTTCTGACCTTTCGCCATTACACCTGTTCTTGATCTAGGGTGACCTCCAGAAGATCTTCCTTCACCACCACCCATTGGGTGATCAACCGGGTTCATAGCTACACCTCTTACTCTAGGTCTTCTGCCTTTCCATCTGTTTCGTCCGGCCTTACCCAGTCTCACGTTCATGTGATCAGAGTTGGACACAGTACCGATGGTCGCAAGACAAGTAACAAGTACCAATCTCATTTCACCTGAAGGCAACTTTACCGTAGCGTACTTACCTTCTCTCGCCATCAGCTGCACATAAGCTCCGGCACTTCTCGCCATTGAGGCTCCTTTTCCAGGCTTCAATTCCACATTGTGGATGATGGTACCTAGAGGAATGTCAGACAAGAACAAAGTGTTTCCTACTTCAGGAGCGATTCCCTTTCCGGAGTTCAAAGTTTGTCCAACTTCTAGTCCTTGAGGAGCAATGATGTATCTTTTCTCACCGTCAGCATAGAATAGCAATGCAATTCTAGCCGTTCTCATCGGATCATATTCGATTGTCTTCACGACAGCAGGGATACCATGCTTGTCTCTTTTGAAGTCAATCTTTCTATATTTTCTCTTGTGACCCCCTCCTACGTTTCGGATGGTCATCTTACCGCCACTATTTCGACCACCAGTTCTGTGAACTGATTTGGTCAAAGATTTCTCAGGCTTATCAGTAGTGATGTTATCAAATACAGGAGCAACTCTGTATCTGGTACCTGGGGTTATCGGTTTTAATTTCTTAACAGCCATTTCTCAACTAATTATACTCCTCCGTAAAAATCAATGATGTCACCTTCTGCCACCTTTACGATCGCTTTCTTGAATGAAGGAGTTCTACCTGTAATAATCTTTGACTTAGTGTACTTGGTCTTTGACTTACCAGGATATACCATGGTATTCACGCTTTCCACTGTCACGCCGTAAGTCTTCTCTACAGCTTTTTTGATCTCAACTTTGTTGGCGTTCTTATCCACGATGAAACCGTACTTGCCACTTTCGTTAAGTTCAGAAACCTTTTCAGTTACTAATGGTTTTCTTAGAATACTCATGGTCTTATTTATTTAATAAGTTATGAATCTTTTCAACTGATCCTTCACAAAGAATTACGTTGTCCGCATTCAACAAATCATAAGTATTGATCTGCTCAGCAGTAGTCACACTAGCTTTTTGAAGGTTTCTTGATGACAACACCACGTTTGTATTTTTATCACCCAATACAAGTAGTGTTTTCTTATCGGCTAGAGACAGGCTTGTCAATACGCCGCTGTAGTCTTTTGTTTTCGGAGCTTCGAAAGTGAAGTCCTCAACAACAGAAATATTCTTTTCAGAAGCTTTATAAGAAAGCGCAGACTTACGAGCCAATACTTTCAACTTCTTGTTTAGTTTACTTTCGTAATTTCTTGGCTTAGGACCGAATACTCGTCCTCCCCCTCTGAAGATAGGCGACTTGATGCTACCCGCTCTGGCAGTACCAGTACCTTTTTGCTTTTTCAACTTCTTAGTTGAACCAACAATTTCTCCTCTTTCCTTAGACTTGTGAGTTCCTTGTCTGTGGTTGGCCAGATACTGCTTTACATCAAGGTAAATAGCATGATCATTTGGCTCAATCCCAAAGACGTCCTTTTTTAGCTCAACTGTCCTCCCGGTGTCTTCACCGCTCTTACTTAATACGGATACCTTCATGACTTATTTCTCTAGAACTACGATTGAATTTTTAGGACCGGGAACTGATCCACTTACTAAGACAAGATTCTTTTCAGGAATGATTTTCATAATCTGAAGGTTGGTCACTTTCACTCGCTTGTTGCCAGTCTGACCTGCCATTCTCATTCCTTTGAATACCCTTGCCGGGTACGACGCACCACCGATAGATCCTGGTGCTCTTAGACGGTTGTGCTGACCGTGTGTAGCTTGTCCAACTCCACCAAAGTTGTGTCTCTTCACAACTCCTTGAAACCCTTTACCTTTTGAGTTAGCTACTACGTCAACAAAATCTTCCTCCTGGAAAACATCCGCAACAGTTAGTTCTCTTCCCAGCTCTACGCCTCCCTCAAATTCCTCTCTGAAATTTCGGAACTCAACTAAGTGTTGCTTAGGAGTAGTTTTCGCTTTCGCGAAATGACCTTTCAGGGCTTTAGTAGTACGTTTTTCCTTACGCTCACCGTAACCTAATTGTACCGCTTTATACCCGTCAGTCTCATCGTTCTTAACTTGCGTAATCACGCAAGGACCAGCTTCTATCAATGTGCATGCGACATTACGTCCATCGGCACCAAAGATGCTAGTCATCCCAATCTTTTTTCCAATTATACCTGACATTTCAGTATTCTATTTCTTTTCAATTTTGATCCTTTTTAGCGGACTTACCGCAAAAGGAGTGCAAAGATAGCAATTATAAATTTTGGGTCAAATATTCGATAATAAATATTTAACCTAAAAAGAGACAAAAAAAGAACCCCACTATCGCAGGGTTCTTCTTGTATTTTAAAGAAGTCTGACTATCAGACTTTTATCTCTACATCTACACCGCTAGGCAATTCCAGCTTCATCAATGCATCTACAGTTTTGGCGCTATTTGAATAAATATCCACCAATCTCTTGTATGTGCAAAGCTGGTACTGCTCACGCGACTTTTTGTTCACGTGGGGTGATTTCAAAACAGTAAATTTCTCCTTGATAGTAGGCAACGGTATAGGACCGCTTACTACTGCTCCTGTAGTCTTTACTGCTCTCACGATCTTCTCAGAAGATTTGTCCACCAAGTTGTGATCGTATGACTTTAGTTTGATTCTGATTTTCTGATTCATGATCGTATTATTTTACAGCTGCTTCTCCTTGTGTTTTCTTGATCACCTCGTCTGCGATGTTCTTTGGTACGGGATCGTAATGTGAGAATGTCAATGAAGCGGTCGCACGACCAGAAGTCATCGTTCTCAAATCGGTCACATATCCAAACAATTCTGACAAAGGAATATCAGCTTTCACTACTTGTGAGTTTCCTTTCACGTCCATACCCTTCATGATACCTCTTCGTCTGTTCATGTCTCCAGTCACAGAACCGGTGTATTCATCAGGAGTAACTACTTCCACACCCATGATAGGCTCAAGAAGTACAGGGCTACATTTCTTAGCAGCTTCTTTAAATCCTAACCTTGCAGCTAATTCGAAAGAAAGTGCATCGGAATCCACATCGTGGAATGATCCGTGGAACAATCTTACTTTCATGCTGTCAATAGGGAAGCCAGCCAAAGGACCGTTATCCATTGCAGAAGCAAATCCTTTTTCGATTGATGGTATAAATTCTTTTGGAATTACACCACCCACAATTTTGTTATCAAACTGAAGACCTTCCAATTCGTAATCATCATCCTTAGGACTCAATTCGAACACGATATCGGCAAATTTACCTTTACCACCAGTTTGTTTCTTATAAACTTCCTTGTGCTCAACGCTAGACTGAATCGCCTCTTTGTACGCCACCTGAGGAGCTCCCTGGTTGATCTCAACCTTAAATTCTCTCTTCAGTCGATCGATGATGATGTCCAGGTGAAGCTCACCCATACCTCTCAAGATCGTTTGTCCAGTATCTTCATCAGTGTTTACTACCAATGTAGGATCTTCTTCCACCAGCTTGGCAATCGCCATACCTAGTTTGTCTACATCAGCCTGAGTCTTAGGCTCAATTGCATATCCGATTACCGGATCAGGGAACACCATAGACTCAAGTACAATTCTGTGTTTTTCGTCACAAAGTGTATCCCCAGTCTTGATATCCTTAAATCCAACTACAGCAGCAATATCTCCAGCATGGAACTGGTCAATTTGATTTTGCTTGTTGGCATGCATTTGGAAAATTCGAGAGATTCTCTCTTTCTTCATCGTACGTGTGTTAAATACGTACGATCCAGAATCCAAAGTACCAGAGTATGCTCTTGCAAAACAAAGTCTTCCTACGAACGGGTCAGTAGCAATTTTAAACGCAAGTGCAGCGAATGGCTCATCCGGAGATGGCTTTCTCATTTCGTGTACTTCAGTATCAGGGTTAGTACCTTCGATACCTTCTCTGTCTACAGGAGAAGGAAGGAGTTCCATTACATAATTCAACATAGTTTGAACCCCTTTGTTCTTGAATGCAGATCCGCAGAACATAGGAACAAAATCCATATTGATTGTTGCTTGCCTTGAAGCAGCAATAATTTCTTCTTTTGTGATCGAATCAGGATCTTCGAAGTATTTCTCCATCAATCCTTCATCGTATTCAGCTACGGCCTCAAGAAGTTCCTCACGATATTTGTCTACATCCTCTACCATATCAGCAGGGATTTCGATTTCCTCGAAAGTCATTCCCATGTCCTCTTCGTTCCAGACCATGGCCTTTCTTTCTACAAGGTCAACCACTCCTCTGAAACCTTCCTCAGCGCCGATAGGCAATTGGAAAGGAACAGACTTAGAACCCAACCTTTCTTTTACCTGAGCACATACATTCAAGAAGTCTGCACCTGCCCGGTCCATTTTGTTGACGAAACCAAGTCTCGCAACGTTGTAGTTGTCTGCCAGTCTCCAGTTAGTCTCGGACTGGGGCTCTACACCATCCACCGCACTAAACAAGAAAACAAGACCGTCCAATACTCTCAAAGATCTGTTCACCTCAACAGTAAAGTCAACGTGACCCGGAGTATCTATAATATTGATGTGGTATTCGTTGCCTTTGTATGGCCAGAATACTGTAGTCGCAGCAGAAGTAATAGTAATACCTCTTTCCTGCTCCTGCTCCATCCAGTCCATAGTAGCAGCACCATCGTGCACTTCACCAATTTTGTGACTCACACCGGTATAGTACAATATACGTTCGGTAGTAGTAGTTTTTCCTGCGTCAATGTGCGCAGCAATACCGATGTTTCTAGTTAAACTAAGATCTCTAGCCATTGTTTAAAATCTGAAGTGTGAAAATGCTTTGTTGGCTTCTGCCATTCGATGCGTATCATCTTTCTTCTTGACTGCTGCACCCTCGCCTTTAGAAGCGGCGATGATTTCTCCTGCAAGTCTCTCTTTCATGGTTTTTTCACCTCTTCCGCGAGAATAGGAGATCATCCATTTGATGCCCAGTGAAATCTTACGATTAGGTCTCACCTCAATCGGCACCTGGAATGTCGCTCCACCAACTCTTCTACTCTTCACTTCTACGGAAGGCATAATGTTGTTAAGCGCTTTTTTCCAAGTCTCAAGACCATTCTCACTTGTTTTGTCCTCCACGATCTGTATCGCATCGTAGAAGATCGAATAAGCAATACTCTTCTTCCCATCCACCATTAGATAGTTCACAAACTTAGATACCAACGTATCCTGGAACTTAGGATCAGGAAGAATATATCTCTTCTTTGGTTTAGCTTTTCTCATTATATAATTTGATTACTTTTTATCCTTAGGTCTTTTCGCACCATATTTAGATCTTCTCTGAAGTCTACCGTTTACACCGGCTGTATCCAGAGCTCCTCTGATGATGTGATATCTTACTCCAGGTAAGTCTTTCACTCTACCTCCTCTGATAAGCACAATAGAGTGCTCCTGAAGGTTGTGACCCTCACCAGGAATGTAGGCGTTCACCTCTTTTCCATTTGTCAATCTAACCCTAGCCACTTTTCTCATCGCTGAGTTAGGCTTCTTAGGAGTAGTTGTGTAAACCCTGGTGCAAACACCTCTACGCTGAGGACAAGAGTCCAAAGCGGGAGACTTTGACTTGGAAACCAAAGTTTTTCTACCCTTTCTTACTAACTGTTGTATAGTAGGCATTTATCTATTTTTTTACTACCGTTCAATTTTTCGGAACGCAAAAATAGGGATTAAGAAATTATAGTCAAAATTTCCCAATCCCTATTTTGATTTATTTTATAAGACTCTGATTAAGCTTCACCCATGGCACCGCCTCCGAAATTCATCGGAAACTTGGGGCCTTCGTCTACTTGCTTAATCGGTCCAAAATGACTTTCGTACTTCTTGATGTTGTCCTGAAGGGCCATGTACAACCGCTTGGCATGCTCTGGCGTCACCACGATTCTGGATTTCACCTTTGCCTTTGGCACTCCCGGCATGAGCCGAATGAAGTCAATCACAAACTCAGAATTTGAGTGCGCAATCATCGCCAGGTTGGCATATACGCCCTCAGCAATCTCCTCAGACAATTCGATGTTAATCTGATTGCCCTGTTGTGGTTGCTTGATTTGCTCTTCTTCTTTCTTACTCATTTTCCTGAAGGTCTTTTGCCCTGGCAAACTCTTCTTTGGCACTCACCAAAGTGTCGTATTCCTCCTGAGAACCAACAATCAGATTCTGGAATTCTCTCTGTCCAGTACCTGCAGGAATCAAGTGACCAACGATCACGTTTTCTTTCAGACCGGAGAGTTCATCTCGCTTACCTCTGATGGATGCCTCACTCAATACCTTGGTAGTCTCCTGGAAGGAAGCCGCCGAGATAAAGCTCTCAGTACCCAATGAAGCCTGCGTGATACCCTGAAGGGTAGGCTTAGAAACAGCAGGCTCTGCGCTTCTTACCTCTACAATCTTCATATCCTTTCTCTTCAAGCTAGAGTTTTCATCTCTAAGCTGTCTTGAGCTGATAATCTGACCCGGCTTCAGGTTACCTGAATCACCCGCATCGGTTACCACTTTCATGTCCAGGATAGAATCGTTCTCTTCCATGAACTTCTGCTTATCCACTACCTGATTAGGCAAGAAGCTGGTGTCACCTGCGTCAAGAATGTTGACTTTCTGCATCATTTGTCTTACGATCGTCTCAATGTGCTTATCGTTGATCTTCACTCCTTGCAGTCGGTAAACCTCTTGGATTTCATTTACAAGGTATTCCTGAACAGCCGTTGGACCTTTGATTGCAAGAATGTCAGCAGGCGTAACCGCTCCATCAGATAGAGAGTAGCCTGCTCTTACAAAGTCATTGTCCTGAACAAGAATATGCTTAGACAATGGAACAAGATATCTCTTCTTCACTCCATCCTTAGACTCAACGAAGATTTCTCTATTACCTCTCTTGATTCCTCCGTAGGTCACTACACCGTCGATCTCAGAAACCACAGCAGGGTTAGAAGGGTTACGAGCCTCGAATAGCTCGGTAACTCTAGGAAGACCCCCGGTGATATCTCTTGATTTACCCATTGATCTTGGAATCTTTACAAGGATTTGACCTGCTTTGATGTCATCTCCAATCTCAACTGCCAAGTGAGCTCCTACAGGGATGTTATACGCTTTCTCATCAGATTTACCTTGAACCAAAATAGCAGGGTTCTTGGTCTTATCTTTAGTTTCGATGATTACCTTTTCTCTGTGCCCCGTTTGCTCATCAGACTCTTCTTTGAAAGTGATTCCTTCTATGACAGATTCGAAATCTACTTTACCATCAAACTCTGAAAGGATTACCGCATTGTACGGATCCCAGTGACACAGCTGATCTCCTTTCTTCACTTTCTTTTTGTTCTTCACAGAAAGGAAAGCTCCGTAAGGCACGTGATTGCTTATCAGGGTCTTACCAGACTCAGGATCAACGATTTTGATCTCACCGGCGCGCCCCATAACTACATCTGCAGCATCACCATCGGCATTGGTGGTTTTGATAGATCTTAGTTCTTCAAACTCAACCACACCGTCAAACTTCGCCGCAATTGTTGCTTCAACAGCGATGTTGGAAGCGGTACCCCCTACGTGGAATGTTCTCAACGTAAGCTGTGTACCAGGCTCACCGATCGACTGTGCAGCAATTACACCTACAGCCTCTCCGTTTTGTGCCATCTGCCCTGTAGCAAGGTTTCTACCATAGCACTTAGAACAAACTCCTCTTTTTGACTCACAAGTCAGTACAGAGCGAATCTCAACTTCTTCGATACTGGTTTCATCAATTCTCTCAGCTATTTCCTCTTTGATCTCCTCACCAGATGCGATGATCAATTCATCAGAAATAGGATCGTAAATATCGTGTACAGATACTCTACCCAGGATTCTCTCTGATAGAGGCTCCACGATGTCCTCGTTATCTTTCAAAGCAGATACTACAAGACCTCTCAAGGTTCCGCAATCTTCCTCATTTACAACCACGTCCTGAGAAACGTCAACAAGACGTCTGGTCAAGTAACCCGCATCGGCCGTCTTCAAAGCTGTATCAGCCAGACCTTTACGAGCACCGTGTGTAGAAATAAAGTACTCGATTACATCCAGACCTTCCTTAAAGTTTGACAGAATAGGGTTTTCGATGATCTCACCCACAGAACCTTGAAGGTTTTTCTGTGGTTTCGCCATCAGTCCTCTCATTCCGCCGAGCTGTCTGATCTGCTCTCTAGAACCCCTCGCACCGGAGTGCATCATCATATAGATCGAGTTGAATCCCTGATCTTCCTCCTCCAACTGCTTCATCAAAGTAGAAGTCAGCATAGAGTTGATTCGAGTCCAGATGTCAATTACCTGGTTGTATCGCTCGTTATCAGTAATCAGACCCATTTGGTAGTTGCTCCAAACAGCTTCTACCTCTTCTTTAGCCTGAGCTACTAGTTTATCTTTTTCTTCAGGGATGTTGATATCACCCAGTCCCATGGACAAGCCGCCTTTGTATGCCGACTGGAATCCAAGATGCTTGATATCGTCAAGGAACTGAGCCGTTCTTGACATTCCTGAAATTTTGAATACATTCGAAATAATCTGCTGTAGCTTTTTCTTGGTCAAGAGCTCATCTACAAATCCTACCTCTTCAGGTACGAATTGATTGAAGATAACCCTACCGGCTACAGTTTCGATTACTTTGGTTTCAAGCTCGCCACTTTCAGTTCTCACTTGGGTACGCACCTTAATGAATGCGTGCTTAGAAAGTTTGCCTTCATTGATGGCAATGATTACTTCCTCAGCATTGTAGAACGTCATTCCTTCGCCCAAAACAGCCTCTTTATCCGTACCTCTTCGACCTTTGGTTACGTAATACAGACCCAATACCATGTCCTGAGAAGGTACGGTAATAGGAGCACCGTTGGCAGGGTTAAGGATGTTGTGAGAAGCAAGCATCAAAATAGACGCTTCCAAAATGGCCTCATGTCCCAAGGGAACGTGAACCGCCATCTGGTCACCATCAAAGTCGGCGTTGAATGCCGTACATGCTAGTGGGTGCAACTGGATCGCTTTACCTTCGATTAGCTTTGGCTGGAAGGCCTGGATACCCAATCTGTGAAGCGTTGGAGCCCGGTTTAGAAGAACAGGGTGTCCTTTCAGTACGTTCTCCAAAATGTCCCAAACCACAGGATCCTTACGATCCACAATTTTCTTAGCAGACTTAACAGTCTTAACGATGCCTCTTTCGATCAGTTTTCTGATGATGAAAGGCTTGAAAAGCTCAGCCGCCATTCCTTTAGGAAGACCACACTCATGCATCTTCAACTCAGGTCCCACGACGATTACCGATCGACCAGAGTAGTCAACCCTTTTGCCGAGAAGGTTTTGACGGAATCGACCTTGCTTACCTTTAAGCATATCACTCAAAGACTTCAACGCTCTGTTTCCATCAGATCGAACAGCATTTACTTTTCTTGAGTTATCGAAAAGTGAGTCTACTGCTTCCTGAAGCATCCTTTTCTCGTTTCGAAGGATTACCTCAGGTGCTTTAATATCTACAAGTCTTTTCAGACGATTGTTTCTAATGATTACCCTTCTATAAAGGTCGTTCAAATCGGACGTAGCGAATCGACCTCCATCCAAAGGAACCAATGGACGCAATTCCGGTGGAATAACCGGTACCATCTTGATGATCATCCACTCAGGCTTGTTCTCGATACGAGTTTTCGCATCTCTGAATGCCTCAACGACTTTCAATCGCTTCAAAGCCTCTGCTTTTCTCTGCTGAGAAGTATCGGTAGCAGCCTGATGACGCAATTCATAAGAAAGTGTATCCAACTCGATTCTTGACAAGGACATCTCCAATGCCTCAGCTCCCATCTTAGCGATGAATTTATTAGGATCATCGTCATCCAGAAGTTGATTTTCCCTTGGCAGCTTGTCAAGGATATCAAGGTATTCATCCTCAGTAAGGAAATCATGACGGTTGATCCCATCTTCTTCTTTAACACCGGGCTGGATTACCAGGAATCGCTCGTAATAAATGATTTGGTCAAGCTTCTTGGTTGGAATACCTAATAGGTATCCAATCTTATTAGGAAGCGACTTGAAGTACCAGATATGCGCTACAGGAACCACCAACTCGATATGGCCCATTCTCTCCCTACGTACCTTTTTCTCAGTAACTTCTACACCACATCGGTCACAGATAATTCCCTTATATCTGATCCTCTTATATTTTCCACAATGACATTCCCAATCTTTGGTCGGTCCGAAGATCCTCTCACAAAACAGTCCACCCATTTCAGGCTTATAGGTTCTGTAGTTGATGGTTTCGGGCTGGGTTACTTCCCCATGCGAACTTTCCAGAATAGATTCGGGAGAAGCCAAACTAACCGTCACTTTAGTAAAGTCGTTGTTCAGCTTTTTGTTTTTTCTGAATGCCATAATCAGTTCTTATATGTTTTTAGTCCCGTACGTACGGGATTGATGTTCAAATTATTAATTAGTCAAGAGTAATTTCAAGGGCCAAACCTCTCAATTCATGAACCAGTACGTTGAATGATTCTGGAATATTCGGCTTGTTCATGTTTTCACCCTTCACTATCGCCTCGTAGGCCTTAGCCCTACCTATCACATCATCAGATTTGATGGTAAGGATCTCTTGCAGTACGTTGGCTGCGCCAAATGCCTCCAATGCCCACACTTCCATCTCTCCAAATCTCTGACCCCCGAATTGGGCTTTACCTCCAAGAGGCTGCTGAGTAATAAGAGAGTAAGGTCCGATAGAACGTGCGTGCATTTTATCATCCACCAGGTGACCCAGCTTCAACATATATGCTATACCCACGGTAACCGGTTGATCGAATCGAGCTCCAGTCAATCCATCATACAAGTAAGAACGGCCATACTCAGGAAGTCCCGCTTCCTTCAGCTCGGCTGCCACTTCTTCCATGCTCGCTCCATCGAAAATAGGCGTTGCATATTTTCTATCCAGCTTCAAACCGGCCCATCCAAGCACAGTCTCGTAAATCTGACCGATGTTCATCCTTGAAGGTACACCCAGTGGGTTCAAACAAATGTCCACCGGAGTTCCATCCTCAAGGAACGGCATATCCTCTTCTCTTACAATCTTGGCAACAACACCTTTGTTTCCGTGTCGACCCGCCATTTTATCACCCACTTTGAGCTTACGCTTCTTAGCAACATATACTTTCGCAAGTTGAACTATTCCTGCTGGCAATTCGTCACCAACCTCAAGGGTAAATCGCTCTCTTTTGAATATACCACCGATCTCGTTTCGCTTCTTATTGTAGTTCTTCACCAAGTCAACAATCAGATCATTGGTTTTCTCCTCAGTAGTCCAGTTTTCCAATACCAGGTCAGAAATGAGGTTTACCTCCTCAGGTACATGGTAGCTGCTTTCGTCTCTAAAAATATTCTTCTCAGGAAAAACATTGTTTTCAATGTTCTTAGCATTGAATTTCACACCTTTAGATAGGATCTCTTCGCCAAACTTGTGCTTCACTCCCTGGCAGGTTTTTCCGCCAACAAGTTTTACCAGCTTTTCGATGATCTGCGCACGAAGCTCAGTCAAATCTTTTGAATACTTGGTTTTCAGCAACTCAACTTCCTTCTTAGATCTTGCCCTAAGGTCTTTGTCTTTCTTAGGTCTAGAGAAGAGCTTGGTGTCGATTACCACTCCTCTCAATGATGGAGAAGCTTTCAAAGAAGCGTCCTTCACATCACCTGCTTTGTCACCAAAGATCGCTCTCAAAAGCTTTTCTTCAGGGGTAGGATCTGTTTCTCCCTTAGGAGTGATCTTACCGATCAGGATGTCTCCCTCTTTGATCTCGGCACCTACTCGAATGATCCCGTTTTCGTCAAGGTTTTTAACAGCCTCTTCAGAAACGTTAGGAATTTCAGAAGTCAATTCTTCCTCACCTCTTTTCGTATCTCTTACTTCAAGTTCAAACTCCTCAATATGGATAGAAGTAAATACGTCATCGCGAACCACTTTTTCAGAGATCACGATCGCATCCTCAAAGTTGTATCCTTGCCATGGCATGTAAGCCACCTTCAGGTTTCTACCTAATGCCAGCTCACCATTCTCCGTTGCAAAACCTTCGCATAGGGGCTGTCCTTTCTCAACCTTGTCACCTTTGAACACAATCGGCTTAAGGTTAATACAAGTATCCTGGTTGGTTCTTCTGAACTTGATCAGATCGTAAGTCACGTGATCGTCGTTGAAAGACACCAGTTGCTTTTCGCTGGACACATCGTACTTGACGGTGATTTTGGTAGCATCCACATAGGCCACCTCACCTCTTCCTTCAGCCAATACCAAAGAACGAGAATCAAGCGCCACACGTCGCTCAAGACCAGTACCAACGATAGGTGCCTGAGGCCTCAACAACGGTACCGCCTGACGCTGCATGTTTGATCCCATCAGAGCACGGTTGGCATCATCATGCTCCAGGAATGGAATCATGGATGCCGCCACTGACACAATCTGGTTAGGAGCTACGTCCATATATCTAAGTTCATTCGGCTTAACAACAGGGAAATCGCCTTCAAATCTTGCCTTAACCGTATCATTAATGAACTCACCACTATCCTTCAATGGAGCGTTTGCCTGTGCAATGTTGTGAGTATCTTCTTCCTCTGCAGTCAGGTACTGAACATTCGCTGACATATCCACCTTACCCTTTTCTACATTTCTATAAGGAGTTTCGATGAATCCCATGTTGTTCACCTTGGCATGAACACACAAAGAGGAGATCAGTCCAATATTCGGTCCTTCCGGTGTCTCAATAGTACAAAGACGGCCGTAGTGCGTGTAGTGAACGTCCCGAACCTCGAAACCGGCTCTTTCTCTAGAAAGACCGCCAGGTCCTAGTGCAGACATTCTTCGCTTATGCGTAATCTCAGCCAGTGGATTCGTCTGATCCATAAACTGAGAAAGCTGGTTAGTACCAAAAAACGAGTTGATCACGGAAGAAAGCGTTCTTGCGTTGATCAGATCGATAGGCTTGAACTCTTCGTTATCTCGAACGTTCATTCTTTCTTTGATGGTTCTTGCCATTCTCGAAAGTCCTACGCCAAACTGAGCATAAAGCTGCTCACCTACCGTTCTTACACGTCTGTTGCTCAAGTGATCGATATCATCAACTACTGCCTTAGAGTTGATCAATCCGATCAAATATTTTACGATAAGGATGATATCCTCTGTTGTCAATACTCTTGAATCGTTAGAAAGGTCTAGCTGAAGCTTTCTGTTGATTCTGTATCGTCCTACTTCACCCAGATCATATCGCTTGTCACTAAAGAACAAGTTGTTGATGATGTCACGTGCAGTCTGCTCATCAGGTGCCTCAGTATTTCTCAACTGACGATAAATTTGCTCTACTGCCTCTTTTTCTGAGTTTGAGTTATCTTTTTGCAGGGTGTTGTAAATAATGGAGTAGTCCGTCACATTTACATCCTTCTTATGTAGGATGATGGACTTACTGCCTGAATCAAGGATTGTTTCGATATCGTCTTCCTCGATCACAGAGTCCCTTTCAAGAACTACTTCATTCCTGTCGATAGAAACAACCTCTCCTGTATCTTCATCCACAAAGTCCTCAGTCCAAGTTCTCAAAACCCTTGCAGCCAATTTTCGGCCCACAACTTTAGTCAGGGATTTTTTGTCCGCATCTACTTCTTCAGATAGGCCGAACAAATCCAAAATATCTTTATCCCCACCGTATCCAATGGCTCGAAGCAATGTGGTTACTGGGAATTTCTTTTTTCGATCGATGTATGCATACATCACGTTGTTTACGTCTGTTGCAAACTCAATCCATGATCCTCTAAATGGGATAATTCTAGCTGAGTACAGCTTGGTACCATTGGTGTGCTTGCTTTGTGCAAAGAATACACCAGGTGATCTGTGTAGCTGAGAAACGATCACTCGCTCGGCTCCATTGATCACAAATGACCCTTTTTTGGTCATATAAGGAATGTTTCCAAGAAACACTTCTTGCTCTATGGTTTCAAAATCATCGTTGTCCTCGTCATTGCATGACAATTTCAACTTTGCTTTTAAGGGTACAGAATAAGTCAATCCCCTGTCGATAGATTCATCCACACTGTATTTTGGTGGGTCTACCATATAATCTATAAACTCCAGGACGAAATTGTCTCTTGAGTCTGAGATTGGGAAGTTTTCTGAAAACACCTTGAACAATCCCTCCTGTACTCTCTTTTCAGCGGGAGTTTCCAGCTGGAAGAAATCTTCAAATGATTGCAGCTGAACCTTCAAAAAATCAGGATAATCGATCACTGACTTTATAGAGGAGAAATTAATTCTTTCAGATTTATTTTTAGTAGCCAAGGCAGTACTGTTTAATTGTTTTTATACAAGAATTGTTTCTGTTGACAGAAACAGGAAAAGACCTGATCTCAACATTCGTTGAAACCAGGTCTAATATTTAGACGCTTATTAAGTAAAAAGCGTGCAAGTCTTATTTAAGCTCGACTTCAGCTCCAGCTTCTTCAAGTTGCTTTTTCAGGCCCTCTGCTTCTTCTTTAGCAAGACCTTCTTTCACAGCTTTAGGAGCTCCGTCTACCAATTCTTTGGCTTCTTTCAATCCAAGACCAGTCAATTCTTTCACAAGCTTAACGATTGCAAGCTTAGCACCTCCTGGTGATTTCAAGATTACGTCAAAAGAGCTTTTCTCCTCTGCTCCACCATCTTCTCCACCAGCAGCACCACCGGCTACCATTACTGGAGCTGCAGCAGCTGCAGGCTCGATACCATGCTCTTCTTTCAATATTTCAGCCAATTCATTTACTTCCTTCACAGTCAAGTTGACCAACTGATCAGCGAATGCTTTTAAATCTGCCATTTTTTAATAAGTTATAAATTAATAATTTGAACCAAAATTAACGCTCTGACAATGTCTTCATCAGGCCTGCAAGAGTCTGACCTCCACTCTGTAGCGAAGACACAACATTCTTAGCAGGTGACTGCAGCAATCCGATGATTTCACCGATCAGCTCAGTCTTAGATTTCAGACTGCTCAGCATACTCAAATGCTCCTCACCAATGAAGAGATCGTAATCGATGGAAGCTCCCTTCAGTTTTGGCCTTTCGTCTTTGTCAGATTTTTTAAATTCTTTGATCACCTTCGCAGGTACGTTTGCGTTTTCACCGGCAAACATGATCCCTGTGAAGCCTTTCAAAACTTCATCATTCAATGAAGAGAAATCGGCATCTACTGTTTCCAATGCCTTTCTAATCAAGGTGTTTTTTACCACCAAGTATTCTACGCCGTTATCAAAGCACTTTCTGCGAAGGTTATTGACCTCCTCTACTGTCAGACCCGAAGCGTCTGTAAAGTAAAAGTTGCTGGTCGCTTTAAACTTCTCAGAGAGTTCCTGTATTACGACGGCTTTATCTTCTCTTATCATTTTATTCTTTTTTACTTTCCGGTAAACCGGAAAAAGTTAAAAGCTAATTATAACCCTGCAATAGAACCTTTATCCAAAGAAATGCCGGGACTCATCGTGCTTGACATTGAGATACTTTTAAAATAAGTACCTTTTGCACTAGCAGGCTTTAGTTTTGATACAGTGTTGATCAATTCTAAAGCATTGTCTCGAATTTTCTCCGGAGTGAATGAAGCCCTACCTATACTGGCATGGATGATTCCAAACTTATCTACTTTGAAATCAATCTTACCAGACTTTACCTCTTGCACGGCTTTTCCTACTTCTAGGGTCACAGTACCAGATTTAGGGTTTGGCATCAAACCTCTCGGTCCAAGAACTCTACCTATTCTACCCACTTTAGCCATCACGGTCGGCATAGTGATGATTACGTCGATATCCGTCCAACCGCCTTCGATCTTCTTGATATAGTCATCCAACCCTACGTGATCTGCTCCAGCGTCCTTAGCCTCTTGCTCTTTGTCAGGAGTACAAAGCACCAATACTCTGGTGTCTTTACCTGTGCCGTGTGGAAGCGCCACAACACCTCTAACCATTTGATCAGCCTTTCGGGGATCCACACCCAATCTGATGTCCAAATCAACGGAAGCATCAAATTTAGTATTGGTGATCTCCTTTACGATTTTAGACGCTTCGTCTATATCGTAGCTTTTGGTCTGATCGTATCTTTCAGCAGCTAGCTTTTGATTTTTAGTCAACTTTGCCATAACTCTTCGAAATTAATTGGCCCAAGGGGCTGTACCTTTCACATTTATACCCATACTCCTGGCTGTACCAGCCACTTGCTTCATTGCAGACTCTACAGTAAAGGCGTTCAAATCTGGCATTTTGGTCTCAGCTATTTCTTTAATCTGATCCCAGGTCACAGACCCTACCTTATCTCTGTTTGGTTGAGAAGAAGCCTTCTTCAACTTAGCCGCATTCAACAAAAGCACTGCAGCAGGAGGAGTCTTGATGATAAAATCAAAAGACTTGTCAGTATATATAGTCACGACAACAGGAAGAACCTGTCCCGCTTTCTCCTGAGTTCGGGCATTGAATTGCTTACAGAAATCCATGATGTTAAGCCCCTTACTACCAAGTGCAGGACCTACCGGAGGAGAAGGATTGGCAGCGCCACCCTTTATCTGCAATTTCAAATAACCACTAATCTCCTTAGCCATTTTAATCTATTTTTTCTACTTGAACATAATTGAGCTCTACAGGTGTATTTCGACCAAAGATTTTCACCATTACATTTAGCTTCTTTCTTTCTTCGAATACTTCTTCTACACTTCCTGTAAAACCACTGAAAGGGCCATCCATTACATTGACCTGCTCTCCTACTATAAAAGGAGTATCGAGTTTTTCTTCAAACTCATCCACTTCTTCTACTTTACCCAAAATTCGGTTTACCTCATTCTGGCGCAGGGGAACCGGTGTCTTAGACGGTCCTCCATCATTTGAACCTAAAAAGCCTATTACTCCCGGGATATTCGTGATGGTGTGTTGTACTTCTCCATGGTTGATATCTGCAGAAATCAAAATGTATCCGGGAAAGAAGTTTCTTTCTCTGACACGCTTTTTACCATTCCTCATTTCATACACCTTCTCAGAAGGTATCATCACCTGAGGAATCCACTCTTGCAAATTCATCCTTGCTATCTCCGTTTCAAGATAAGATTTTACTTTCTTCTCTTGTCCGCTGACAGCACGCACTACGTACCATTTTAGTTCGCTCATATTAGCCAGGACTAGACTTTAAACGTTATCATAATACCAGTCCAGAGAATTCTCAAAACTGATATCAATAAGAAAAATAAACAATGCAAAAATCAGGGAAGCGACTAAGACCAAAACTGCACTATTCTGGAGCTCACTATACTTCGACCAGGTCACCTTGTGGACCATTTCATCATAAGATTCCTTCACAAAATTGACGAGCTTTGTCATAATTCAAATCTTTACATTTTTATTCGCACGGGTGGAGAGACTCGAACTCCCAGCCAACGGTTTTGGAGACCGCTACTCTACCAATTGAGCTACACCCGTAAATACCCGAAGCCCAAAAGGACTGCAAAATTAGGTAATTTTTTCAATATACAAATGCGCTTCATTAAAAAATGAAGCGCATTTGATGAAATTAATATTATGTGTGGAAAATCCTTAGTCGAGGATTTCAGTTACCTGACCCGCACCTACTGTTCTACCACCTTCTCTGATCGCAAATCGAAGACCTTTTTCCAGAGCTACTTTGTTGATCAGGTTTACTTCGATAGTCACGTTATCACCTGGCATCACCATTTCTACTCCGTCAGGAAGTTTGATCTCACCAGTTACGTCCGTTGTTCTCAAGTAGAACTGAGGTCTATACTTGTTGAAGAATGGAGTGTGTCGTCCACCTTCTTCTTTTGAAAGCACGTATACTTCAGCTTTGAAGTGAGCGTGAGGGTTTACAGAACCAGGCTTACAGATAATCATTCCTCTTTTGATATCAGTTTTCTCGATACCTCTTAGAAGAAGACCAACATTGTCTCCTGCTTCACCTCTGTCCAATATTTTTCTAAACATCTCAACACCAGTGATAGTAGAAGTCATGTCTTCTGCACCCATACCGATGATATCTACAGCGTCACCAGTGTTGGTCACACCTCTTTCGATTCTACCGGTAGCAACAGTACCACGACCTGTGATAGAGAATACGTCCTCTACAGGCATCAAGAAGTCTTTGTCAGTCAATCGCTCAGGAAGAGGAATGTACTCATCCACAGCAGCCATAAGCTCTTCGATTTTACCAACCCACTCTGCTTCGCCATTCAACCCGCCAAGTGCAGATCCAGCGATTACAGGGATGTCATCACCTGGGAATTCGTAGAAGCTCAAAAGCTCTCTTACTTCCATCTCTACAAGCTCAAGCAATTCAGGGTCATCAACCAAGTCAACTTTGTTCATGAATACAACCAAAGCAGGAACACCTACCTGACGAGCCAAAAGGATGTGCTCTCTAGTCTGAGGCATAGGTCCGTCAGTAGCAGCCACAACAAGGATCGCGCCGTCCATCTGAGCAGCACCCGTTACCATGTTCTTTACATAATCCGCGTGACCAGGACAGTCAACGTGAGCATAGTGTCTGTTGTCAGTTTGATACTCAACGTGAGAGGTGTTGATAGTAATACCTCTTTCTTTTTCTTCAGGAGCGTTATCAATTGTTGAGAAGTCCCTGTTTTCAGCAAGACCTTTTTCTGCCAAAACTTTAGTGATAGCAGCGGTCAAGGTAGTTTTTCCGTGATCCACGTGGCCAATTGTTCCAATATTCACGTGAGGTTTCGAACGGTCAAAGGTTTCTTTAGCCATGACTGTAAAATTCTATTTTAGTTAAAAGATTTTATTTATAAATATAAAAATAAACCATACCCAAAAAGCATGGCCAAATTATTTTCAACCGATCCCATCAATATGGGTTGCCAGATAGCAGAGCCAATGACGGGATTTGAACCCGTGACCTCTTCCTTACCAAGGAAGCACTCTACCCCTGAGCTACATCGGCTAATCAATTTAAAACAAAGAGCGGGAGACGAGGCTCGAACCCGCGACCTACAGCTTGGAAGGCTGTCGCTCTACCAACTGAGCTACTCCCGCTTGTTTGATCATTGATCCAACAGGATCAAAGCCAATGGTGGGGGGAGCAGGATTCGAACCTGCGAAGACATAAGTCAACGGATTTACAGTCCGTCCCAGTTGGCCGCTTTGGTATCCCCCCGGTACAATTTTTTAAAGAACTCACCTCTTCAAAATGCGCTTTCGTTCAGCCACATTTTTTTAAGGAAGTGCAAAATTATATGCTTTTGATTCTTATTCAAATTTTTGGAAATTTATTTTCTGCACCTTCACATGTTTTTAAAAAAAGAGGTTTTCCTGCATTTTTACCGTCGAGAATTATGTCGAATCAAAACCCAAAAAAACGTGCGCTTCTCCATTCTGATTTCTATCACTATCCTGACCCTATCATTACTCAACTCCTGTATGACAGAAACAACCCCTAACGAATCCTCTATGACATTCAACGACCCCCACAGTTTTGCCCGCCCCGACCAATCGAAGATTAAGCATCTCGAATGGACTGCCCGGATTAATTTCGATCAGAAAAAGATTTTTGCTACCGCTCAATATACGATTGAGTCTGCTGCTGATGCTTCTCAACTCATCCTTGACACCAAGGATCTTGAAATACTGTCGGTAAAAAATGGAAACAACGAAACCCTGAACTTTGAATTAGGTGATAGTCAGACCCATCTCGGCGCACCACTCACCATACAAATCAATAAGGTCACCAAGAACGTAACCATTGAATACATTACCTCCCCGGCAGCCGAGGCGATCCAATGGCTCGATTCGATACAAACTGCTGACAAGAAGGCTCCGTTCCTATTCACTCAGTCACAAGCGATCCTGGCAAGATCATGGATTCCTATTCAGGATTCCCCCGGCATTCGGTTTACCTATAACGCTACAGTGAGCGTACCGAAGGGTTTGCTGGCATTGATGAGCGCCTCCAACCCTACGGAGAAAAACGTTACCGGTGTTTATTCTTTTGAAATGGCGCAGCCCATCCCTGCCTATCTAATGGCACTAGCTGTTGGTGATGTTCAGTTCGCCTCTCTCGGAGACAGAAGTGGAGTCTATGCCGAACCATCTCTTTTGGAAAAGTCGGCATTCGAATTTGAAGACCTGGAGCAAATGATCGAAGCTGCCGAAGGGCTCTACGGCAAATATCGATGGGATCAATACGACCTGATCGTACTCCCCCCAAGTTTCCCTTTCGGGGGAATGGAGAATCCGAGACTCACTTTTGCCACTCCTACCATCCTGGCCGGTGATAAATCCCTCACCAGCCTTGTGGCACATGAGCTGGCCCATAGCTGGTCGGGCAATCTGGTGACTAATGCCACATGGAATGATTTTTGGCTCAACGAAGGCTTCACCGTCTACTTCGAATACCGGATCATGGAGGAGGTCTATGGCCGTGAGTACTCCGAAATGCTCGCTCTTCTATCACTCCACGGTCTCAAGGAGGAAATGACTGATATGATTGCCTACGGAAAGAAGGAGGACACTTCCTTAAAACTGGATTTAGCCGGTCGAAATCCTGATGATGGCATGACCGCCATTGCTTATGATAAGGGATACTTTTTCCTCAGGCTGCTGGAGGAGACCTTTGGCCGAGAGCGGTTTGATAGTTTCCTTAAAGATTACTTTGCACAAAATGCTTTCAAAGTAATGACCACAGAGGAGTTCCTGAAAATCCTAAAGACTGAAATGGTAGAAGCCTATGACATCAAGCTGGCTGATGAGTTTTTCAACGAATGGATCTACCAAGCTGGACTACCTGAAAACTGTCCTATCCCACAATCGGATAAATTCCAAAATGTGGCCAATGCTCTGGAGAGCTGGCTGAAGGATGAAAATGAAGAGGTGATGGTTTCGTCCTATGGGAGTGATAGCTGGAGCACCCATGAATGGCTACACTTCATCAGCCTGTTTCCTGATTCTCTTTCGCTGCAGCAAATGTCCAATCTTGACCGGGCCTTTGGATTCACGCAAAGTGGCAACAGCGAAATATTCGCTGCCTGGGCAATACATATAATAAGGAGTGAATACGAAGCAGGTTATTCAAGACTGGAAGAGTTTCTGATCGTGACCGGCAGAAGAAAATTCCTGATGCCACTATATAAGGAGATGATCAAAACAGAGGGAGGAAAAGGAATGGCCCTGTCTATATATGATAAAGCCCGGCCGAATTATCACTTTGTATCGAGCAGTTCGATTGATGGGTTGATGGGATTATAAATAAACCGCCCTCATCAAAACTGCTCATAGTACTCCAGCAACCTCTCGTCGGTTTCATTCTTACGAATGTATTCGATGCTCTCGTCTACCCCGTCGATATCCGACAGGAGATGCAGCGCCTGAAAAGCCGCCAATCGTGCTGTATAGTGCGAGCCGTTCTTGGCTAGTTCTTCAAACTTCCGAGCGGCGCTCTCGCGATAGGGCATGGGAGCCGACAGCAGCTTTTCGGCATAGACCTGAATGAAGTAGTAAAGATCTTGAGCCTTTACTTCCTCGATCTTTTGTTCATACCATTGAAAAGATTCTTCGCCCTCCTGCTTTGCATAGTACATCCCCAGTGGCACCAGGATATTCAAATTATTTTCACCTGATAGTTCCGTCAAGGCATTTGCAGGCACCTCCTCGTCATTCTCTACAAATTGATTAATCGCTGCTCCTGTCACCATAAGAGACGTATCATTTAGTGCATTTACAATTGTCTCTTTATACGCCTCAAAGTCCTGCCTACCCACATACGTCAATGCCATCGTGCGCACATGCGAAGATTCATCTTTTAGCAGCTTCACAACCTGGCTTTCGTATTTCTTCAGTTTGACGCGCTTCTCAATCAGGTGTTCCACCGCATACTGCCGGATCAAATAATGTGGATCCTCAAAGGCTGTCTGAAGAGCAGCATCGATGAGTTTCTTGCTCTTAAAAGAGTACAGGCTGTCCATGGTCTGTAGCCGACCGTACAAAGAAGGGTCATTTTTCAATTGAAAGATCAGCTCTTCCTCGGTATGCTCATGTGAAATCTCGGCGAGTAGATGTCGCTCCCCATCAAACACGACCAAATCAGGCTTTTCCGTCATAGGAAACTGGTAAATCTCAGAAGCCTCTGCCACCTCTACCGGATAGCTCTTGCGTTCGCCACCCTGCCACACATCAATGAATACCGGCAGCTTGTATATCTGCCCCTCTTGAGCCTGCTCTACGATCACGGTCAGGGTATCGCTGTCCCACGCATGTTCCACAAAAATGTACGGATGCCCCGGAGCAAAATACCACTGGTCAAAAAACCAGTTGAGATCCTCACCACACACCGCCTCAAACGCCATCCGAAGATTGGCCAGCTCTACCGACTGATAGGCATTGTCATGCAAATACTTTTTCAGCCCTGCAAAGAAAGCCCGGTCTCCTAGATAATTTCGAAGCATGTGCAATACCGCACCTCCCTTATTATAGGAGTGCCGGTCAAACATATCGTCCTTATCCTCATAGTAGTATCGAATCAAATTCTTAGGATCGTAGGCGGCCTCATCAAAATACGTTTCGTTATCCGTCATCAAATGGTAGTCCGCTTCATCCTGACCATACTTATGCTCACGCCACAGGTACTCGGAGTAGCTGGCAAAGCCCTCGTTGAGCGTGAGGTTTGACCAGGACTCACAGGTCACCAAATCCCCAAACCATTGATGGAAAAGCTCGTGTGCAATGATGTCGTCCCAATTGTAATCAATCAACTCCCTCTGGGTGATCTGCACGCTTTCCATAAAAGTCGAGCTGGAGGTATTTTCCATAGCACCGGATACAAAATCCCGCACCACTACCTGGTCGTAGTTGGGCCATGGATAAGAATAGCCGAGCAATTCCGAAAAATAGGTCATCATCTCCGGGGTATTCCCGAAAATCGCTTGGGCGTGCGGTTCGTATTCCTTTTCTACATGATACCGTACCGACAGGCCATTCCATTCATCTTCTATCACGGCATATTCCCCAATGGCCAGCATGAATAAATACGGTGCATGCGGCTTGTCCATAGACCATGTGTCGGTGCGAGTGCCATCAGGGTTCTTTGTGGATTTTGTTAAGACTCCATTGGAGAGGGTATTGAACCTATCTTCTATGGTGATCGAAATCTCCTGTGTACAACGCTCATTAGGGGCGTCGATGGTCGGAAACCATGCCGATGAAGCCTCTGTTTCTCCCTGTGTCCAGATTTGTTGGGGCTTACCGGGGTCTTCGCCCAACGGGTTGATAAAATACAAACCGCGGTTGTCTTCTATGGCAGTACCTCCGGTTGTTTCCAATTCCATAGGCTTGGCAACATAATCTATGAAAACCTCAAGGGTATCGTTTGGCTGGATCAAATCATTAAAGGAAATGGTTAGTTCCAAATCATCATACTTGTATTCCAGGGCTTTCATTTCACCCTGCATTACAAGTGCCACCTTATTGATGCCCATGCCTTTTGCGTCAAACACCAACTCGTCCTGCTCAAAAAACAACGGTGTGAGTGTCAGGTTCGCCTTTCCCAGCACATATTGCTTTTCCCAATCGAAAGAAACAGCCAGCTCTGTATGCAGCAGATCAAAATAGCGAGTCTCCGAGGCGCGGTAGATTCCGGGGCCTTCAGTCTCATCATACACCACATATTCGGCATCGTCTACCTGCGCATGACACAAGGCGAACGAGAAAAAAAATATAAAAACGAGAATGGATTGGAGGCTATGAATTTGGGCCATTGAAATGCGGTATTAACTGAAATAAAATGGAAAGTAAATAAGAATAACGCAATAATCTGCCAAAGGTGCGAAAATTGGTAAAAGCCCATATGACAAGTTCATAATCACTACCATTTGAATTATCAATTATTCCTTATTTTCGCCATTCCTAATAATTCGAAGACATGCTCGATTACAACAAATTGAATAACCTGACCGGTTGGATCACTTTTATCATCGCTACTACAGTCTATGCACTCACTGTAGAACCCACCGCCAGCTACTGGGACTGTGGGGAGTTTATCGCGGTATCATACAAACTCGAAGTGCCCCACCCTCCTGGAGCGCCCTTTTTCCTACTCATAGGCAGGATGTTTTCTTTCCTGGCCGGTGGTGACACCACGCAAGTCGCCTACTGGATCAACATGGTAAGTGTGCTTAGCAGTGGGTTCACCATCTTGTTCCTATTCTGGACGATCACGCACCTGGCGAAAAAACTGGTAAATGTAGAAGGCACTACTGGTGACCTATTGGTGATTGGCAGTGGCCTGATCGGGGCACTAGCTTATACTTTTTCCGATTCGTTTTGGTTCTCTGCTGTGGAAGCTGAGGTATATGGTATGTCGTCGTTCTTCACAGCCTTCGTGGTATGGGCCATTCTCAAATGGGAAAACATCAAAGACCCGGCACATGAAAATCGCTGGATGATCCTGATCGCCTACATGGTCGGCTTGAGTATCGGGGTCCACCTTCTCAACCTGGTCACTGTGCCGGCCCTGGGTCTGATCTACTACTTCAAAAGAAGAGAGGTAGCTTCAGTAAAAGGAATCATAGGGACGCTGATCGCTTCCGGTGCCATAGTGCTCATCATCATGGAGGGGATTATCCCCGGCCTGCCTGCCCTGGCAGGAAAATTTGAAATAGGGTTTGTCAATAATCTAGGGCTGCCCTTCGGAATGGGAGTCGCAGTATTTGTGACCCTGTTTATCAGTTACATTATATATGGAATCTATCGTACAGCGGTCGACGAAAAGCTAAACAACTTGTTTGTGTTGATCAGCTCCATAGTGATCCTGTTCTTTTTGATCAACATCATCACAGGATTGAATCCGGTATACTCATTTGTGCTGGCGATCATTTCAATCCTTGCGGTGCACTTTTCTTTTGGTAAGGACATCAATAAAACTGCCGTAATTAGTGTTTTCGGGATCATCCCGGGCATTGCGATCTGGTATTTGTTTTTTGAGGGAACTCAAAGAGAAAAAGTGATCGATCAACTCAGCGTCAGCCGTATCAACACCATTTTGGTTTCGTTTGCCTTTATCCTGATCGGTTATTCATCGTATTCGATCATCCTGATCCGATCAAACTACAACCCACCAATCGATGAAAACAACCCTGAGGATGTAATGAGCTATGTATCCTACCTCAAGCGTGAGCAGTATGGAAGCCGACCGCTTCTACATGGTCAGTACTTCACCGCAGAGCTCAAGGATCAAAAAAGAGGTGAGGCTGTGTACACCAAGGGCAAAGAGAAATACGAAATCACAGACTACAAGCTTGACAATATCTACGATCCCAAGCACACGACCATTCTGCCTCGGGCCTATAGCAATCAACCGGCTCATGTAAAAAAATACCGCAGCATCATGCGCCTTGGCGCAGGCGAGAAGCCGTCGTTTGTAGACAACCTGATGTACTTGTTTAGACATCAGCTGGGTACGATGTACTTCCGGTACTTCATGTGGAATTTTGCCGGACGTGCCTCTGACATTCAGATGGCCGGATGGCTGGGCATCGCGGATGCACTGGACGAGGTACCCGAGGAATTGTCCCAAAACCGCGGAAGGAATGCTTTCTTTATGATCCCACTATTCCTGGGCCTGGCAGGCTTGATATTCCAGTACTATCGCGACCTGAGAAACTTCTCCTTCGTGGCGATGCTGTTTTTCCTCACCGGGGCGGCCATTGTGCTGTATCTAAACTCCCCTCCGATTGAGCCTAGAGAACGGGACTACATTTATGCTGGGTCATATTACGCCTATGCGATTTGGATTGGGCTTGGAGTGATTGCTCTTTTCAATGGATTGGCTGCGCTCATGAATAAGAACGTAGGCACAGTGCTCGTAGCTACTCTAATTGGGGCGACAGCACCAGCAATTATGGCTGCCGAAGGCTGGGATGATCATGACCGATCTGACCGGTACTTCTCAGTAGACTCAGCGAAGAACTTCCTGGCCTCATGTGAAGAAAATGCAATCATCTTTACCGGCGGGGACAACGACACATTCCCTTTGTGGTATGTACAGGAGGTCGAAGGGTTCAGGACAGACGTCAGAGTCATTGTACTAAGCTACTTCAACACCGACTGGTACATCGCCCAGATGATGCGCGATGCCTATGAGTCAAAACCTCTTCCTTTTGGGTTGACCATTGAAAATTACCAGCAAGGTGGATTGAATGACTATTTGCCATTTGTGGAGAAGAACCTTAAGTCCGGATCGATCAACGCGGGACAGTATTTGAAGCTGATACGAGACGAGCATCCGGCCATCCAGGTGCCGACCCAGCTGAGCAACTACAACTCCGTACCGACGAAGAACTTCTACGTTCCTGTTGATTCGGTAGGTGTATTAGAGATGGGCATTATCCCTGACCAGTACAAGCATTTGCTCAAAGACAACATGAGCTTCACCATGAAGGGTCGAGGACTTGAGAAAAAGGATCTTGCCATCCTCGATTTGATTGTCAACAACAACTGGGAGCGTCCGATCTATTTCAACAATACTTCCGCCTCAAGTGTGAATTTCAATCTGAGACGATACATGGTACAGGAAGGAAATGCATTCAGGCTGCTGCCAATTAGAAATCCTGAAAATGAAATGTTTGTCAACACCGACATGATGTACGACAAGATGATGAACAAATTTCATTGGAGAGAGCTGGATAATCCAAACGTGTACTACTCTGAGGACTACAGAAACTTTGTACTGAACCATCGCGCCAGCTTCAACACCCTGATCGAAGAACTGATCAACGAAGGCAAAAAAGACAGGGCTGCAGAGGTTTTAGAGCGATGCATGACGGTGATTCCTGATAGCGTCATTCGCTATGATCACTTCAGTGTGCAACAGGTGGGCTATCTGATCTATTTGGACGAAAAAGAAAAGGCAATAGAAATGGCGGAGCTTATGACTCAGCGTGCTGATGCGATGCTCGCCTACATAGCGGAGACCGGCAATGGCACCGACTTTGATCTGCAGAAAAACCTGATTACGCTGAGCGAAATAGCACGGGCATTCCGTGGTACGGATGACACGGAGCTTGCCCAGAAGTACCTTGAGACCTTTCAGAAATACAGGTACCTGTTGGACTAAAGCTTAGTCATAACGATACAAATAAAAAGTCCTGCCTCGAGAGAAGCAGGACTTTTTCATTATTGCTGTTCAAAATTATTTCTTGAGAAACTTAAAGGCTTTTTTAAACTGGGTCTGATCGTCTTTGATCACCAAAAAATAATAGCCGGTGGCAAATTCTTTAACGTCAATCCTGTATTGGCTTCTTCCCACCTGCTCGATGTCCAGATCAAGACTATTGCCGATAACGCTGTGTATTTCAATCTTGGTCTCCAGCAAAGTAGAATTGGCGATGCTCACCATGAGGAAGTCTACAGACGGGTTAGGAAATACTTCGATTTGGTTGACTGGGATCAGTGGGGTGTTTTCAATATTGATATTGTTGGAATCCTTTTGCTGACCCACTGCCAGAAAAGAACCCATCATCAATGCCATCAATATCGTTTTTTTCAAACCCATATTTTTTTATTCTCCAAAACACTGCTTTACAAAGTACGGTCAATACCTCCTTTGGTTGTAGTAGAATTTAAAAAATATTTTTCTAAATAAGGTATGCATGCCTACATTTTCGACGAAACGTAAACAAATGAGGATCAAATAGTGGACATTTCGTCCAAATACCAGCGTATGGCTCAGTACAACTCTTGGAACGCTTTGCCTAAATGGGCAATAATATCTGACGCGATCAGCGCCTCCATCCCCCCTCTTTGTGCTGCAAGGTCACCGGCACGACCATGGATATACACTCCCAGAATAGCGGCCTCCAACGCAGGATAGCCCAACCCAAGGAGGGATGTGATTATCCCGGTGAGCACATCTCCGCTGCCGGCAGTAGCCATGCCAGGATTGCCAGTACTATTGAAAAATACACGACCACCCGGACCGACGATGCTGGTGTGTGCCCCCTTGAGTACTACGACCACCTCATGCTTTTGTGCAAACTGGATTTGCAACTGCAATCGTTCATAGTCATCCTTCCAGACACCCACCATTCGCTTAAACTCTCCCGGGTGTGGCGTAAGGACTGATCCTTTGGGAAGAGCGTTCAATATTTTTTTATCCTGAGACAGGAGATTAAGTGCATCCGCATCGATCACCAACGGCACTTGGCTTTCTGAAAACAGTTGGCTCAGTGCCTCTCCGGTTTTTGGTTCCGTTCCAATACCGGGCCCCACTGCGATCGCGTTGTACCTTTCCAAATCAGGAATGGTGGTAAGGTAGGTGTCACCGGCATCTTCCTCCACCATCGCCTCGGGCCGATTGGTTTGGATGATGTCAAGGCCGCATTTGGGTACGTAGCAGGTGAGCAATCCACAGCCGGCCTTGAGTGCTGCCTTTCCCGATAGGGAGGTTGCCCCCATTTTTCCTTTGCTGCCCGACATGAGGAGCACATGCCCTGCCCGGCCTTTGTGCATGATCTTAGGACGCGGCTTGTAGATCGATTTGGCGAAAGCTCGGGTGAGATAATAATAATCCGTCCGAAGAGTGTGAATAAACTCAGCGTCCAACCCAATATCTACCAGGTCTACATGACCTGAATGCGCATAATTTTGGGGAAATAAATGAGACAGCTTGATCACCTGAAAAGTGACCGTATGGGACACCTCCATCACCTTTCCATCAGTAAACACTTCGTCACATCCAAGCCCGGATGCGATATCTACAGCTACCCGCCGCGCACAGGCTGAGTCATTGATATGATCGATCAGCTCACCATATGTGCCACTCGCTCCCCGACTCAACCCCGAACCAAATATGGCATCGATGATGACTAGATCTTTTACCAGCACGGGAAAGTCCTTTTTCGATTCCAAGTAGACCGGATTCAAATAAGACTTGACCAATTCATGATTGAGCTGAAAGTCTCGTGATCCTTTTTTAGGATCGCCAATGATGTAAACTGCCACTCGATATTCATGCTCGATAAGCAGGCGTGCAATGGCAAGGCCATCCCCCCCATTGTTGCCGGTACCGCAAAAAACGTAGACCGGGGTTTTAGTTTTGAATTTCTTTACAAACGTATCTACAAAAACCTCTGACGCCCGTTCCATCAAATCTATGGAAGCGATGGGCTCATTTTTGATGGTGAATTGATCGGCTTGCCGAATCTGCTCGGCATTGAGGATTTTGATGCAAAGGTTGAGATCCATGTTTGGAAAATTTAGTCCTACTAAAGTTAGGACAAAATTCCATTTATCGGTCTACCTCACCCATCACAATATCGATGGACCCAATAATCGCCACCAGATCAGCTATCATGTGCCCTCTGGAAATGTCCGCCAGCACGGAAAGATTAGAAAAGCTACAAGCCCTGGCCTTGGAGCGAACGGGGATATCTGATCTTCCGTCGGTACGGAAGAAAAAACCCAATTCTCCTTTAGGGTTTTCGGCTCGCACGTAAAAGTCCTGCGCCTTGGGGCGGATTTTCTTAGGTACTGCAACCCTTGGATCAAAGTCTTTAGTGCGCTTGTGCTCTTTGGTGAGTTTTTCAAGTGACTGTTCGATGATCTTCACCGATTGCTTCACTTCCTCTACCCTCACCCAGGTTCTGTCCCAGCAGTCACCGATGGTTCCCATTTCACCCTTTCCTATCGGAATGTCAAAATCCAGCTCAGGGTACACAGAATAACCATCTACTCTCCGCAAATCATAGCGTAGACCGGAGGCTCTTAGCATAGGGCCGGTGATGCCATAGTTGATGGCCATATTCCTTGGGAGTATCCCAATATTAGCCGTACGCTCGATGAAAATCTTATTGGTGATGAGTACGTCATCCAGTTCCTTGAGCTTGGGCTTGAGGTAGTCGATAAACTGCTTGCAGCGTTCCTCGAATCCCACGGGAAGGTCATAGAAAAGTCCTCCGACCCAGATATAGTTGTAAAGCATCCGCGAACCGCTCACCCACTCCAGCATACGGAGGATGTGCTCCCTGTCGCGCATCAGCCACAAGAAGGGTGTGAATGCCCCAATATCCAATCCATAAGTACCGATCGCCACAAAGTGCGAAGCAATACGATTGAGCTCGGCGACTAATACACGTATGTACTCCACCCTTTTCGGAATGTCGTTTTCTATACCCAGCATCCGCTCCACGCCCATGGCCCAGGCATGCTCGGAGTTCATGGCTGCGACATAGTCCATACGATCTACGAAGGGTATGCCCGCATTGAATGGTACCGACTCAGTATGCTTTTCGAAGCATCGATGTAGATAACCCAAATGAGGCACCACGTCCACGACGATCTCCCCGTCGGTAATTACTTCCAACCGAAGCACTCCGTGGGTTGAGGGGTGCTGCGGTCCAATGTTGAGGATCATCTCCTCGCTTTTCAGATCCTTTTCCTTGTAGAGGTTAGGGGCTGATTCGTTGAGATTCTCAGGGCGATATTTGTATTCTACTACCTGACTCATACCGGGTCACCCTCCTCTCTGATCGTCTTCATGCCTCGGTATTCTTCGGGCTCCACATAGTCCTTGCGCAAAGGATGTCCCTCCCAATCGGCCGGCATCAAAATCCTTCTCAAATCCGGATGATTCTTGAATTGAATTCCCAAAAGATCGTATGCTTCACGTTCATGCCACTCGGCTGCAGCGTAGACAGCAGCCAACGAATCCACCTCAGGATTTTCTCTTGGCAATATCACCTTGAGCATCAAGGCATGCTCCATTGGGATGGAATAGAGATTGTAAATCACCTCCATGGTATTCGCCTCAGGGCCATTGTCAATGCCTGTGATGCAGGAAAGCAAATCGAAGTACAGGTTCTCACGCTCTGTAATGACCTTGCAAATATCCTTGATCAATTCAGGCTTAACAACCAGTGCCTTGGGCGTAGCATTATCGTCAATGGAAATCACCGATTCCTCTCCGAAGAGTCTGGTAATCTCATTTTTTATTTCTTCGATTTCCATTAGTCCAGTTTTTCTACGATTTCGCGTAAGCCTTCCGGCTCCACCAACGTTTCCCCATCAATTTTTTCCCGGAGTTTGATGATCCCACCAATCAATGCCTCAGGTCGTGGGGGGCATCCCGGCACATATACATCCACAGGAATGATCTTATCGACACCTTTCACTACATGATAACCATGCTCCCAATAGGGGCCGCCGCAATTAGAGCAGGAGCCCATGGAGATCACGTATCTTGGTTCGGCCATTTGCTCGTATAGTCTACGAACACGATCCGCCATTTTGTAGGTCACCGTCCCAGCTACGATCATCACATCCGACATCCTGGGACTGGCTCGTGGCACCACTCCAAACCGATCCAAATCGTACTGCGAGGCATAAGCTCCCATCATCTCGATCGCACAACATGCCAAACCAAATCCCATCGGCCAGATGCTTGACATCCGTGCCCAGTTGGTCAGATCCTCGAGGTTGCTGATAATCACCCCGCCATTGCTGAATTTTTGATCGAGTAAGCCTTTCATTTTATTAATTGAAAGTGGATAGTTGAGAATTGAAAATTATGCCTTTTCGTATTTCGAATTGATGTTGTTGTACAGTTTTTCGGGAATTTCATTATTCCATTCCATCACCTCCACCTTCGGTTTTTCCCAATTGAGGAATCCCTTGCCCCAGACATAGATCAGGCCTATGGCCAAGATCAGAATGAACAAGCCCATTTCAGTGAAGGCTAGAAGTCCCCATTGACCATTGGTGGCAGCATTCAAATCTTCATTACCAAAAACGATCGCCCATGGAAATAGAAACAGCAATTCTGTTTCAAATAGAACAAATACCAAGGCAATCACATAAAAACGGATGTTGAATTTGCCCCATGCAGTACCTGTAGGATCTTCACCACACTCATAAGTGGTGAGCTTTTCTTCATTCGGGCGATTGGGGCGAAGCAGTCTGCTGGCTACCATCGGTCCGATGATGGCAATCAATCCGCCTACTGCGAACGCTAATAATATTTGATAATCGGTGAACTCCATTTGGGCTTAAAGATAGTACATACGGAGAGAAGCAAAGGAAGGTGTTGGAAATCTCCATC
This sequence comes from Reichenbachiella sp., assembly GCA_965222305.1. GTDB lineage: Bacteria > Bacteroidota > Bacteroidia > Cytophagales > Cyclobacteriaceae > Reichenbachiella. Next base: position 2,670,662 of record OZ244943.1, read on the forward strand.
TTTGTCATTTCGAGCGTAATGCAATGAAGGGAGAAATCTTATTGACGTTTAGATTTCTCCCTTCAGTCGAAATGACAATTAATATTAAGCCGTTTCTAATGCCGCATTCAAAGTAGCGCTTGGTCGCATGGCCTTAGAAGCCAACTCAAAATCAGGCTGGAAATATCCGCCTACTTCCTGAGCGCTTCCCTGAGCAGCGATCAATTCATCTACAATCTTCTGCTCATTGTCGGTCAATGCTTTGGCCAATCCGGCAAACTTCGCCTGAAGGTCAGCATCTTTAGATTGTGCTGCCAACTCCTGAGCCCAGTACATGCACAGGTAGAAGTGGCTACCTCTGTTGTCAATCCCACCCAATCTTCTGGTTGGAGATTTGTCGTTCTCCAGGAAAGTAGAAGTCGCTGCATCCAAAGTTTCTGCCAATACCTGAGCCTTAGGGTTGTCAAAAGCGCCAGCTAGGTGCTCCAAAGAAACAGCTAATGCAAGGAACTCACCCAAAGAATCCCATCGTAGGTAACCCTCTTTTTCGAACTGCTGAACGTGCTTAGGCGCAGATCCTCCGGCACCCGTTTCGAACAAACCTCCACCGTTCATCAATGGAACAATCGAAAGCATTTTCGCACTGGTACCTACTTCCAAAATCGGGAAAAGGTCTGTCAAATAATCTCTCAAAACGTTTCCGGTCACTGAGATGGTATCCTCACCTTTTCTGATTCTTTCGATTGAATATTTTGTGGCTTCCACTGGAGATTTGATCAATAGGGTCAAACCCTCTGTATCATGCTCAGGAAGGTATGCGTTTACTTTTTTGATAAGCTCAGCATCGTGGGCTCTGTTTTCGTCCAACCAGAATACCGCAGGAACTCCTGTAGCACTTGCACGACTTACGGCCAATTTCACCCAATCTTTGATGGGAGCGTCTTTCACCTGACACATTCTGAAGATGTCACCAGCACCTACAGGCTGCTCGATTAATACGTTTCCAGCAGCGTCCACTACTTTCACAGAGCCCGCTGCCTCCAACTGGAAGGTCTTGTCATGCGAACCGTATTCTTCAGCCTTCTGAGCCATCAAACCGACGTTAGGCACGCTACCCATGGTAGAAGGATCGTAAGCACCATTGGCTTTACAATCTTCGATCACTGCCTGGTATACACCAGCATAACTTCTGTCTGGAATCACCGCTTTGGTGTCTTGCTGGTTTCCGTTTTTATTCCACATTTGGCCTGAAGTACGGATCATTGCGGGCATAGAAGCGTCAATGATCACATCACTTGGTACGTGTAGGTTGGTAATTCCTTTGTCAGAATTGACCATGGCCAAATCAGGGCTATCCGCATATACAGCCATGATGTCGGCTTCTACCTCAGCCTGCTTGGCATGTCCCTGGATTTTAGCGTAAACATCACCCAATCCATTGTTGGCATCTACACCTAGCTCAGCGAACAAATCACCGTGCTTTTCAAAAACGTCTTTGTAGAATACCTCCACAGCCGCTCCGAAGATCTTAGGATCGGAAACCTTCATCATGGTCGCTTTCATGTGAAGCGAGAACAAAATTCCCTGAGCTTTCGCGTCTGCAATTTCCTCAGCGATGAATGCTTTCAATTTTGTGGTGTCCATCACAGCCGCATCGATGATTTCACCTGCCTGCAAAGCGATGCCGTCCTTCAATACCTGAGAAGAACCGTCAGCCCCAGCAAATTCGATTTTCACTTCAGTCGCTGCGTCTATCGTTACTGATTTTTCGCTACCGAAGAAGTCTCCTTCTGACATGCTAGCCACGTGAGATTTGGAGTCAGCTGTCCATGCACCCATTGAGTGGGGGTGGCTTTTGGCATAATTCTTTACTGCCTTAGGCGCTCGTCTATCCGAGTTACCTTCCCTCAACACAGGGTTTACTGCGCTACCCAATACTTTGGCGTATCGAGCCTTAATTTCTTTTTCTGCATCGGTTTTGGGTTCCTCAGGATAGTTAGGAATATCATAGCCTTGCGCCTGAAGCTCCTTGATCGCTCCCTGTAGTTGGGGGATGGATGCACTGATATTTGGCAATTTGATGATGTTGGCCTCCGGGGTTTTCGCCAACTCGCCCAACTCAGCAAGGGCATCACCAATTTTTTGTTCGTCCGTGAGATTGTCCGGGAAGTTCGCGATGATACGACCGGCGAGGGAGATGTCGCGGGTCTCTACTTCCACGCCAGCAGCCTGGGTGAATTTCTGAACCATCGGTAGAAAAGAGTAGGTGGCCAAAGCTGGTGCTTCGTCCGTTTTGGTGTAAATTATTTTTGCCATTTTATGATTGTAATTAACTGAATTAAAATAGGTTAATTGCCTGCTGTATATCGAGCCACGAAGTTACTAAATGTTTGGGGGGTTGAAAATGAAAAATTCACTTTCACTATTCATTTTTGGACAGGACATGGGAATGATTTCATTTTTCGTCATCACGAGGAGAATGACTAATAATGACCAAGCCCTTTAACCGAAAAAGTATGAAGGAATATGGATAGATGTCAGAACAGATCTCGACGAAGTGATCTCGTTCTCGGTTAGCAAAACCAAGATTGCCACACTTCACCCATCTCCCTATCGGTCGCTAGTTTCGTTCGCAATGACGACCTTATTTTCGATCATCCGAATTGGACTCGGATTTCTTTCATAAACTCATCATGGTCGACTAATTCATTTGGATCATTGCTGTCCTCTAGACTTTGAAGAGTTTCTTCTTTTTGCTTGTTGCTTAACTGATCAAAAAGTTTTCCCTCTTCGAAATGAACCCTGCTATCCAAAATGGAATACAACTGATTAAGGAACTGTTCATCCTTGGTGTTTTGTACGAGATCAATAATTTTTGATTTGACGGTATTGTTCATGACTTAAAAGTAACGAAAAGTAGGATTAGATTCATACAGCCTTTCAATATCCAATTAAGACCAAAATAGAATTCCTGCTACCGCCAGGATGATTATGAGGGTCAGCGCTGCCGCCTTCAGTTTTCTTCTAACCTCCTTTTTTCTTCGATAGGCCAGTTTCCTCCTAAGCTCCTCCAAATATTCTGGGGAGGCTTCTTTCAGGATTAGGGGTTTTCTTGAAATGATGTAGTCTGTGATGTAAGACTTATCGAAATTTTTGTAAGTGGCTACATGCTTGCCTTTTAGTAATAGCCTATTATTTTTTCGTGAAATTTCCGCCCACCAAGAAAAACCTTCACCTCCCATTACTGCTAATAACTCTCCCCCTTATTAGGGAAATCCCCGGACTTGATGTCTTTGATGTAGTTTGTAGTGGCTTCTGTGATCACCTGGCTGAGGTCAGCGTATTGGCGTAGGAAGCGGGGTTTGAACTCCTGGGTGATACCCAACATATCGTGTACGACAAGCACTTGCCCGTCACAGTCCGGTCCGGCACCGATCCCGATGGTCGGGATACTGATGGATTCTGAAACTTTCTTTGCCAGTTTGCCTGGGATTTTTTCAAGAACGATCGCGTAAACCCCTGCTTCTTCGAGAATTTTGGCATCACGAATGAGTTTGTCTGCCTCTTCCTCTTCTTTGGCACGTACGGTATAAGTTCCGAATTTGTAAATAGACTGAGGAGTTAATCCAAGATGTCCCATGACCGGCACGCCAGCGGAAAGCACCCGCTCCACACTTTCTTTAATCTCTTCGCCGCCTTCCATTTTCACGCTGTGCGCACCAGACTCTTTCATGATCCTGATTGCAGAATCCAATGCAGCCTTAGAGTCTCCCTGATAACTCCCAAAAGGAATATCCACCACTACAAACGCCCGGGAAATGGCTTTCACCACGCCCTGCGCATGGTAGATCATGTGATCTAATGTAATCGGCAGGGTGGTTTCGTTACCTGCCATTACGTTGGAGGCGGAATCCCCAACCAACAGCACATCGATCCCTGCCTGGTCCAAAATCCGGGCCATAGAATAATCATAGGCGGTAAGCATGGAAATTTTCTCTCCACGCTTTTTCATTTCCTGGAGTTGGTGAGTGGTGACCCGCTTGATGTTGGATTGATGAACGCTCATGGGTTATGAGTTATTGGGTTGAAAGTTATTAGTTATTAGTGGAAAGTTAACCTCATGTGCGTAAAACCTGACACCTACTACCAGATACTAACTTTTCCACTTGATGTTGCAACCCATGCTTGGGTGCTGCTCGGTATCGATGGGTAGGCCTGCCAGTAGATTATCCAGGGCCATTCGCAAGTCCTCCCCGGTCAAAGGCACTCCATTCCCCGGGCTCGAGCCGTCCATTCTGCCACGATAGACGCATTTCAAATCCGCATCAAAAACAAAAAAATCAGGGGTGCACTCAGCCTGATAAGCCTTGGCTACCTCCTGTGTATCATCATAGAGATACGGGAAATTGAATGCTTTTTCGTCAGCAAGTTCCTTCATTTTCTCAGGTGAGTCATCCGGGTAGTTTTCTACATCATTAGATGAAACCGCTACAAAGGATAATCCCTTTTCGGCATACTCATTCGTAATCTTCAGGAGTTCGTCATGAATATGAATCACATAGGGACAGTGATTGCACAGAAACATAATTACCGTCCCTTTTTCTATCCGAAGGTCTGAAAGTGAAATATCGTTTCCTGAAACGGTATCGGGCAAAGTAAAGTCTGGAGCAATTGTGCCCAAGGGCATCATGCTGGAGTAAGTTCGGGCCATTTTCAGTTCATTAAAATATCACCTTCAGATCCTTCGAGAGCCTCAGGATGACATAGAGGTGATATAGAAAGTTTCCTTAACAGAACTCGTCGAAAACGTTGACCAAATGATCTGCGATCATCTCGGCACTACGTCCTTCGATGTGGTGTCTTTCTACAAAGTGCGCCAATTCACCATCCTTAAACAAAGCAATAGAAGGTGAAGAAGGAGGATAAGGCAAAGTAAACTCACGTGCCTTGGCCACAGCTTCCTGATCGACGCCCGCAAAAACAGTGGTCAAATGATTCGGTTTTTTCTCGCTTCCCGCTACAGCCATTTTCACGCCTGGTCGTGCAGCTCCTGCTGCACATCCGCATACGGAATTGATCACCATCAAAGTGGTGCCTTTGTGGTCTGTTAAATGATTGGTTACTTCATCAGCAGTCTTTAACTCGTCGAATCCAACGGAAGTCAAATCTGCTCTCATAGGTGCTACTAATTCTTCTGGATACATGTTTTTTCTTGTTTTCTGGTTCTCTAGTTTTCTTGTGTTCTGGTTGACTGGCTTTACATGAATCCTAATTCCAACTTGGCTGCTTCGGACATCATGTCGGTTTCGTACGGTGGATCGAAGGTCACTTCCACATCCACTTTCCCTACTCCTTCGATCGCCTCTATGTTTTGCTTTATTTCATCGGGAATCTGCTCAGCTGACGGACACGCAGGAGAGGTCAACGTCATCAGGATATAGACATTGTTGACCGGAAAAACGTTGATTTCATAAATCAGGCCCAACTCGTACACGTCTACCGGGATCTCCGGATCGTACACGTTTTTAATGGCGGCCAGTACTTTTTCTCTTAACTCGTTTTGTTCCATCACGCATCAATTTTTGCTTTCATCGCCAATGCGTAAATCTGCATCTGCTTGATCATCGCTGCAAATCCATTGGATCGCTGGGTACCAATGAACCGGTTCATACCAATCTTCTCCTTAAAATAAAGATCAGCATTCAAAATATCATCCGGATCCTGTCCTGACAAAATGCTCAACAACAAACTCACCAAACCTTTAGTAATCGCTGTATTGCTATCAGCCTGATATACGACTTTTCCATCTTCTAGATCAGCTGTCAACCAAACTTTTGATTGGCAACCCTTAACAATGTTTTCTTCCGACCTTTGATCTTCGGGAAATTCGGGAAGCTTCGACCCCAACTCCATGATATAGCCAATGGTCATCTCCATGTCGTTGTCCAACATGCCGAAATCCTCGATGATCGAGTCTTGTATTGTGTTGATACTTGACATTAGGCTTTGAACATCTTTACGGCCGACTTCAATGCCTCTACAAAAACTTCTACTTCCTCCCTGGTATTGTAAACAGCAAAAGAAGCCCGAACCGTTCCTTCGATATTGAAATGATCCATCAATGGCTGTGCACAATGGTGACCTGTTCGAACTGCAATGCCTTTTGCATCCAAAATCTGCCCAAGATCAAAAGGATGAACCCCATCAATAAGGAATGAAATTACACTAGCTTTCTTTTCCGCTGTACCGACAGGTTTGAAACCATCGACTTCCTTGAGCAACTCATTGGCATAATCCATGAGTTCGTTTTCGTGCTCCGCAATGGTTTCCTGACCTAGCTCTTCAACAAATTCAGTGGCAGCCTTGAAAGCAATCACCTCTCCGATGTTTGGAGTGCCCGCCTCGAACTTGTAAGGAATATCGTTGTAGGTCGTTCCGTTGAAACTCACCTCTTTGATCATCTCACCTCCTCCCTGGTAGGGCGGCATGGCTTCCAGCAAATTTCGTTTTCCGTAAAGTGCACCTACTCCAGTTGGGCCATAAACCTTGTGCGCAGAAAATGCAAAAAAGTCACAACCCAAAGCCTGTACATCAATTTTGGCGTGCGGTGCGGCCTGAGCTCCATCGATCAAGACTTTCGCTCCTACTGCATGAGCCTTCTCGATAATTTTCTTGACGGGGTTGATAGTTCCAAGGGCATTAGATATGTAATTGACTGATACAAGTTTGGTCTTATCAGACAATAGCTTTTCGAATCCTTCAAGGATCAACTCTCCTTTTTGGTTGACAGGAATCACTTTCAATGTAGCTCCTTTCTCTTCGCAGAGGATTTGCCAGGGAACTATGTTGGAGTGGTGCTCCAATCCAGAAATGATGATTTCATCCCCTTCACCTATGAACTTACGTCCATAAGTGGAAGCCACCAGGTTGATGCCTTCTGTGGTTCCTTTTGTGAAGATGATTTCTTCTGCTTCATTGGCATTGATGAATTTTGCAACCGCTTTCCGGGTATCCTCGAATGCCGTTGTAGCCCGTTCTGCTAATGTATGAATCCCTCTATGGATATTGGCATTGTCGGTATTGTAGTAGTGCGTCAACGCATCGATGACCGACTGGGGTTTCTGAGAGGTAGCGGCATTGTCAAAATAGATCAACGGCTTCCCGTTCACCTCCTGATGGAGGATCGGGAATTGTTTTCTGATTTCTTCTATATCCAATTTTGTTTCAACCATTACACATCGAGTCTTTCGACCACTTTATCCGTAATTTCGACTTTCAACCAGCCCAACTTGACTTTTTCGATCACTTCGGCCACACTTGCCAACAGAATCATCGACTTGGCTTTCGCTTTGTCAATTCCTCTGGCCCTCAAGTAAAAAATCGCTTCTTCATCCAGCTGACCAGTGGTACATCCATGTGAGCATTTCACATCGTCTGCCCATATTTCCAGCTGAGGTTTGGTATTGACAATCGCCGTATCGCTCAGTAGAATATTTCCATTGGACTGAAACGCATTTGTCTTCTGAGCAGCTTGACGAACGTAGATTTTACCATTGAAAACCCCTCTGGACTGATCATCAATAATGCCTTTATAGAGCTCATTGCTTTCGCAATTGGGCTGCATGTGATCTACCGTGGTGTGGTTGTCCACATGGGATTTTCCTTTGGTCAGGTACAAGCCAAACATATTGCTTTCACAACCTTCTCCATCCACTCGGATGTTTAGATTGTTTCGCACCATTTCCCCTCCAAAGGTGAACACGTAAGAAGAAAATACACTATCCCTTTCCTGATATACATCTGTATTACCTACATATACAGCCTCAGCATTTTCATCCTGTATTTTATAAAGGCTAACCTGAGCGTTTTGCTTTACTATGTAGTTCTTAGATTCGTTAACGTATGTCTTGCCTCCGTCCGAAGACAAATGAAAATGCACGAAATCAGCTTTGCTGCTTTCATTCGCCAAGTAGATATTTTTCACAAATCCTACCTCAGAGTCCTGTCGGCTGGATAAGTAATAACAAATCACCGGAGCGGCTACTGTCTTCCCTTTTGCTATCTCAACGACAACCCCGCTATTGGCAAACACATCGTTTTGAACTGCGAAGGCATCAGGATTTTCTGCCAACAGGCTATCAAAATTTTCAATGTCAGAAAGAGACTTGATCGTCACCTCAGACTCAGGAGAAACAACATCTGAAATGTCAGACTTGTACTGACCGTTGATGAAAAACAACACATTGGCACCCTGATGCTTTTTTCGAATATCCTCAATGGTTTCGTCAGGCAACGTTCCGGTCTCATTGATATGAGAAAAGTCAAACCCGGAGATCGCTTTGGTCATTCGGGTAAACTTGTACTCCTCTGCTTTCGGGCCAGGAAACCCTTCACCCTTGAGTGTAGCCAGGGATTTTTGACGGATGTCAGCCAAACCTACAACTGCACTGCCGTTCAGCTTAGAAACAAACTGCTCGGCCTGAGCGACGAGCTCTTCTCCATATATTTTCTTAGAACTACTCATTAAGCGTGATCCAATTCTTTGGTGATCCAATCGTACCCTTTCTCCTCCAGCTCCAGAGCCAGTTCCTTAGTCCCTGACTTTACGATTTGGCCTTTGTACAGGACATGAACAAAATCCGGAACAATGTAGTCCAATAGTCGCTGGTAGTGCGTCACTACGATGGTCGCGTTATCGGAATTTTTGAGGGCATTCACACCATTCGCTACGATTCTAAGTGCGTCGATATCAAGGCCGGAATCCGTTTCATCCAAAAGAGCGAGTCTTGGTTCTAGCATCGCCATCTGGAAGATTTCGTTTCTTTTCTTTTCTCCACCGGAGAAGCCTTCATTCAGAGATCGGCTCAATAAAGCCTGATCAATCTCAACCAAAGCCATCTTTTCTTTCATCAGCTTCAAAAAAGCTACTGCATCCAGCGCTTCCAAACCTTTGTGCTCTCTGATTTGGTTCAAGGCTGTCTTCATGAAGTTGGTAGTAGTGACACCCGGAATCTCCACCGGATATTGAAAAGCAAGAAAAATACCTTCTCTTGCGCGCTCTTCAGCCGCCAAATCCAAAAGGTCGTTTCCAAGGTACTCGACAGAACCTTCGGTCACTTCGAAATCCTCACGTCCCGCAAGCACAGATGCCAAGGTACTTTTCCCAGAACCATTAGGCCCCATGATGGCATGGACTTCACCCGGATTGACCTCAAGGTTGATCCCATTGAGTATTTTTTTATCTTCTACTTGAGCGTGTAAGTTTTTTATGCTTAGCATAATTCAAATTTGATATTTGAGATTTAAAATTTTTATTAGGTCTGATTGGAATTACCCAACACTACCCTCGAGGGTCAATGCAAGCAATTTCTGTGCTTCTACTGCAAACTCCATCGGCAGCTTGTTCAGCACTTCCTTGGCATAACCATTTACGATCAGCGCCACTGCATTTTCTTCATCGATACCTCGCTGAGTACAGTAGAAAATCTGATCTTCTCCGATTTTAGAAGTGGTCGCCTCATGCTCGACCTGAGCCGTTGAGTTTTCAATATCTATATATGGGAAGGTATGGGCTCCACACTGATCTCCAATCAATAAGGAATCACATTGTGAGAAGTTTCGTGCTTTTTCCGCGCGTTTCATTACTTGCACCTGTCCACGGTAGCTGTTTTGTGATTTTCCTGCGGAGATACCTTTTGAGACAATTCTGGACTTGGTTCCTTTTCCGATATGGATCATCTTGGTTCCCGTATCCGCTTGCTGGTAATTGTTGGTCACTGCAACTGAATAAAACTCACCGATGGAATAGTCACCTTTCAATATACAAGAAGGGTACTTCCAGGTCACTGCCGATCCAGTCTCCACCTGAGTCCAGGAAATCTTGGAGTGATCTCCTTTGCAGATACCTCTTTTGGTCACGAAGTTGTAGATACCCCCTTTTCCGTCCTTGTCACCGGGATACCAGTTTTGGACGGTCGAATATTTTACTTCCGCCTTTGTGTCAGCGACAATCTCAACAACCGCAGCATGCAATTGATTTTCATCTCTCATGGGGGCGGTGCAACCTTCGAGGTAGCTCACATAGGAACCTTCCTCTGCTACGATCAAGGTTCTCTCGAACTGACCTGTGTTGGCTGCGTTGATTCGGAAATAGGTAGAAAGCTCCATTGGGCATCTCACTCCTTTGGGAATGTAGCAGAATGATCCGTCTGAGAAAACCGCAGAATTCAAGGCAGAGTAGTAATTATCAGAAACCGGCACAACACTACCTAAGTGTTTTTTGATCAACTCAGGGTGTTCTTTAACTGCTTCGCTGAATGAGCAGAATATGATTCCCAACTCACCAAGTGTTTCTTTAAAAGTAGTCGCAACGGACACTGAGTCAATCACCGCATCTACTGCCACACCTGTCAATCTCTTTTGTTCGGTTAGGGAAATTCCCAACTTCTCAAAAGTTTTGATCAACTCAGGATCTACATCGTCCAGGCTTTTTGGTGTTTCTTTTTGCTTAGGAGCTGAGTAATACTTGATTGATTGGTAATCAATCTTAGGATACTTGACATTGGCCCAATCCGGCTCTTCCATCTGAGTCCACTTTTCATACGCCTTCAGACGCCATTCAAGAAGCCACTCAGGTTCGTTCTTTTTGGCTGAGATAAATCTAACAATATCCTCACTGAGCCCTTCAGGGGCTTCATCAGCTTCAAAATCCACTGACCACCCATGCTCATATTCTTTGGAGGTAAATTCTTCTAATATCTGTTCGTCACTACTCATCTACGACTTTTAAACTTTATTTAGATTTAGTTTAAATAGGCACAAAAATAGTACGTTTGAGGCACTATGTGGGTTGGATCGTTATAATTTTTTTTGAAACACCAATAAAGTGAATTTATAATCACAGCGTATTATTTTTAAAAAATGAAATCTCGTATATCGTTCTTACCCACTTTTTTATCCATCTGGATCACGCTGGCATTAATCTCGGCTGACTATTCAGCCAGTGCACAGTCGATCGAAGACCTGTACATGACCGGGGCTACCCATATTGTGCGAGATGTGAAAACCACCGCAATGTGGTACAGACGTTTTCTAAAGTTTCGGGCTGGCGAGTACCGTCCCGAGCAGCACATAAAAATGACGCGTGACGGTTTCCAGCTCACATTGAGGAAAGGCCGCAGCACCCTACTGACAGACCAGATTGTATTTGCTAAAGGAAAAAAGTACATCCATGGAATTGATAAAATCGGCTTTACAACTAATCAGTTTGATAGTCTTCAAATGTATTTCGAGCGATACGAACAGAAATTTCATACCGAGCCCTATTTCGATGAAAATCTCGGGATGCGCACGATGATCCTCAAAGACCCGGATGGTACCAAGGTGCAGTTTTTTGACCAGCCGGATGGTGAAAAAGATTTCAAGCTCAAGGCCAATTTCTTTGCGATCAATTCTTCTGACTATATCACCACACTCAAATGGTACACCGAGAAAATGGGGTTTGAGGAGATGGAAGTAAAGGACGACAGTAAAGCCCACTTTCAAAATTTCCTGCAAAAGGATGGCATCATTCTTGAGCTCATCCACCTGCCATATGAGTCCATAGAGACCACCGAGTTTATGCCTGTAGATCGTGATTTGGCTTCCATTGAAGTCTTGTCATTTCGAGAAGGCCTGGCCAAGAAAATACTCTTCGACATGGACAACAACGGCAACAAGATCGTGTACAAAAGATAGGTCCTATGCCTCGAGCCATTCTCGTGTTATTTCTTTTTACTTGCTTTTCGGCATATAGCCAAAAAAAAGACAGCATCCCTATTCTGTTGCTGGACACGGAAATTCAGATCGAGGCTACCGATGGGATCAACAGCATGTACAATTTTGAGTTTCAGCGAGCAGATTCTCAGTTTCGCTGGCTAAAGGGCAAATACGCCTGGCATCCCCTACCCTATTTTCTTCTTGGCCTGAGCCAATGGTGGCGGATCATGCCTAATGTGAACGACGAACAATACGATGAAGCTTTTTTGATGCATATGGACAGTTCGATCCTATTGGCACAAAACATATTTGTTAAAGGCAGTGAGGTAGAAGGTGGTTTTTTCCTGGCGGCGGCACATGCCTTCAAGGGGCGGCTCTATGCCGAGCGAAAATCCTGGACCAAAGCAGCAGCTGAGGGCAAGCGCGCGCTCGAATTCCTGGAATACTGTCGTGGCAAAGAGGAGTTTGGCCCGGAGATCATGTTTGGAGATGCGTTGTACAACTATTATGCGGAATGGATCCCGGAAAACTACCCAATCTTAAAGCCTGTGATGATGTTTTTTGATGATGGGGACAAGGAACTCGGCTATAAGCAGCTTAAGAATGTGGCTAATAATGCCTTTTTTACACGAACCGAGGCACAATATTTCTTAATGAAAATAGAGTCGGGGGAAAACGAGCATCACAAGGCGTTGTTTATCTCTGAGTACCTGCATACGACCTTTCCTAACAATGCCTACTTCGAGCGATACTATGCACGGCAGCTCTACGCCACCGGCCAATACACTAAAATGGAACCTATCTGCGCATCCATCCTAAACAAAATCGATAGCGCTTACCTCGGCTATGAAGCGCACAGTGGGAGATACGCATCATTTTTCCTGGGACAGTATTATTCATACCTGGATCAACCGGAGGAAGCCAAAGCCTCATACCTTTTGGCAATAAAATATGGTGAGGAGATCGGTGCAGAGAAGATGGGTTATCATGTGCATTCGTTGCTGAGCCTTGGCGAACTCTCAATCGAGTTGAGGCAATTCGACGAAGCAGAAAGCTATCTGAAAGAAGTCAGGAAGGTGACCTCCAATAAAGACAAGGCAAACAAAAAAGCCAAGCGCCTGCTCAAATCCATAAAAAGTGCAAGGAAAGCGACGGGCTAGCATTCCGGCGCATTGATTATTTAACCTGAAAGCCATCAGGAGAATAAACTCAAAAAATTCTCCCAATTCGATTCTACCGAATATCCCTCAACCACCTTTTTCCTTCCGGATTTTCCAAGATTAGACCTCAATGCCTCATCGCCAAGCAGCAATTTCATTTTTTCCAACCACTTATGATCAGACACACAATGAAAGCCGCTCACCCCCTCTTCCACGATTTCCTTGTTCACCCCCACTGGTGATACTAGTACCGGCTTTTCAAGAGCCATAAACTGTAGCGCTTTGAAGCCGCATTTTCCTTTGGTCCATTCATTGTCTTCCAGGGGCATCACACCAATGTCGATTTTGTTGAGATCTTCAATCTCAGTTTCCTTGGACCAAGGGATGAATTGGAGATTCGGAATTGGAAAATCCGGCTTTTTGTCAGCGATGACCAGAAACTGAAATTCGTGACTTTCCTGCAACGCTTTTAACGGTTCGATTATCGCCTTCAGGTATTTTAGCGTGGAGTGAGTTCCAGTCCATCCAATAACGGGGACTTTGTTTTGGGCGAGGATGGGTATATGCAGATTTTCCGTCTCGATGGTGGTGGGATTGATGACCACATTTGGGTTGAACTGTCGTGCATAGTCAGCCAGGAATGCATTGCCTGCACTTACCTTGTACGCCCATGAGCAGATAGATCCCACCTTATGATGCCATTTGAGGTCAGTAATGCCACGATTTTGGCTAGTGGTATTGGTCATCCATATCGCATCATCAAAATCGTAGATAATTTTCTTGCGCAAGACTTTAGAGATCCACCATTCAAACACCGGCGGCCCGATCGGTGATGCCTCCCGATGGATAAACACAAAATCGTATTTACTAATAGCGGTCAGCAAAAGGCACCTTCTAATAAAACCTGCCAGTATCCCAGAGACTTTCTTCAGCCTATTTCCCTGCGAATACAAAATCTCCCAGGTCTGATTCGACATAAAGCTCTTCGTTCCCAACTCATACCCCTCGTCAATAAGTCTGTCATAATACTGCTCAAACCGAAAGCGCTGCGATCCGGCGGTGCCATGAGGATATGGGGTCAGGAAGAGAATTCGCTTGTTTTTCATGTCGACAGTGGCGAAATTATGGAATAAACCAGATAATGGTTGTGGTTCAATTCATTCTTCAATTAATTTCGAGCGATATTTGATCCCATGACCTTCCAGGATTTCATCGTCACGCCTATTTGGTTTTTTCTACTTCTCCTAGGAGCTTTTATTGTGCGTCCTATGGTTACGAATAGGGAGACGCGCCGCTATTTCATTCCGGGGCTGATGGTGAAGTTTGTCGGTGCTATCGCTTTGGGCTTGATCTACCAGTTTTATTATGGGGGAGGCGACACCTTCACTTTCCATACCCATGGGAGTCGATGGATATGGAAGGCCTTTATGGACAATCCTGTAACAGGGATAGAAATACTTTTTCAAAAACCTGGAGATTACAATGGTGAAACTTTCAAATTCACCCAGCATATATGGATGTTTAGAGATAGGGCTTCCATGTTTGTCATTAAAGCCACAAGCCTAATTGACCTCCTCACTTTCAATACTTACAGCGCGACAGCTCTGTTCTTTTCAGCCTTCGCTTTTAGCGGTCACTGGGCCTTGTTTTCAGTATTCCAAAAATTATATCCTCTACATACCCGCTCACTTGCTGTGGCTACCCTTTTTATTCCTTCTGTGGTATTTTGGGGCTCAGGGATTTTAAAAGACACCATTACCTTGTCTGCATTATGCTGGCTTACCTATGCAATGCTGCGAATAACGCTTTTCAATAAATTAAACCAAACCAACATCTTTCTTGTATTGGTTATGGGATGGGTCGTCTATTCGATTAAGATTTACATCCTCCTGTGCTTTGTGGCTGCGGCATCCTTGTTTTTGTATAGTAGATATATATCTGTCATTAAAAACGCGGCGATCAAAATTACAATAGCTCCTCTCCTGATAATCATTTTTATTGGAGGCGGATATTATGCCATGAATAAAATCGCAGAAGACGATTCTCGTTACGCCCTCGATAAAATAGCGGAGACAGCAATGATTACAGCATATGATATTCGATATGGCTGGGGTGCTAGGCAGGGAGACAATTCTGGGTATACCTTAGGGGAATTAGATGGTAGCATTGGTAGCTTGATCAGACTCGCGCCTGCAGGTATCATTGTCACCTTATTTAGACCTTGGCTTTGGGAGGTAAAAAACCCACTTATGCTTATTTCAGCCATTGAAAGCTTTACATTTCTGATGCTGACACTTTGGGCTGCATTTAACGTACCTTGGCAAAGACTCCTAAAGAAGTTAAACCATCCCGTGATCAAGTTCTGTTTGGTTTTCTCTCTTATGTTTGCTTTTGCTGTGGGAGTAAGTACATTTAACTTTGGCACTTTGATGAGATACAAGATCCCTGTCATGCCTTTTTACAGTTTGTTTTTAGTCTGTATTTCTAAATCCCATTCAATTCAAGCTATGAAATAGAGTGGAAATAATAATTCAACATACCTCCAAAATAATGGCGCCATGTGCAATTTATTATGTTAATAAAATCGTGAATTACTTTAGTGCGGTGTTAGGTTTGACCCAAATTCATTTTTAAAAAAGCGCACACATACTAACTTAGAAGTCAATACTATTTTTTTGTTTTTGGTGTTTAATCAATTTGCACACTCGTTAGCGCCCAGTTTGGGTTAATCTAGTCACATACACAATTGCAATGATGCAAAAGCATGATCTTCATTTAATTATACTGTGGGAAAACGGGCTTGAGCAATTGCCTTCTCTATTAGATGAATTAAAGTCAATCGGTGAAATAGTTGATATAAAACCTAAAAAATGGCCAAAGAAATTATTTCAAGAAAATCTCACCCGCTTTTACGCTCACTCTTTAAAACACAAACCTCCTTCAGAAATAACTACCATAATAAATGAAAAATGCACAGATTGTGGAACCGGGGCGTTTAAGGTAGTGATCTTTAAGGACAATAATCCCAAATACGAATATCGAAATACTTCGGGTGGTAACGACCAATATGTCAATAGTCGAGTCTTTGATATAAAGTACAAATTTAGAATCAAGTTAAATGCACCAATCCATTCTACAAATGACCCAACGGAATTCATTCGAGACTTTACTTTACTCTTTCATATCCACCCAGAAAAGTATTTATCAAACCAATATCTAATTGGATCTAATAATGAAAGTGAAAATATCTTAGGCGTCCCACAATGGAATAGTATACACGAATTATTTCTTGCTCTCAACGTAAGCGCAGAGTATGTGGTAATCAGGAATTTTGAATGCTTACCAGACAAATATCACGTTGAAAATCATGGAGATATTGATTTATTAGTTGATAATCTAAATCATGTCGTTCAACTTACTGGTGCAAAATCTTTATATCCAGATCTATCGTATCGTGTCCATTATTCAATATGCATAAACGGGGAAGAGGTACCATTTGACTTTAGAAATGTAAATGACAACTATTATGACATTCAATGGTCAAGGAATATTCTAAAAGACAGAATATTGGTTCGGGATTGTTTTTATGCCCCCAATGACAGAGATTATTATTTCAGCCTTCTATATCATGCATTAATCCATAAGCCAAGTCTATCCAATGATTACGTTGATCGTCTTAATAATTTAGCACAAACTATATCTTTAGATTCGATCAGTTCAGGATCAATTCATGAAGCTTCCCAGGCATTATTTTCCTTTTTAAAAGAGAAAGGTTACTTGCTCGTTGTTCCTAAGGATTTGACTGTTTATTTCAACCAGCATCTGATTAAAAAAGGAGACCAGGAATTGGTAGATAAAGAGAAATCCCTTCTATCTGTGAAGACAGTGAGAACACTCGAAGATGCATACACTACTGAAGTATATAGGGTGAAAGAAGGAATAATGAAGATCGCTACAAACCCAATAGCAACAAATGAAAAAAATGCGCTTTTAGCATTTTCAACAAATAATCACTTCCCCAACGTTCTCAATTTTAAAGTAATTGACGAAAATACCTCTTCAATATTGATGGAGGAAATAATTGGATTACGATTGATAGATATTCGGCACGAAAAAAAATTCTGGACATCCGATAATGTTAAAAAAACGCTTACTGAATCCATTGATATTTTAATCAAATTATCAGATTCAAACATTACTCACCGAGACATCAAGCCGGACAATTTATATCTTAGAAATAACTCCGAGGGGTCATTTGAATTGGTTCTTATTGATTTTGGGTGGTGCGAATTTCGGGGAGATAAGAATGTAATCACTCCCGCTCTTCTTGGTGGGGATTACCGTCCTCCCAAAGGACCATTTTCTGACGCTTATTCACTTGCTTTAAGTCTAGAATCTTGCGGATTTTCGCATTTTCCTTTCTGCAAAGAAGTACTAGACAATCTCATGACAATGGAACCAAGCCAAAAGGATGAGAGACAGCAACTAGAGGAAATAAAATCTAAAATCAAAAATTTTAGCTTTATCGACCATATTAGGTTATGGTTCAATAGGCACTATTCCTTGATGAAGGCTGATAGATACTACAAATTCCTTGTTTTTCTAAAAAGAACCATTTTTTGGAATGCAAAACTCAGCAAATAGAAGCCTCTCAAAAAGCAACAAAATAGTCTGGTTCCCAACTGATAATTCTAGTAGAGCTAGTTCCCGCATCCACATCTATAATATTAATTGTGAGCTACAGAGGTTAGGGTACCATTCAATGGTGCTTCATCGGCCTGAAAGCTATATCCAGGAAATTCCTATTACCGAAAAAATTGCTAGAGACCTTTTTGAGGAAGGGGATATTGTTGTAATTCAAAAATTCCATTCTCCAAGAACTGAAAAGTTAATTAAGTACTTAAAGTCCATTAAAGTCAAGGTGGTTTACAATGATTGTGACTTACCTATGAATTCCAATGTGATCAGTCTTGTGGATCAGGTAGTGGTTCCCTCAAATGCATATAAATCAAAAATAGAGGCTGTAAATAAAAATGTATTTTCAATTCCTGACGCACCTGAAAAACACGAGATTAAATCAGACTTTAATAATAAAGGAAAACTAAAATGTGTCTGGTTTGGAGCATCAGATGGAAAAAAATGGAATGAAGTTACATTCATACAAGAATTGATATTTAATGAATTTCCCGAACAATGGGAGCTAATCACAATATCTGATCATGAAATGGCTGATATACAGTGGGAAATTGGCACTTTGAATAGGTTGGTTGAATTTGACCTAGTTGTGATACCCTTACCTGATATGGACGAAAGATACAAAATGAAATCTTCAAACAGACTATTGCAGAGCATGAGTCAGGGCATGCCAGTGCTTGCATCGCCCCTTCCTTCCTATTTGGACATTTGTAATGAATGGCATTTAGATCACCTCATTTGTCACACAAAAGAGGATTGGATAAATCATCTACAATATTACAGTTCCTTAGAAAACAGAAGAGGTGCGTCTCAAAGAAACATTCACGTTGCAAGCCATTACCAAATAAGAAATATAGCACTGAAATGGTGTGAATATCTTAACATCGGTGAAAGCTTCAAAAGAACCAATGGATCGATGAATATCGATGAATATCTGGTCAAAAGAATGGATCAAATCGCGATTCAGTGGAAACAGAAAAAATTTAATTTCAAAAAATATTTTATCAACTTAAAAAGCCTATACCTTTTAGGTATCTACATACTCAAATCAATATTTAGATGAAATTAACACCAGGTATTTGTCAGAAAGTAATAGTTCATGATTTTTTCCTGTTCTAAAAGACCATCTCAAAAATGTCAGTAACTATAATTTATTGCTTTAAAGATAGAGAGGTTGAAAGGGTAAAAAGATCCGTAGACTCTTTAGCCAATCAATCGAATAAGAATTTTCAAATACATTTCATCGATTACGGAAGCGAACAGGGTCTGGCGAATGAGATACAGAGCTATCTTGGTCACTTCGAAAACATCTCCTACTATTACAGTCACTCCGAAGGCCTCCCTTGGAACCGTTCTCATGCTTTGAATATTGGAGTCAGGCTTGCAAAAACACCTTACATCTTTACTGCGGATATTGATTTGGTGTTTGCACCCAACTTCGTTGAGCACTTGCTTCATCTGACCAATGAGGAAGATGCCGTATTTATGCCCTGCTACCTGACGCATGAGAAATTTTCTGACTGGGATAATATTTTTGATTACAGGAACTTCCCCAAAACCACGGTCCAGGGTAAAGGATTATCGCTGATCAAAAAAGAACTTTTGGAAGAAATTCACGGATATGATGAATTCTACAACTTCTGGGGAAGGGAAGATAACGACCTATACAAACGGCTCGAACTACTAGGTGTAGCACCTAAGTTTATCGACGAGCCTTGTCTGATGTATCATCAATGGCACCCCCTCACTCAAAATTCCCAGCAAACGCTTCCATTGAAGTGGAACGAGTACATGAAAAACTACTTTATGGCTCATGACTCGATGATCAGAAATGAAGCGGGATGGGGCAAACTTCTTAGCATAGAAGACCGTCCTGCATATAAATACCGGAAAGAAATGGAACTGGAAAAAGTGAATTTCAGTCAAATTGCCAACGACCGTATGCTTTTTTTGGATACTCTGCTGCATAATAAATTCAGTTCATCGGATAAAATTGCCCTGTCTGTTGAGGCAAACAACCTAAGAAGATTTGCACAATCCACTTCTGGTAAACTAATCAACAAGGCGAACGGCCTATTGGCACGTATAAGCGATCACATCCAGATCATATCTACCAATCGCGATTTGTATTACTCAGTTTATGATATTCGAGACAAAATCGTATATTTCATTCAGAATCATCTGGGCCAAATCGAGGATTACTACTGTCATGTCAATACCGAAAAGAATCAAGTTGATTTGGTAATTATTAAGAAATAATGAATGCGCTGATTTCTGTCATCATCCCGTGTTTCAACGTAGAAAAGTATCTGGAAAAATGTGTAGAAAGCATACTGAATCAGTCCTATTCGAATCTTGAGGTTCTACTCTGCGATGACGGATCTACAGATGAAACATGGGAAGTCATAAAGCAACTTCAAAATAAAGATGTACGTGTCAGGTCATTTCAAAATGCAAAAAACTCTGGCGTAGTGCCCACCCGAAACCTACTGATCAAACAAAGCCAAGGAGAATACATTGCACTGCAAGACTCTGACGATTGGTCCGATCCAGACAGACTGGAGAAGCAAGCAGGAAAACTTCAGCAAAACGCTCATTTGATCGCTTGCGGTACGGGCTATAGTAAAACCGATAATACAGGAAAAGTTCTTTTTGAACATATATACCCCAAAGAACACGAGGAGATTAAGAAGGTTCTGCCCGATCAATATCATTTCCTTCCCGGATCAGTCATGTTCAGGTCTTCCTTCTTCAAGGAGCAAGAGACACCTTACCACATGTACTTCAACAATTGTGGAAACGAAGACCTGTATTTGGTGGGTAAGCTTATTCTCGATCATAAATTTGAGAATATATCCGAACCCTTATACTATTATCGATTAAACCTGGACTCATTGACCAAACTCGGGGAATCGGAAAACCTCAAAAAACACTACGTCCATGAAATAACCTATCGACTCCTTGATGACTACCGAAGTGACAGTACCAACTGGTTAGAGAAAAATGATCACTTGTCATTAGAAACCTTCGAATCGCAAGTGGCTAGTAGATACAATCAAACACCCCACCTAACCTTCGAAAAAAACATGGGCCAACTGCTATTTTGGAAACAGTACGGCAAAGCATACGGTTACATATGGTCCTATGTCCAGAAAAACGGACTCTCTTTGTACCTGATGAAAATGCTTCTTTATGTTACAAAAAAACAAATGCTACATTCTTGAAAGCAAGCATCATTATACCGACGTACAATAGATCCGAGTTGCTGATTGCGTTACTCCACTCACTTGAAAGTCAAAAGGATCTATTACATGAAGTTGTTGTTGTGAATGATGGCTCGACCGATGATACCGCAACTAAACTCAATGAGCTAAAGACCAGGACAGGTCTAAATCTGAAAATAGTCAATAGTAGTAACAATGGAAGGGCACGGGTAAGGAACCTTGGTGCAAAAAAGGCATTGGGCGAGTTACTGATCTTTTTTGATGATGATGTCACACCTACCTCAGACACTATTCAGAAGCATGTCGATTTCCATATCAAACACAGTGAGGCTATTGGCAACGGTCCCTACTTGTATAAAAAGGAGAAAATGACCAATAGTTTTTTAAGGTATCGAATGGAGATGGAGAGTGGTTGGTACGAAGGCCTGAAAGAAATCACTGAATCTGAAAATTTGCGGATCAACGGTGGCAACTTCTCTATTATGAAAACTGACTTTGAAAAAATCGGAGGATTTGATGAACGATTGACCGACAAAGAGGACTTCAAACTTGCCTATGACGGGCACCAGTACCACGGACTCAAAGCTTATAACATTCCTGACGCATGGGTATATCATAATGATTATAGAGGTTTGATTCCCTATTTGGATCGGGCCAGGGAGTCCAGGGCCGAAGAACAAAAACTAAAAGAGCTGGATCCGACCATCGAGTCGTTCGATCCCGGTCGATTCGAGATTGAGGCGCCAAAAACTCTTAAATTCGCTCTCACAAAGACTCTTCTTAGAAAAAAAAAGATACTGACCATTTTGGAAACATTACTGAACTCAGGAATTCTTCCTAAAAAATGGGTCAATAAGGTTTATGATCTCATTGTGACCATTAATGTTCAGTATATGAAATAGCTAATTGATGGACTTGTACTCCAATCTAGACAGCAAGACACCAGCGATATAGCGCCGAGGGTTTTGGGTCAGACTCGGCACTAGATTATCTTGCACTGAAACATGAAGCTGAAAGGAAAAAACATCCTGTTGATATCCCCGGAGCCATGGGATCATATTTTCGTTTCGAAACATCATTATGCTCAGAACTTGGCCAAGCTGGGCAATAGGGTAGTTTTTGTCAATCCCCCCCATACAAAATGGAACATTGTGAGTACCCAATATCCAAACCTTAATGTATTGGATTATCCCGGATTCATCCCTGGTCTCAGAAAACTACCGGCTTTCTGCTCAAGAAGGTTGATTAAAAAGAAATTCCGTCAAATAGAAAAATTTTGCGATATACAGTTCGACGTTGTTTGGTCTTTTGACAATTCTGTTTTTTTTGATTTTTCATTGCTACCTACATTTAACATTTCGCATATCGTCGATTTGAATCAAAATTTTGAACTGGGCAAGGCAGCCGTCACCGCAGATATTTGTTTCCATTCGTCTGATCCTATTGGGACAAGAATAAAACAATACAACAAAAACAGCCACTTTATCAATCATGGTTATAATCCCGTAGAGCAGAGCGAATTCATAAATTTGCCCGAAGGTCAGGGTAATCTAAAAATTGGCTATGCGGGCAACCTTAGCATTCCATATATTGATTGGTCTATTTTGAATAAAGCTTTTGGACAAATGAGCAATCATGACTTTTACCTAGCCGGGCCTGGCGATCCGTCATTGGAAAAAAAGTATTCTAACCTGCATTTGGTTGGTAAATTGGATAAAAATCAGCTTTCGTCTTTCTATGCGCAAATGGACTTGCTGATTATTTGCTATGAGGCCGACAAATATGTGGATCAGTTGGCCAACCCACACAAAATGCTGGAGTACCTTGGCACCGGAAAACCTATAGTTTCGTCAAGAACTATTTGCTATGAAAACCTGACAAGTATTTGCATGAGCAATGTTCAGTCCCAATGGTTAACCCAGCTTGAATCCTTAATTGATAATTTTCAATACTGGAATAGTTCCGAGTTGGTTTCCCAAAGAAAATCCATCGCACATTCTAATAGCTATAGCACCCAAATCCATAAAATTGAATCGATTATTCATGGAATCTAAAGGCCTGGTATCGATCATAACCCCAGCGTACAATGCTGAAAAGTACATTGGTGAAACCATAGAATCGGTTTTGAGTCAGGCCTATTCCTACTGGGAGCTGATCATCATCAACAACAACAGTTCTGACGATACCGAGAGCATTGTCAAATCCTTCAAAGATGATCGTATTAAATACGGATTTGAAGAAAGTAAAGGTGTCGGATTTGCCAGAAACAAGGCATTGGAGCAAGCGCAAGGAAAGTGGATTTGCTTTTTGGATGCCGACGATATTTTACCACCCAACTCTTTACTGTCAAGAGTTAAAGTTTTTGAAGGAAATCCTGATTTGGATTTTGTGGATGGTAAGGTTCAGTACGTTGATGAAAACCTAAACCCAATGGGCAAAGCTTACGAGCCCAGTTTTGAAGGGCAACCGTTTGATCAATTGCTACAGCTTAACGACCAGTGCGTTTTTGGGAATACCTGGATGATAAAAAAGGAAGAAGGACATAGCTATCGATTTGAAACAGACATGACGCATAGTGAAGATCTATTCTTTTACCTGAGCATTGCCCGTAGCGGACTCTATAGCTATACTACAGACGAAGTGCTAAAATACAGACAACACTCCGCCTCTAGCATGAGAAACCTCGATGGACTGGAAAAAGGATATTTGCTATTGTTGCATAAGGTTCGCAATCAACTAAAAGTGGGTGGGTCGAAATATTCTAAAATGAAACGTAAGATTGGACGAATCATCTTTCTATCGCATCTACTGGATGGAAAGAACCCAATTAGGGCATTCTACAGTCTGTATAAAGTGTTGATGTCGTGAGTGAGCCAAAACCCGTATCGGTCATTGTATTCGTCTATAACAGTTATAAAGATCCTCTTTTTCAGAACTTACTATTGAAATACATATCAACGCTCAGCAAAAAGGGATCCTATCGATTTGACTTAGTCACATTCGAACAAGACGATTACAAACTAACAAAAGGTGAGATAGATCAAGAAAAAAAAACACCTGCAACAGCTAAATATATTTTGGCATCCTTTGACGTTTCATACTGGACGCTTTCTGTTGCTTAAGAAATTTTGGGACATCGCCCAGACAGCCGCTCTTCTTTTGAAAATTAAGTTGTTTCATGGTTCCACATATATTTTGGCTTTTGCTAACGTCGCTGCTTCCATCAGCTATCTTTTTTCGATAATTCTGAGATTAAAATTGGTTATATTTTCCTATGAGCCCCACAGTGAGTTTATGAAAGATTTAGGGTATTGGAAAACAAAAAGTCCTAATTACCGAATATTGAGCTATCTGGAAAAGAAGGCAGGCCAACGTGCCCATGCGGTTTTAACCGGAACCAAACATGGTGTGGAATTGCTCAAATCCTATGGCGCAAAAGGTGAAATATTCAGGGCTCCTACCGCGGTTGATCCTGAAATATTTAAATACCTGCCAGAATCAAGAACGAGTATTCGAAATCAGCTTATGTTGGGCGACAATGACCTCCTGGTCATTTACCCGGGAAAATTGGGAGGGTTATATTATGAACAAGAATTGATAAAACTATTTGGTTCTCTGGCAAATCACAGCAAGCAATACTTCTTTTTGGTGGCAACCAACTACGATCATGCAAAGATAAAAACCTGGTTTGAGGAACAGTCCATTCACGTAGACCGCTTCCAAATACGCCAGTTTATTCCTCATGAAGAAATTCCAAAATATCTCAGCGCAGCTGATTTAGGTATTGTAAATATCCCCCCCACCCCTGCACAGAAATATCGCTCTCCAACCAAAGTGGCCGAATATTTATTGTGCGGCCTTCCCTATATCGTATGTGAGGGTGTGTCCGAGGATGACGAATATGCCCACAAACACAATGTTGGGATGGTTGTTCAGGATTTTAGTAAAGGACTTGACGAAGAACAGTTCGGGCTAATTAAACGACTTGTCTCATCCAACAAAACCGAGACAGTGGAAGGGTGTAGAAAAACAGGATTGGAGTATAGAAATATATCAACGATCAGCTCAATTTTATTTCAAGTAATGTCAGTTTCTGATTCCAAGAACAACGTTTAATTTCCTTGTATCAAAAACAGTCTGCATCTAATTTCTGACTAATTCGTCATAGAGTTTTTATATAAGCCCAGCTAGCACGGTCCAATTCTAACGATCCAAACAAACACCAAATTGACTATTTCTACGTTCAATTTCATTATCTATGAACAGTTGATGTTCATCAATATCTAGCAGGCCGCCTTCAATAGCCTTATTAAACCATTCTGAGAATTCCCTGGCTCCCTTGTAATTCAAATGTTCTAGATCACCGAATTGATGGTCTGATAGGGGAAACTTGAAAAAGTCATAAAATTTCAACGAGCTAAAATCAGTACAAACCAAATATTGAAAAAAAGCTTCATTTCGAGAACCTCCATAACTTTTATGCACAGGGCTTCTTATCAAATCAATTCTAATATTTCTACTTAAACAATAGTCAATCACTTTCTTCAAATATACGAGGTTAGCCCTTGAAAAGCCTTTCGTAACGGATTTTGGCTCCGCATTGATGCTGTTAACAGACTTTATGGAATCCACAAATTCTCTTTTTAAAAAATGATAGCCTTGTAGCTCACTGTCCATAGCAGTCCCCATGTTCTTGAAATTGTACCGAAACAGCCAACTAAACAAGCCAGTTACAAAGCCTCTGGGATTGTTCTTTAACAAAAAAGAAAAACCCTCAAGATCCATAAATGATGCGTACTTTGGAAAGCGATATTTCAGGCTCTTATCTCCCCATATCCAGTCATTCCTATTTTCAAAAATCTGATTATTAGAAAATTCCAGTAACACATGCTTGATCTGCGGATTACACTCTAAAAGTAGCTTTGTCTTATAATAGGTATAGAAATAAGCCTCACCGGAGCACGAACGGTTTACAACACCTTTAATAATTGAGTCATCATAAGCGCATTCTGGATGTGAGTGTCCAAGGATAAGGATATCAGCAGATTTGTCAATGGCAAAATCGGTCAAAAAGATATTAACCGCAATGCTCATTACTACCAGAAGGGAGGGAACAATTGCAAATCCAATCAACTTAATTATAAACTTCTTCATTGCTAAAACTGAAAATAGATAAATTGTTCTTCTTCTCCCCCAAAAAGCATAATTGACAACATAATAGCATAATACAATAGGTATCGGAATTCAGATCTCCATCGTGCACCTAATTTTTCAATTGCATATTTGTTTTCTCTCCCAAACCATTCCATCAATGAAAACATGAGTAAACCCAAAAATATTTTTTTTGGTAATATTTGAATTCCCGTCTCCTTTTCTATAAAGTACGGTACTTCAAATAGAGAATTCGAGAATATTATTGACAAATATTCGAAAGCCTGTGACAGACTTTCTGCCCTAAAGAAAATCCAACCGAAGACAGTCAATCCAAATGTTAATCCCATCTGGAGCAATTCTTTAATCGAAGGAAACACCTTTCCGCGAGCAATTGTGTTAAGATTTTTTTGGTTTGTTTTCTGCAGCAGTAATGGCAGCATGTAACATGCATTCAAAAAACCCCAAGCCAAAAAGGTCCAGTTAGCGCCGTGCCAGAAACCACTTAAAAGAAAGATAACGAATGTGTTTCTTATTTTACGCCAAATGCTTCCCCTGCTTCCCCCAAGGGGTATGTAAATGTAATCCCTAAACCAGGTACTTAATGATATGTGCCATCTTCTCCAAAACTCTCCCATATCGCGAGAGAAATATGGAAAAGCGAAATTTTGCATTAGATCAAACCCAAACAATCTTGCCGTTCCAATCGCTATATCAGAGTAACCTGAAAAGTCTCCATAGATTTGAAAGGCAAAGAGCACCGCTCCTAATATCAATGTACTTCCATTCAAATCTGCATAATTTTCAAATACCTGATTGACTAGTTGAGCGCAATTGTCAGCGATCACCATTTTCTTAAAAAGTCCCCAAAGTATCTGCTTCATTCCATCAACCCCTTTTTTATACTCAAATGACCTTTTTTTATAGAATTGTGGTAATAAATTCGTTGCTCTTTCAATAGGGCCTGCAACTAATTGGGGAAAGAAGCTTACATATGCGAAAAATGAAATTACATCACTAGTTGGCGAAAGTTTCTTTCGGTAAATGTCAATGGTATAGCTTAAGGTTTGAAACGTGTAAAAGCTTATTCCTACAGGTAAGATGATATCAAGCCTGTTGGGCTCAAAGGATCTTCCCATCATTGTAAATGCCTGAGCAAAACTCTCTGTGAAGAAATTGAAATATTTGAAAAATCCTAGTACTCCTAAGTTTACAAAAATGCTGAGAAGTAATAGAGGAAGTCTTATGCGTTTATATTTCGAACCTCTCAACCCTATGCCTATAAAATAATCAACACACGAACTAAAAAAAAGAAGGGATAGAAATCTCCAATCCCACCATCCGTAAAAAAAATAACTCGCTGCTACCAAAAATAAATTCTGTGCCCTTCCGTCGCCTCCCATCACAATCCAGTATAAGAGAAAAACTACTGGCAGAAAAAAAGCAAATTCAATTGAGTTAAATAGCATTTAGAAAGCTTTTTCGTACATGATTCCTTGAGTTAAATCGGCTGACCGAAAGGCATTTGAAGTAAAACTAAGTATCATGACTTAAATCGGAGTAATATATAAAGAGACATATCTAGCAATCTCAATTCAAATCAAATACAAGCGATAGAAATTTGAAAAAATTCCTGTTCAGGAAAAAAGTTTGAGGGTTGAATAAAAACTTTTGTACATCAACCCTATCTTGCTAGCTACTCAAATGAAAAAAATACTGATCCTTTCATACCACTCCCTACCCTTTGACACTATTGCCTCGTACAGGGCCATGGCCTATCTCAGATATCTGAGATCTGAAAAGTTCGAAGCAACCATGGTATCCCACAATTGGGAAAATTGGGAAATAGAACGGCCCTACTGGAAGGATGAACAATTTGGCTCTACCATTCATAGGATACCCTTAAAGCTTAATCGTTTTGAAAGGATTCTTAAGAAAATTGAGTCTTATAGTATTTTTAACAAGCTTGGCATATTGACTAGGTGGACATCCGGCTACCTAGACAATATAGAAGGAATAGCTAGTTACAGGTCGTATAAGTCCTTTTGCTTCCAAGAACTTAAATCTCGGCGTTACGACCTGGTTCTAGGAATATTCTCACCCCATCATCATCTTAGGCTCTGCTATGAGCTAAATAAAAAATTTGGTATCCCTTACGTATTGGATTTTAGGGATCTTTGGCATAACAGAATATTACACAAAAAATATTCACCAAATTTGACAGAACGAATACAAGATTATTTCACAAAATATTATTGGAAAAAGTGGCTTTCAAACTCTTGTTTTTTCTGCTCCACCAGTAGCAATCTGGTAGAAAAAATCTCAGAAATTACGTTAGCATCAGGCAAAGTACTACATAATGGGTTTGACCCTGAGCTATTCAACAATTTTAGCCCACAAGGGAATAAAAAAGCATTCACCATTATTCATGGTGGTTCATTATACTCACATCAAGAATTAGGTGTTTTTCTCAAAGGATGTAAATTGTTCCTAGACCAGAGAAAACCTGAGTTTTTCAAAGTCAAATTCATTGGAGCCCAAAATAAGCACGCTCAGCCGAACCAATTGAGCGGTTTTTTGCACAAACCAAAAGAAGTCATATTATCTGTGCTTGGTCAGAAGTATTGTGAAGTTACTAAACGTATACCCAAAGTTGAATTGGCGAAAGAAATCGAGCAATGCCAAATATTGTTGTTTCCCGGAATGTTGGATTCTCCAGGCATTCATTTAGGCAAAATATTCGATTATATCGCAAGCAAAAGAAACATTCTGATGGCCCCTGATGACTGCAGCGTAGTGGGCGAATTGATAAGGAAGACTCAAACAGGGTATATCTGCAATACGCCGGAGGAAGTATGTGATCAACTGACCAAATGCTACCAGGAGTGGAAAACCAAAGGTTATTTGGATTATCTAGGAAACCAGAAAGAGATATTTAAATACAGCCGGGAAAGCCAGGTAAGGAAGATGGCCGCTTATCTTGACGAGATTATCTAATGATTAAGTAAATTCACAAATAAATTATTTGACACCAACAAAAATACCTTCACTCAATTTATGAAGGTATTTTCGACACTCTTCCTGCACGGGATTCATACCCACTGAGCGTTAAAAAATCCGGAAGTATGCAAATGAATGTTTTAACTTTCTCAAAACCATTAATCAAAACACCTCCAATTGTCAACTAGATCTTTAATACTCTCTGGTATCAAATGGTCATTCGGTAGCCAAGTGTTGTTACAACTGATCGACATAGTTGTAACTGCCATACTCAGTCGTCTCTTAGCTCCCAACGATTTCGGGCTATTTGCGGTGGTATTTGTTGCACTTAACCTGTTCAACAACTTGAAGAATTTGGGCTTTGGATCGGCTCTCATACAAAGAAAAGAACCTACCAATCTCGAAATATCATCTATTTTTTGGCTTAACGCATTTGTAGGTTTATGCTTTACTTTAGTTCTATTCATAGCCAGCGACTCTATAGGTGCATTTTTCAGTAAAGATGGATTGCCCTTTCTTTTGCGCTTAGTCTCTGTAGTGTATATAATTCGTGGGTTAACCTCAGTTCCAGCGACCTTAATTCAAAAGAAATTGCAGTTCAGGGCAATATTTAAAATGAATGCCTCTACCGTTATTATCGCAAATGGTGTAGCAATATTAGCCGCTCAACAAGGTTTTGGAGTATTGTCTCTCGCGTTTAGAATGATTACTGGTTCAGTCATAGGCTTGCTGCTCAACTGGTACGTCTCAGGCTACAAACCTTCCTTGTCTTTTAATTGGTCTGCACTCAAACCCTACTTCAATTTTGGTTGGCCTATTTTTCTTGATGGGATTCTTGGGTATGGTTTAAGAAATCTCGACAACATTCTGATAGGGAAATACTTCTCGGCTACTACTTTAGGATTCTATAATAAATCCTATCAACTCATGGTTTTACCCCTTCGAAATATAACACAGGTACTAGGAGGGGTCATGTTTCCTACGCTGTCCAAAATGAATGACCCATTGGTTTTAAAAAAAGCCTATTTAAAATCCATATCTTTAGTTTCTTTCGTGTCATTTCCAGCTATGTTTGGTCTCTCTGTACTTTCGGAAGAAGCCATCTTGATTATCTATGGGAATCAATGGAGGCCAGCCATTCCATACTTGCAGATTCTATGCATTACAGGTGCTTTTCAACCCTTGGCTTCAATGGCTGGAAATTATTACTTAGTAAAAGGGAAAACCTTTTTATCCTTAAAGGTATCTGCTTTTTCTAGGGTTTTTATGATGAGTGCAATGATATTTGGGATTCAATATGGTGCCTTGGGAGTCGCCATTAGTTATACCATTTCCAGTCTAATAGCCTTTATTCCGGAGGTATATTTCACAAGTAAGCTGATTGGAATCCATATTGTTAAAGCCTTAGGGGCATTTGCTTCAAACTTATTGATGACAATTTTGATGGCAATTATAGTTTTTGCAATAAAGTACAATCTTGAAAGTTTAAATAATCATTTAGTGTTTAGAACACTGCTTCTATTATTGAGTGGTATTGTGATCTACTTCACACTTTCTTATTTCTTCAATAGAAAAATTTTGAATGAATATATTTCGATTTTGAAAAACATTACCAGTGGACAATAAATCTGTGCTGCATCTAGGCCCTGACTCTCACAACTATGATTATGTCATTTCCAATCTGGAGCGATTGGGCATAAAAAATCAGCTCTTCATTGTTGATACAGGAAACGACAAAAAGAAACCCGAAAAGGTTAATGCACAAAACGTACATGGATTTGCACCCAATTCAGTAGCCTTCAAAAGACATGTTGAAAAATTGCCTACTCTTAAAAAAGTAGTTATTCACTACCTAACTGCTTCCTGGGCCAAATTTATTCTGGCACTTCCCAATGACATAGAAGTAGTCTGGGCATTTTGGGGAAATGACGGATATCTTCTACCAAAAATGAGAGAGGGCAACTATTCTAATAAAACGACACAATCAGTCAAAAAAAATGCTCCATCATCTAAAAACGTCATTCAAAAGCTTCGATTGGTAAAAAAATGGCTCTTAAATGAAAAATCAGACATAGAGTATCTGGAACAAGGCTTGAAGCGAATTGATATATGCGCCACATGGGTGAGAAAGGACTGGGACAAGATCAAATCGAGTTATCATATCAACCCAAAACACATATTCTTTTCTTACTATTCCATTGATATGCTGTTGGACACTTCATTGAGGATGAAACCAACAGCAAACTCAATACTCGTCGGTCATAGTGGTGACCCTGCCAACAATCACCTTGACGCTTTTGATTTGATAATTGAAAGGGGGTGGGAGTATGATATCATCATCTGTCCTCTCACATATGGTTTTAATGCCCAATATGAATCAACAATAATAGAAACGGGGGGACGTCTCTTTGGTGATAAGTTTCATCCATTGAGAAAGCATCTTCCTAAAAAAGAATACAACGTCTTGCTCTCCAATGTCAAAATAGGATTAGCCTTACACAACTACCAAAAAGGTGCAGGAAATACTTTGAGCTTGATTTGGATGGGTGCAGCAGTCTATATGCGGGAATCGAATACACTTTACCAGACTTACAGGTCATGGGGATTGGATGTTTTTACCGAGTCCGGTGAAATAGAAAGCGTTCCTGATAAAACAAAAAACCAAACCATTCTTCAAACTGAAATGAGTCAGGAGAAAATAAACATGGGGTACCTGCAACTCACGGAGTAAAATTAGAAAAAAAAAGCTCAGTCATTTCACATATATACTCTTGCTCTGAGTCTGTCAACTCATAGAACAGAGGCAATCGAACCAATCTGTGCTCAAAATTTTCAGCATTCTCTAACGTCACATAATCATGTGTTTCTAAATAAAATGAACTCTTATGTAAACACAAATAATGAAAGACGGCATGGACTCCTTTGGATCGGACATATGCAAGAAATCTGTCACGTTCCTTCAATGAAGGCATGAGCACATAAAATATGTGCGCATTATTACTTGAAAAAGTAGGCACTTTTGGCAACCCAAGTAGCCCAGATTCCTCCATGGGCTTCAAGAGACTGTTGTATCGATCCCAAAGTTCTATCCTCCTTTTATGGATTCTCTCTAAACTTTCCAGTTGAGCATACAAAAATGCGGCTGTTACCTCAGAAGGCAGGAATGAAGATCCTATGTCTACCCAACCGTATTTGTCTATTTCTCCGCGACTAAATGCAGATCTATTCGTCCCTTTTTCCCAAATAATCTCGGCACGTCCTCGCAATTCAGGATTATTTACTACCAAAAGCCCTCCCTCTCCAGAGATTATGTTCTTCGTTTCGTGAAAACTAAACGTGCTCAGATCACCAAAAGATCCCAAGGGCTTATCCTGATAGGTGGCATCTATGGCCTGGGCAGCATCCTCAATTAAAAACAGATTATGCTCTCGACAAATAGATAGGATTTCCTCCATATCACAGGCCATTCCCGCGTAGTGTACAATGACGACCGCTTTGGTTTTTTCTGTCACAAGAGCCTCAATTGATCCTGGGTCTACGTTTGGATGCTGTTGGCTAGAATCGGCAAACTTCACTTCCGCCCCTCTCATGATAAAAGGATTGGCAGAAGATACAAACGTATAGCTTGGTACGATCACCTCATCATTAGGCCCAACCCCAATTAACAATGCACACATCTCCAAGGCATCCGTACAACTATTTGTTAGCAGACTAAAATCGAATCCATAATTCTTCTTAAAAAAGCTTTGACATTTTTTTGTAAAGTCACCGTTTCCCGAAATCTTTTTTGAAGCGACTGCCTTTATCAAATATTCCGTTTCTTTACCTGTAAGAAATGGTTGATTAAATGGAATCATCTGTAATCTCCTGTTCGAATTGAAATGAAAGTATTAATAACTGGGGCAAATGGTTTTTTGGGTTCCCACCTACTCCACAGGCTACAAAGTAAAGGTAGAGATGTTTACGCATTGATCAACAGCGGTTCAGATAATATTCCAAGTAACATACTAACCTATGACTACAGTAATATTCATGAGTGTCAGAATCAATTCGACACTGTCTTCCATCTGGGAGCTCTAATCCCGACAAATCATACTGACGAATCACTTCTTAGGGGGTTGAATATTGAATATACTGAAAAACTAACCTCACTATTTCCCCTGGCAACCTGGGTTCTTAGTTCTTCAGTCAGCGTTTACGAAAACTGCATCGGAGTAATAAATGAAGACACCTCAGTGAATTATTCGTCCTTATACGCCGATTCAAAATATGAAGCTGAAAAGATTATATCCAAGCAGAAAAAATATAAAATACTGCGTCTATCATCAATATATGGGAAAGGAATGAGATCAAACACAATCATTCCAAACTATATCAACCAAGCTCGAGCCGATAACGAGATTTTGGTTTACGGAAGAGGTAAAAGGTTTCAGGATTATGTATTCATAGCAGATGCGTTAAACTACCTTGAAGCAGTAGAGACAGCTCCTAACGGTACTTATCTAGGCGTAAATGGAACTCCAATTTCCAACTTAGACTTAGCTCAAGCAATAAAGAATAAATTAGGAGGAACTATTAAATTTCTACACCATGAAAATGAAGGGAAGTCTTACATTTACGACAATAAAAAAACAAAGACTGCTTTGGGAATAAAAAATGTCACCACGATTGTGGAAGGAATTGAATCAATGATGCAAGACACCTGAATATGAAAAATATCTTGGTATCAGGAATAGGTGGAAATGTAGGACAGGGAGTGTTGATGAACATCAATAGCATGAATAGTCCCATCAAGGTTATTGGCATGGATATTTGTCAATACACCGCAGGAAACCATCTGTGTAGCAAAGTCTATTCAGTACCTTACGCATATGACGGTAAATACATTCCAAAAGTCATTGACGTATGCGAGAAGGAGAGAATTGATTTAATTATTCCTACTACGGACTACGAAGTATGTTACTTATCTCAGTTCCAATCACAAATCCCTTCAAAAGTACTTGGCAACCCATTTGAAACAGCCAAAGTTTTTCTTGATAAGTATCGAACATGGAGAATATTCGAGTCATATAATATCCCCTTTGCTCAGAGCTGGACCGTTGAAGATTACAAAAGCGATAATCTTACCAAGATAATTGCCAAACCCAGAAAAGGAAGAGGGTCAAGAGGGATAATACTGAACCCTACAAACATTCAAGAGCTTGGTGAAGATTATATGATTCAAAACTATATCGAGGGGATCGAACTTACATCGGCTATTTATGTTACTAAGGATAAAAAGCTTATTGGCCCCTTGACATTTGAAAGAGAATTGGAAGCAGGAGCCACTCAAAAATGTTGGGTCTCCTGCGAATTTGACGATCAGATTCTTTCGATAGCCACCAAAATCAATAATGCTCTGGAATTGGTTGGGCCAATAAATATTCAGTCAAGAGTGAATGGTGACGGGAAGGTTATTCCATTTGAAATTAATGGAAGGTACTCTGGCACCAACTCAATTAGAGGAAAACTGGGATTCAATGATGTTGAAATGGGTATTAATGAACACCTATTTGAGATACCACCGCTAGCACCAAAAAAGATAAGAAAAGGTGTAGCAGTGCGGCTCATTAAGGACGTTATATATCCCGAAATAAGTAATATTGAAGAAATAAGCAGTAAGTCAGACATTTTTTATCTTAACTAATAATGGCGATTAAGTTTATTTACTTTGATGTTGCAAATACTCTCTTACACAAGCCCAAACTTTGGGCAAATATGCACGATGTTCTACTCGATCATGGATACAACATTAATGTCGATCAGCTTGAGAAAAGACACAAAATACTGAGTGAAGTAATCGACTTTCCCATAAAAACATCTCGGGAGTTTTACAGGCATTTTAATCAACAGTTTTTGATGTCCTTTGGAGTCGTTGCAAATGATGAGCTACTAGACAAGATATACTCGGCTTGTAGTGGGCTCAGTTGGAAACCATTCTCAGATACACACATCCTCAATGACATTAAGGCGCCCAAGGGCATCCTGTCCAATTGGGACACTTCACTTCGCAAAAAAATCAAATCCTATTTTGACCTAGAGTTCGAGCAGTTCGCAATCTCTGGAGAATTAAACGTATCCAAGCCCAACCTTGAGATATTTAACATTGCTCGCCAACTATTACCCCATCTGTCGTGTGAAGAAATTGTGTTTGTAGGTGATTCAATCAAACTTGACACCTTGCCGGGTCAAAAAGCAGGAATGAGGACAATTTTAATAGATCGTTTAAATTTATACGAAGGTTATCCTGGGAGTAGAATTCAAAACCTTGAGGAACTGACAAAGTTGTAAAATGAAAAAAATTGCGATAATCGGCGCAGGTGATCTTGGTCAGCTAATAGCTCAAAATGTCTTTACGATTGGTGAATCCGTGGCTGGATTTTATGATGATTTCGCAAATAATGAGGATGCGTTATTCAATATTCCAATATTAGGAAAAATAGAAGATGTACTCGAGGATTATAAAAGTGAAAGGTTCACCCATTTAGTACTTGCAATTGGATACAAGCACATGGATTTTCGGGCCCAGCTTTATGAGCATTTAAGTCAGTCTATTCCTTTCTGCAACATCATCCATCCAAGTGCTGTTATAGCCAAATCCGTAACCCTGGGACAGGGTGTGGTCATTTTTGCCAATACTACCATTGACTTTGGAGCACAGATTAGTGACAATGTTTTAATTAATACTTCTGTCAACGTTTCACATGATTCCAAAATAGGAATAAATACCTTCATTGGCCCTTCCGCATCCATTGCAGGATTCGTATCCGTAGGCGCAAACTGCTTTATTGGAATAAACTCAACGATAATCGACAACATTCGTCTTTGTGACCGAACACAAACTGGTGGAGGAGCCGTTCTTATTGAATCAACCTCTTTATCTGGTCTATACGTAGGCAACCCGGCCAGACACGTTCCTAAAGGTTAGATTGACTCTATTTCGTCTATTAAAATATTAACTTCTCCTCTATCATATTCTACTTCTCCTACCAATATCCATGGCGAGTTTATTTGATATCTTAAAGCTCCTTTTTCCCATTCCTTCAACTGGCGGAGCTTCTTTACTCTCACTTCAAATCCTCTCTTAGATTTATCATTTTCGTCAGACATGTAAAACCTAACAAAGTCGCTAATCCCGTCCACAAGCTGCTCTTGCGAAATACTCGGGCTCATTGTTCTAAAAGTGTATTTGGCCCAAATTCGCCCTGTGTTATAAGCCCCAACCTGACCTCTTTCATTTAATAAAGGTATATATTGTCGATTCTTCAAATCATATATCCCCACTATGTGACCATAACCATCAAAGTGTCCATCTACAAACACACCATGCGGATTAGCGCCCAATAAATGCTTCATTCCTTTAGAAAGATAGTAGTCAATCTGCTCCATTCCTGACAACCAATTCTTCGTTGAAATTACTCTGTTGTTGATCAGAGGACTTTTAACTATCAGATATACTGACAGTATAGAATAGATAATGGGTATGACAACCTTAGCAAAAGCTAATCTGTCTCTGCCTTTGGAAACTTCTGGTTGGTATTCCCCCTCATCTCCCAGTAACTGCCAAAACCTATCAGGAATTAGCAAAATATACAGTGCCGCCATACCTAAACCGAATAGAGGGATTGGGAAGACCAAGACTATACCTAAATGAAGTGAAACTCCTATGGTTATTATCCACCATCTAATTTTTGGAATGAATATGAGAACAACAAAAAACAACTCAAAAAGTAAGGTCAACGCACTGGCCGTATACATTAGCCATTTTTGATCTAGAATGAATTGAATATCCCAATATGTAGTGTGTGGAAAGGAAGCTGGCAACCACACTCCGAGATTATCCAGCCATAAGTCTGTGTCTAGCTTATGAAAAGTAGACTCAAGGTAGACGAGGCCTATTGAAACAAATGGAATCAAAAAATAGTCTATTTTAGACACTTTGTCATTTTTAATACCCAAATACAATTTATCTAAAGAGCATCGTTTATTTAATGGTATGAGCATTGAACAAAAAGAAGTGGATATATACATGTAGTCCATGTGGTATTCAAAATCGGTAAATGTCGATATATATACAACAACGAAGATGTAGTTAACTAATGAAGCAATGCGAGTCACCCCACCAAGTATCAAAAGGACAAGGCTAAACATCCAAATGAATAGCCATAGCTCCTGCCCCGATAGACCAATAACCGATCTGAAGTAATAAATTTGAATGACTTCTAGTAAAAGAATTGTAAAGAACACCATGCGAAAAATGGACAACCCTAGTGAAGATTTTACTTTTGCAGTTAGGGAATCGAATATATTTTCAGCTTTAGATTTGATCATAGTTATCTAATTGGTTCAATTTTACTCTATGCGCATCGGACTTTTATCAATATTGCTGTGTATGCTTTTACAAGAATTATCAGGGCAATGTCCTGATAGTGATTTCACCATTACAAATAAGACTTGTAAAAATAATGTTGTTTCGTTAGCCAACAACTCGACCAATGCCGATACTTATGTTTGGGATTTTGATGCCGGAGACCTATCCAGAACCCCTACAGCTTCAACTATTATCTCAGATATTGGCAGCAGTATCCCAACTAACATTGAAATCAAAAAAGATGGAGGCAATTGGTATGGTTTTGTTAGTAGCAGAGCCAACCATACAATTTATAGGCTCGACTTTGGCTCAGACTTGAGCTCGACTCCAGATGTTAATGCTTTAACCATAAGCGGACTCAGTACCCCTGAGGGTTTTCAATTATACAAAGAATCAGGCAACTGGTATGCCATAGTGTTAAACGGAGGAAGCTCGACTCTTTCGAGAATCGATTTCGGCACTTCCTTAACTTCAGATAATTTATCAGCATCGGGATTGGTCTCAGTCGGTGCGGTTAATAGCACTATGAAGCTTATAGAGTCTGCTGATACCTTGGTAGTATCAGTAACAAACTTCTCAAGTGAAACAATTTCTTTTATTCCGTTCGGAAATAGTATTACTAATACTCCAGTTCAAGAAGATGTCTATACGACTTCATCAATTAGTGGCACAACTGATATCATTGGATTAGAGATCTTCTATGAGTGTGAAAACTGGTATGGTATTGTCAATGGGTTTACAAGTAAAACAATTGTCCTTCTAAATTTCGGATCAGACCTGTTTTCTAATCCATCTCCCACAACCATTGCCAACTCTTCCCAATTAAACAGCAGCAATCCAATTAGAACTTACATTGAGAGAGAAGGAGGAAAATACATGGGTATTATTTCTTCAAGAGATGGTCATATTTATCGCGTCGATTTGGGTTCTTACGGACTCATTAGCTCGGGTGGTGTAGAAGATTTAGGAAATTTCAGTGATCTGGACCGATTGCACGCTTTTACATTGATCCAAGACAATTCTAGTTGGCATGCGTTTGGAGTTCACACTACGGCTAATACACTCTTTAGAATTGACTTCCCAAACCAATCAAGTCAGGCTACACTGACTTCTGATCAGGAGCTTCCATCATTCTCCTATGAGGAAGAAGGTGTGTATACAGTACAACTTAATGCTCTAGATTCAGACGGTCAGATTTCATTCAGCACGCAAACAATTACCATTGATAATGGGCCTAACGGTGACTTCTCATTTTCCGGTTACTGCAGTGGCTCAAGTTCAACTTTCAATGCATCATCAACTGACAACATCACTGATTGGTCGTGGGATTTTGGAGATGGAAATTTCTCCTCGGGTCAAAGTGTAAATCACACATACAGTATGGCTGGCGACTATATTGCAACACTCACCCTAACACGGGACGACGGGTGCACTATGGATGTATCAAAGAATATTACCATTATCGACTCCACACCTGTGCCTGCATATACCTACTCGTCTGCAAACAGCTGTAGCTTTACAGAATTCTCTTTTACCAATACGACCTCAGAAACCGGTCTGGAAGACATCATCAGTTATGATTGGGATTTCAACGGTGAGGCCTCTTCTACAGAGAAAAGTCCAACCTACACATTCGAGACTTCCGGCACAAAATCCGTTTCACTTACTGCATCCATACCCGGCTGTAGCTCCGAAATCTTCTCTCAAAATATAGACATTGAAGAAGGCCCGAATGTAAGCTTCACCTATTCCAACAATTGCTTTGGAGAGGCCATCCTATTTACCGACCAGAGTTCCGGGGATAATATTACCGGCTACTCATGGGACTTTGGAGATGGATCTCCAATTAACAACAACCAAAATCCCTCTCATACTTTCTCTGTCAATGGAGATTATGACGTAGAGTTGACCGTCTCCAATGTTTTAGGGTGTCAAAACACTTACACGCAAACTATTACAATATCCGATGATCCTAAAGCTGACTTTTCCTTTAATGAGGCGGTAGAAAACCTTCCCGTTAGTTTCTCAGGTGAAGACCTTACCATAGAAGATGACAGTGTTATTAACTGGAGTTGGAATTTCGACGATTTAGGTTCATCTGACGAGCAAAGCCCTTCTTTTACCTTTTCTACCGTAGGTGATTATTCTGTATCACTAGACATCTCCACAGCACAAGGTTGTGACGAACTTATTGAAAAAACCGTCTCCGTTTCGGCCGCTCTGGCTCCTACGGTTAGTTTCTCAATCCTTACTCCTTCTTCTTGCCTCAATGAAAACGTGCCAATTTCTAACAACTCGATCAATGCTTCCGGGTTTTATTGGGATTTTTGTCCAGAGAGCTATAAGGCCAACGCCAGCCTCGATTTTTCCAATGATATCCCTGAATTATCTGAAATATATGACCTCTCGCTCGTCAGTAGCGGAAATCAAGCTTTCGCCCTCGTATCTGATTTCGACAACAATGATATTGCCAGAATCACTTTCGATAATTATCCTCTAGTTGCTAGCACCGACTTCTTATCCACCGGTATTAGTTCTCCCAAGGGAATAAAAACCCTAGAAACTCAGGGAAACTGGTTTGCACTGGTTACTAATGCTGACAATGACTTGTTTAGACTTTCTTTTGGAGATGATCTCTCATCTACCCCTACTGTAGAGCTAATCGACAATATGGGAGTAGCAGACTTAAGAGCCCTGGACGTTGTCTCTGATAGTGAAGGAAATTTTTATGCCATCATTGCTGCAGGAGGCACAAGTCCCAGGGTCATTACTTTAGACTTTGGTAGCTCCTTGGCAAATATCCCAACAATCAAGGTAAACACTGCTGCTGGAAACTATTCTTCTGATGTTGCCCTCTTTCAAGAAAGCGGTAATTGGTATGCCGTACTCAGTACTGTTGGCTCGGGTTTGCTCATTCTGGATTTTGGAAACGACATCATGATCAACACTCCTGTCATATCAAACATCACTACCATCGGAAACTCAGCTGGTCTTGACATTATCAAGGATGATACCGGATACACGGCATTCTATACTAACACAAGCAACAGCAGCCTGTTCCGTGCTGATTTTGGCTCATCTATTAACAATACAGAGCCCTCTATTGAAGACTTGGGCAACTTTGGTGTTTTATCAACCTCTATTGGAGTAAGCCTCCTTTATCACAAGGCCTCTTACTCTGTTTTAATCGGTGGCTTGAGCACTCAGAACTTAACTGCTATTGCTTTTGAAAAAAACTGTGAGGTCTCTCAGTTAAGCAGTAGCCAAATGACTCCTGGTAACATCTCCTTTTCAAACCAAGGCGACCATCTAGTCAAACTTAATGGTTACAACGACAAAGGAGTTGAAAGATTCAACACCAGTACCATCTCTATTTCCTCCTTCACTGCTCCCAGCATCTCATTCTCAGTAGATGATAACCAATGCATCTCAAACCCAAACAACTTCACCGCTATAGATGAAGGAAATATCAACTCTTACTCCTGGGACTTTAACAATGACGGTATCGAAGACGACAACAGCGCGAATCCAGAGTATCAGTTCCTAAGTATAGGGGAGCATTTAGTTACCTTAACTGTTGAAAGCACAGATGGTTGCTCAAATGAATTCGATCAAGAAATTTCCATATACAATCCTCCCTCTACTCCCAGCTTTGATTACTCTCCCTCTGCAGCATGCAGTAATTCTGAAGTCTCTTTTACCAATACGACCTCAGAAACCGGTCTGGAAGACATCATCAGTTATGATTGGGATTTCAACGGTGAGGCCTCTTCTACAGAGAAAAGTCCAACCTACACATTCGAGACTTCCGGCACAAAATCCGTTTCACTTACTGCATCCATACCCGGCTGTAGCTCCGAAATCTTCTCTCAAAATATAGACATTGAAGAAGGCCCGAATGTAAGCTTCACCTATTCCAACAATTGCTTTGGAGAGGCCATCCTATTTACCGACCAGAGTTCCGGGGATAATATTACCGGCTACTCATGGGACTTTGGAGATGGATCTCCAATTAACAACAACCAAAATCCCTCTCATACTTTCTCTGTCAATGGAGATTATGACGTAGAGTTGACCGTCTCCAATGTTTTAGGGTGTCAAAACACTTACACGCAAACTATTACAATATCCGATGATCCTAAAGCTGACTTTTCCTTTAATGAGGCGGTAGAAAACCTTCCCGTTAGTTTCTCAGGTGAAGACCTTACCATAGAAGATGACAGTGTTATTAACTGGAGTTGGAATTTCGACGATTTAGGTTCATCTGACGAGCAAAGCCCTTCTTTTACCTTTTCTACCGTAGGTGATTATTCTGTATCACTAGACATCTCCACAGCACAAGGTTGTGACGAACTTATTGAAAAAACCGTCTCCGTTTCGGCCGCTCTGGCTCCTACGGTTAGTTTCTCAATCCTTACTCCTTCTTCTTGCCTCAATGAAAACGTGCCAATTTCTAACAACTCGATCAATGCTTCCGGGTTTTATTGGGATTTTTGTCCAGAGAGCTATAAGGCCAACGCCAGCCTCGATTTTTCCAATGATATCCCTGAATTATCTGAAATATATGACCTCTCGCTCGTCAGTAGCGGAAATCAAGCTTTCGCCCTCGTATCTGATTTCGACAACAATGATATTGCCAGAATCACTTTCGATAATTATCCTCTAGTTGCTAGCACCGACTTCTTATCCACCGGTATTAGTTCTCCCAAGGGAATAAAAACCCTAGAAACTCAGGGAAACTGGTTTGCACTGGTTACTAATGCTGACAATGACTTGTTTAGACTTTCTTTTGGAGATGATCTCTCATCTACCCCTACTGTAGAGCTAATCGACAATATGGGAGTAGCAGACTTAAGAGCCCTGGACGTTGTCTCTGATAGTGAAGGAAATTTTTATGCCATCATTGCTGCAGGAGGCACAAGTCCCAGAGTCATTACTTTAGACTTTGGTAGCTCCTTGGCAAATATCCCAACAATCAAGGTAAACACTGCTGCTGGAAACTATTCTTCTGATGTTGCCCTCTTTCAAGAAAGCGGTAATTGGTATGCCGTACTCAGTACTGTTGGCTCGGGTTTGCTCATTCTGGATTTTGGAAACGACATCATGATCAACACTCCTGTCATATCAAACATCACTACCATCGGAAACTCAGCTGGTCTTGACATTATCAAGGATGATACCGGATACACGGCATTCTATACTAACACAAGCAACAGCAGCCTGTTCCGTGCTGATTTTGGCTCATCTATTAACAATACAGAGCCCTCTATTGAAGACTTGGGCAACTTTGGTGTTTTATCAACCTCTATTGGAGTAAGCCTCCTTTATCACAAGGCCTCTTACTCTGTTTTAATCGGTGGCTTGAGCACTCAGAACTTAACTGCTATTGCTTTTGAAAAAAACTGTGAGGTCTCTCAGTTAAGCAGTAGCCAAATGACTCCTGGTAACATCTCCTTTTCAAACCAAGGCGACCATCTAGTCAAACTTAATGGTTACAACGACAAAGGAGTTGAAAGATTCAACACCAGT
The DNA here is from genome assembly GCA_965222305.1 of Reichenbachiella sp. Classification (GTDB taxonomy): domain Bacteria; phylum Bacteroidota; class Bacteroidia; order Cytophagales; family Cyclobacteriaceae; genus Reichenbachiella. The sequence goes on from OZ244943.1 coordinate 2,713,567, forward strand.
ACCATCTCTATTTCCTCCTTCACTGCTCCCAGCATCTCATTCTCAGTAGATGATAACCAATGCATCTCAAACCCAAACAACTTCACCGCTATAGATGAAGGAAATATCAACTCTTACTCCTGGGACTTTAACAATGACGGTATCGAAGACGACAACAGCGCGAATCCAGAGTACACTTTTGGAGCTACAGGAAACTTTCCTGTGCGACTCTCTGTTGATGACGGTACCTGCGCCAATTTCATACAGGATACCATCAGCATTTATCCCGCACCGCCTGTGCCCGTGTTTGATCTTAGTGCTGAGCCCTACTGCACCAATACCGGTACTGAGTTTACCAACAGGACAGATGAATCGGAACATGTGGGTGCAAACGTAAGTTACCAATGGGACTTCAATGGTGAAGGAACAAGTGCAGCTACAGATACAACATTTTCATTTACAGTGGACGGATTGAAAGACGTCACGCTCACCATGTCGATTCCCGGGTGCGCTACACCACATACGGAAACCATGGCTGTGATTCCAGGGCCTGCGAATGCATTTAGCTTTGAAAATGACTGTTTTGGGGAAACGTCTGTATTTACCAATGCTACCACTGGCGACAACCTTATCAATCCTTTCTGGGATTTTGGGGATGGATATACCACCAACGAGTATAGCCCCGATCATGCTTTTGAACAGTTCGGTGACTATGAGGTGACCCTCACCATGGAAAACGAGGAAGGCTGCGTTTCTACCCTTGCCCTCCCCGTACGGATCAACGGAAATCCCACTGTGGACTTTACCCATGACCTGAGCTGCGAAGGGCAAACAACGACCTTCACTGATCAGTCCATGCCCGGGGATACACTCAACAATGTCGATGCCTGGCAATGGGATTTTGCAGGGTTGGGCGGGAGTACCGAGCGAAATCCGGAATTCTTATTCGAAACTGAGGGTACCTATGATGTTGTGCTCAATGTGACCAATGAAGGTGGATGTATGGAGACGCTGACCCGAACCATCACGGTCAACCCTACCCCGGTAGCCGATTTTGCAGTGGATCTGGGATGCTTGGGCGAGGAAACGGAATTTGTGGACTTGAGCACCACTGCATCAGAAAATCCGCTTGATACCTGGTACTGGACGATCGATGGAGAAGTCTACCAGGAGCAGAATGCGATGGCCAGTTTCTCCGAGTCGGGCGGCTACCTAGCCAGTTTGATTGTCACAGGAATCAATCGCTGTTCCAATGCTGTCCAGCAAAACTTCGAAGTATTTGAGCTGCCATCTATGGCCTACGACTATTCAAACGCCTGTGACAATGAATTTACCGTGTTCATGGACTATTCCAGTTCCGGGGCAGGCGATATCGTTTCGCGCACCTGGCAATTTGATGACCTGGGCTCGGGTAATGGTGCACAAGCCGGTTTCAATTTTACCGATGCGGGTGAGTATGAAATTTCCCTGACTGTGACCGATGAATTAGGCTGTATCAGCGAAATGACAGATTCCGTCATTATCCATGCTGCGCCTACTTCCACTTTTGATGTCTCGACGGACCTTGGCCCTCCTCCCCTGGTGGTCAATTACTCAAATCAGTCCATTGGTTCTGAAACCTACTTTTGGCAGTTCAACGACGAAAACGACTCAACCTCCACCCAAGAGAATCCCACCTTTAGCTATGCTTCCTTTGGAACCTACACCACTGCGCTGATATCCCAATCGTCAGAAGGGTGTCGAGATACCAGCTATATGGAAATCGCTGTTGACGAACCCATTTTGGATCTTGAGCTTACCCGCATTTCCTCGGTAGAGGAAAATGGAAAAATCAGCTTGATGCTGGACATCTCCAACAGCGGGTCGTTGCATGTCAATGGTTTTGATATCCGAATCGATATCGAAGGAGGTTCTTCGATCTTCGAAAGCTACGAGGAGCAGCTTCCCCGCCATACTTCTATCACCTACCCGCTCAACTTCAGCTTGCCATCTGTAGGCAACAATGTGGAATTTGTGTGCATCAAGCTCCAGGACCGGGAAACAGAATATCAGGATTCTAATCCGTTTAATAACGAAGGGTGCATCAACTTTGAGCAAGAGTTGGTCGTGCAGCCCTCCTACCCTAATCCCCTGCCCTCCGGAAGCAACGAGCTGAGGCTGGATCTAGTGATCCCTGCCAAGTCCCCGGTACAGATCGTGATGTCAAACAATACGGGCAAGGTCGTCTACAGACGCACTTTCTCTGATATCAACACCGGTCTGAATACCTTCCTGCTGGACTTCACGGATTTTAGAAAGGGTATGTACTTTCTCAATATCTCCTACAACGACGTCCGATCGACACAGAAGATTGTGAAGATGTAACGGACTTTTCTGAATAGTACCCTCATCACCAGGAGTCCGACAAAATTCTGATCACTATTACTGACTGCACCGCATTAAAAATTACATGACATCTACAGCCGCGACGGAGTGATCTCGCTCTCTTTTAGACCCTACGCAACTTTTGTTACACTTATCGCTGAGTTCTTTCCGTTTGTACACTTGACCTTCGTCATAATTTGGATGAGGAATTGACAATACTTTTGAATCAGAAAAAACAGAAAAGAAAATGGAAGCACATCAATATGTAGTAAACGTAGCCTGGAGCCAACAACGAAAAGGGACGGTATGTTCGCCTGAGCTCACCGAGTCCATGAAGCAAAACGGCTGTATCGAAGTGGCCACACCACCAGAGTTCCCACAAGGAATGCCTGGCATCTGGTCTCCTGAGCACTTGTTTACCGCTTCGGTCGCTAGCTGCCTGATGACTACCTTTTTGGCTATTGCCGAAAACTCCAAACTAGATTACACTTCATTTGCCTGCAAGGCTATCGGGACATTGGAAAAAACCGACAAAGGTTTTGCCATGACCAAGGTTCATCTGGAGCCGGTGGTCACGATCAATGATGAAAGCGCAGAATCAAGAGCTATGCGGGTACTCGAAAAATCAGAACAGCACTGCCTGATCACCAAGTCCATTCAGTCTGAGGTGACGATGGAGCCTAAGGTAGAGATACAGCAGGGAGCGGTTGAGGTGTCATAAGACTATACTTAGACAAGGTATCATCGACTTTAGTCAAATTCCAATGGTTTGTCATTTCGACGATAGGAGAAATCTAATTATCATAAGGGCACAATGAGATTTCTCGACTTACAAAAAAGCTATCGCCTTTTTTTTTAAATCCTTCGAAAGGACAAACCATTTTTAGCCTCTTTTTTTACCCTAAAAAAAATCCTACCCTCCTGTAAGGATTTTCCATTTCGTCCACTAAACAGGCAAAAACAAACGAACATGGAAAAGCAAAAATTAATTAGCCTGTTAAAAAACATCCTGTTGTTTAGTGCTGTGGCCTGGGCTGGAGCAATGATAGGTTTGGCCTTCGCAGTGCCATCCGTGGCCAAAAGTGAATTGTTGGTTATCATCCCAATTGCTGGCTTCTCTTTAGAATTCCTTTTAATTTCCACGATGATTTCTAAAATCAAAGAAGGAAAAGAAGTGAGATTCAAAGACTTGTTGTAAGCCGGATGAGCAGCGATTTTTACCAATCATCGATCTTACCCTATGCGGCCATCATCATTAAAATTTGTCGGGCTTATACAGACAGCCAGGCGGATTTTGAAGATTACTATCAAGAGGTCTGCCTGCAAATCTGGCGAACGAGAGACAAGTTTCGCCAGGAGTCTCAGTGGTCGACTTGGATTTACAGGATTTCTCTCAATGTCTGCATGACTCTGCTCAAGGGTAAAAAAAAGAGGAAAGAAGATACCGTAGAAAACCTTCCCTCTCCCGCTCAGGAAGACAATCAGGCATTCTCAGACGAGTCGCTCAACCAACTGTTTGAGGCCATAAAAAAACTCTCAGAAGTGGACAGGGCTGTGATCCTCTTGTACCTGGAGGAAAAATCCTACCAGGAAATAGCCGATATCATTGGTACAAACCACAACAACATCGGCGTACGAATCAACCGAATTAAAGAACGATTAAAGAAATTATTAGATGGAAAAGTCAATTGAAAACATTTGGAGTCAAGGCTTTGAAGGCAATGAGCAAATCATAGTTCCCAAAGTGGTAGACCTCTACAACCGCAAGTCTCAACTACTCATCGATAAGCTGATGAGAACAATTAAAATGGATCTATATTCCATTATTCCTGTCAGTATTGGTTTCGGGCTTTGGGCCTATTTTCACGACAGTCTCGAAATGACCATTTTTATGGTCATTCTACTTGGTATCGCTTTCTCACTGAGTCTCTGGCAATACAAGAAAGTAAAATCTCTGGACACCAGTTTAGATAGCTATAGCTATCTGATAACATTTAGGAACACACTACAACAAATGATCTCATTTTTCACAAGGTTCTTTGTGTTCGGATATCCTTTCCTTGCATTCCCGGTCTTTTGGTTTATGTTCAAGGACGAGCCATGGGTTGGAGACCTTCTGGCACAGTCATGGCAAACCATAGCGATAGGTGGACTGATCGCATTTTTTATTTTAGCTGCCACTGGCCTTTTTGGCTACAAACTAGCAGTTTATGTCGTTTATGGTAAAATGTTCAGTAGGCTGAAAGAAATCATTGCGGATATGGAAGAGCTTAAAGGTTGACAGCAAAGGCTGGACTCAGCCCAGCCCTTCTATGACTCTTGCCAATTTGTCTCTGACTTCACCCGCTACTTCAATCAAGTCGCTGTTGTCAATAGATTGCATAGAAGCCACCGGATCGACGGCTGATACTTCTATTCCATTTTCTTTTTCCTGCACGATCACATTGCACGGCAGCATTAGACCGATTTTATCCTCAGCTTGCAAGGCTTTATAGGCGTTCGGCGGATTGCACGCTCCGAGGATGCGGTAGTTGTGAATATCCACATCCAGTTTTTTCTTGAGGGTAGCTGTCATGTCGATTTCCGTCAACACGCCAAATCCTTCTTTTTTCAGTTCTTCGGTGACTTTTTCGATGGCTTCATCAAAGGAGCCGCTCATAGTTGTTGTGATATGGAAACTCATAATTTCTTTTTATTTCAAATAACGGAATTCGTGTAGATGAGGGTGGTAACAAAAGTTACACTGATCGAATTTCTTTTCGATTCTGATTCAAATTGATCGCCAGGTAAGAGATTAATTTGGCTTATCAAAAACCAGTATCTAATTTGGCCGAATGGCAATCAAAAACATCATTTTCGATTTTGGTGGGGTGCTGCTCGACTGGAGTCCCCGATATCTTTTTCAAAAACACATCTCTGATCCTAAGGAACTCGATTACTTTCTGGAGAACATCTGCACCCTGGAGTGGAATACCGAGCAGGATGCCGGTAGGACTATGGCTGAAGGCACCCGGATTCTACAAGAAAAGCACCCAGAATACCACGACCTGATCCAGCTTTTTTATGATCGATGGATCGAAATGAGCCCGGGACTTTTTGACCAGAACGTGGCCCTCCTCCACCAGCTCAAAGAAAAGTACCCGTGCTACGGCCTTACCAATTTCTCCAATGAAACGCTGCCTATGGCCCGTGCCAAATTCGACTTCTTCGATGTATTTGACGGGATCGTGGTATCAGGGGATGAAAAGCTCGTAAAGCCGGATCATGCGATCTACAAGCTCCTTCTTGACCGATACGACATCAAAGCAGAAGAGTCTGTGTTCATCGACGACTCCTACCCCAACATCGTCGCGGCCAATGAACTAGGGATTCAAACTATCCATTTTACACCTACTACAGATCTGGAAGCTGAGTTGAAAAAGTTGGGAGTACTCTAAGATTTTCCTATTTTGAAGGCATGAAGCGCATTTCTCTTGGAGGCCCGGGAGCCATGGTCACAGCGGCCTTTGTTGGGCCCGGGACAGTGACGGTATGCTCTCTGGCGGGGGCCAATCATGGGCACCAACTGCTATGGGCCGTCGTATTGTCCATCGGCATTACCCTCCTGTTTCAGGAAATGGCACTGAGACTGGCACTCGTCACCGGCAAAGACCTGGTGTCACTCATCAGGGAAAAAATCCAAGCTCCCATTGTCAAAGCCCTTGCCCTGATTTTGATCTTCTCAGCGATCGTGATCGGGAATGGTGCCTATGAGGCCGGCAATATCAGCGGGGGTGCCCTGGGCGTCACCGGTATCCTGCCCAACTCATCGATGCAGATCCCAGTATTGGTCATTGGTTTGTTCGCCTTTCTGCTACTTTGGATGGGCAGCTATAAGGTTCTTCAAAAAGTTCTGGTCTTGCTCGTGGCACTCATGAGCCTGGCCTTCACCCTTTCTGCGGCAATGATCGTAGAGGACTTTGGTTCGCTGCTCCAGGGACTGTTTATCCCAAATATCCCATCGGGAGGCCTCATCACAGTACTGGGTGTGGTAGGCACTACCGTCGTACCCTACAATCTATTCATGCATGCTTCCCTGGCCAAAACCCATTGGGCTTCTCCTGATGCGCTACCGCAGGCCAGAAAGGATCTCTATGTATCGGTTTTGATTGGCGGGCTTATTTCCCTGTCCATTGTCATCTGTGCTGCTTCACTAACCGGTCAAACACTGTCTGATGCCACCGATCTCGGTAAAGGATTGGAGCCCCTGTTCGGCACCTGGGCCAAATACATGATTTCCATCGGGCTCTTTGCGGCCGGCATCACGTCGGCTATCACCGCACCCCTGGCCGCCGCCTATGTCGTAACGGGGATTTTCGACAAAGAAAGCTCCATGACTGCTTTACCCTTCAGGCTCACCTGGATGCTGATCCTGGGCATCGGCGTACTCTTTTCTTTGTTGGGGTTCAAGCCCATAGAAGTTATCCGGTTTGCGCAGGTCGCCAACGGGCTGGTTCTGCCCTTCATTGCCATTTTCCTGGTCTGGCTCAGCAACCAAAAATCGTTGATGGCGGACAAGGTCAATCAACCCTGGCTGAATGTGCTGGGTGTAGCAATGATCCTGATCGTTCTTATCCTGGGTTGGAAAAGTGTTTGGGTACTCTGAATTTGTAGCGGTGGTTTAATTATCATAATTTGGAATACAAATTTCATCCTGACTATTAATAAATAACTAAGCTTACATACATTGACTGCTGAGCTCAAACAATCAATCGAAGAATTATATAAGGTATTTAGTGCATATCCATTCAAATCTTCAATGGAGGGCTGCCCTTGTTGCGTTTCAGATACAGACAAAGAAGCCATTCATTCAAAACAATTGAGAGATTTGTCGGAAGAAAACCTCTCTCGATATGCATTTAAAGCAATGACCACATGGGGAGATGTTGATGACTTTAGACATTATCTTCCGAGGATATTCGAATTATGTGCTACAACTGAGTTCATTGTTGACACATTTGTAGTATTAGGCAAGTTGAGTTATGGTAATTGGCGAAATTGGCCCATTGCAGAGCAAGTCGCTGTTGAGGCGTTCCTTTTCAAATGGTGGGAAAACGCAATTTCATTCAAGACATACTTTGACAGTGAACTTTTCATTGAAATATATAAGCTCACCAAAAAACTGGATGAATTAATTAGACTCTGGAACTTATCTCTCACAAATAATTCATTTCATAACCTCCTAGAATTCATTGAGATCCACATTCATAATTTGCTAAATGGATTTGGTGTTTTCAAAGAAATGGAAAAGGCTGACAGAATCATTCTAGCGGAATGGGTTTTGAATAATAAGAACCAACTTGAGGACAGTTTTTTTCAGTTAGAAGACCAAAACCAGGAGCTTGCTACTCGTACTTCAAATGCCCTTTATATTTTAGATAGGGTCGCCATGCCATAAGAATACCTTAGTCTTAGATAACCTACTTGAGTGCTTTATCTCATTATAACTCAGGTATCGCCATCTATGGTTTAGGTAATTAACCCCCATGGAACCCAAACCCCAAACAATTTGCTCCCATCACTCAATTGATATAATTTGAAGTTCGATCCATACTTGCCAAAATGTGCTCAACGCAAAACATAGATGCCAAACCCATGCTTAATAAAGGAGCGATCATTGTATTCGCAGTGTTGGCTTTCTTGTTGACTGATTGTAGTAAATGCAGAAACGACGATTGTCCGCCTCACGCCCGATTTTTATTCCAGGTTGTGGACTCCTATGGCCGCTCATTGTTTGACGAAACCGATTTTGTACAAACCCCAGACTCCAATGAGATCAGGGTTTATGGATTAGACAAGACAGGCAACCTACAGGATGTACCGCTGTGGCAGGAAGATATTACTTTCCATTTCAATGTCGTGAAAGAATACTTCAACTACTTCATCGATTATGGAAATGATCACGCAGAGGTTCTTCTCTTCAAACAAGAAATAATCAACGACGAATGCTGCTCAAACTATGTTACGGATTATGAGGTCGATGTTAATTTCCACGGCATATGGGTTTCAAGTGAGGCGGACTCGGTTTTTGTATTTAGAAGGTAAGCAGGTAGGATTAAGTTATTATGAGTCCGTAAAGCAGATATATTAGTAGCCACGCTATGAAAACAAAAAACTATTTCCTGTTTTATGAAGTAATACCCAATAGCGTTTACATCAGATCAGATACATCTAATAGTCAACAACTTTGTTTCGTATTTGACTTAGTTTTATAACCCAAACAAATTCTTGCCCATGCCCACATGTATCCGCTGCGGCACTGATGCCCCCGACAACTTTTGCCCCCATTGCGGTCAAAAGCAAAATATCCCCAGGCTCAACTGGAAGACCCTTCTTCATGATTTTTCGAGCAGAATCTATGGAATAGACGGGGCGTTTCCGCAGACCGTCAAGGGACTCTTTAAGCAACCGGGCGTCGTGATACAGGAGTATATAGACGGTGTGAGAAACAAGTACGTCGGGCCTGTAGGGTACTACTTTCTACTCTTCACCATTTATGCCTTCTTATTCAAAATACTGGGGATCAATATGGTTGACTACATGAGTCCTGAGAGCTTCAGTCAGGTGATTCAGGAATTCGCCAATCCAAACAATACAGAACAAGCCATCGAAGCAAGGCATTCCGTCATGGAAAACATGGTCTCCATGATTCAGTTTGTTCCAATTCTCATTTTCCCGTTTTGGGCGTGGTTTGCCAAGGCCTTCTTTCGCACCAGAAAGTTCAATTTTCTCGAGCACATTGTTTTTGCCTTTTATGCCAATGGACAGACTGTCTTGTTTTCGATACTGTCTTTGCTGATTTTCAAGATAACGGGTGAATTCGTTATGGCCTATGAGCAGTTGGCCAATACGATTTTCATTTGTATCGCTGCTTTGGTCTTTTACGAACAGAAAGTATCGTTTAAGGGAATGATGAAAGCTTCCGTGGTGTACCTGCTGGCCTTTATTGCGTATTTCGTTGCCTTCTCTGTGATCGCCTCACTGGCGTATTACCTGGACTCAGTGCTTTTTAACTAAAGCTTTTTGTAGTAGTCGCTCATCAGAAATCTAAGATCCCGAGAGTATTCATTGCCTTCGCGAATGGATAGGGTATTGCTAGGATTGAAGCTGTTGGACTTTTTTACTTCCATGATCATCCGAAACACTTTGTCTTTGGGTTGGTTTCTGATTACGGTGTTGAAATGTCCACTCAAATTTTTTGTTTCCAGAATATCGGCAAATTTCAGTGCTTCATATTTTGGATAGAGGACAAAAGCCTTGCCGGTAAATGACAAAAGCCGTTGAAGTACATCGGCCAACAGGTTCATTGAGAAGGTCTCCGTCTCATGACGTGCAAGGTTCTCAGAATCGTTATCAGATTTTTCGCTGTTTTTGAAGAAGGGTGGGTTGCATACGATCAAATCGTACTTGTTTCGGTTATTGTCTGCAAATTCTCTGATGTTTCGGTTAAACACCTGCACCCTCTTGCTCCAGGGGGAATTCTTCACATTTTCGATCGCCTGACCGGCAGCGTTTTTGTCAATCTCCACTGCATCTATCGGGCAGTTGAACCGCTGGGCCAGCATCAATGCCAACACCCCTGTTCCAGTACCAATATCCAGGATTCTGTTGGGTCGTTCCGTATCCGCCAGGGCACCCAAAATACAGGCCTCAGTGCTTACCTTCATGGCGCATTGATCCTGGTGGATGGTGAATTGTTGGAATTGGAAAAAACTGTTACCCATAATCGGACATATACAAGTTGTCTAAAATTATGAGATTATTCCTGAAATTGACAATTAATTCTAAGATAAATTATATTTCCCGCCAAGAATCCCCTTTTTGGGGGAGGTGATTTTATCAGAATCCACTAAAGAAGTGTAGGATTAGAGCCCTTATCCGCTTCAAACCCCTGATCTGCAGGCAGATTTGATTGCATAGCAGCAGCTACCGCTAGCTCATCACATCGCTCGTTTTCAGGGATTCCTGCATGACCTTTCACCCACTTAAACTTGACCTTTTGTCTTTTGTAAGCAGGTACAAACCGCATCCACAGGTCTTTGTTTTTCTTATCCTTAAAACCCTTTTTGATCCAGCCCCAAAGCCAACCCTTCTCGACCGCATCCACCACATACTTGGAGTCGGAGTAGATCAGTACCTCCGCATTGATGACCTTCAATGCCTCCAGTCCTTTGATCACGGCCAGGAGCTCCATCCTGTTGTTCGTAGTAAGGCGAAAGCCCTCAGAGAGTTCTTTTCGGTGTCCTTTGGCCAGCAGCACCGTACCATACCCACCAGGACCGGGGTTGCCACGTGACGATCCGTCCGTATAAATTGTAATCATAGAAGATTCAAAATTTGAAATTCAAAATTCGAGATTATCTGAGATGAGTCCCAAATTATTGCTTACCAGATAGCTAACGCATTTTTGAAGAGCTTAATGGCAATGGCCAGCAAGATAATACCAAATACTTTTCTGAGGATGTTGAAGCCCGAAACCCCAAGCTTTCGTTCCAGCCAGGTTGAGGATTTTAACACCACGTAAATCAGGATGGTATTGATGACAATCCCTATCAATATATTCGGCATTTCGTATTCTGCCCTGAGTGAAATCAATGCAGTCATGGTTCCCGGTCCTACCATCAAGGGAAAGGCCAGGGGCACAATCGAGGAGCTGCTTCCTTCGCCGGTGTCCGGCTTAAAGAGCGTAATGCCCAGCGTCAGCTCAAGGCCAATGAAAAACATAATTAGGGCTCCGGTGATGGCAAAAGAACCGATATCAATCCCGAACCACCCAAGAATTTTTTGTCCCAGGAATAAAAACAAAATCATAATGAGTCCTGCTACTACGGTAGCCTTCCCGCTTTGGATGCTACCTGACCGCTTTCGCAAATCGATAACGACCGGTACGTTTCCTACAATATCGATAACTGAAAATAGAATCAGGGTGACCGATATAATTTCCTTTGCGCTAAACATGATCAGGACTGTTTAATGATTCGTTCAATGGCCATTTTGTACCCATCCAGCCCATGACCGATAAAGTGAGCCACGCACACGGGTGTAAGATAGCTATGCTGTCTAAATGCTTCTCTCTTCGAAATATCCGAGATATGCACCTCCGTCACCGGGGTGGTCACTCCTTTGACCGCATCGGCTAGCGCAATGGAGGTATGGGTATAGCCGCCAGCGTTGAATATGATGCCATCGTAGCTAAATCCCACCTCGTGAATTTTGTCTATCAGGGCCCCTTCGTGGTTGCTTTGGAAATACTCGAGATCAACGTTTGGAAACTTTACTTTCAGGTGCTCGAAATAGTCCTCAAAAGTTTCGTGACCATAGATTTCGGGTTCTCGCTTTCCGAGCAGATTAAGGTTGGGTCCATTCAGTATTAGTATCTTCATATATAATTTGGGTTTGCTTAGCGCCAATACGATTTCCTCGATTCTTCGATCATTTCTTGCTCTGTAATTTCAGGAAACAGGAAATAGCTGGGCGCAATAATTCTTTTGATATCCTTGGCGGTAATGACCGTAATGGACGGATAGGGATATTTTCCTTTGGTCAGCTTCTCCAATCCTTGCTGATATTCTTCAAACCCCTCCTCCCCTTTTTGGACGATCCGGGCAGTTCCCTTGATCTGAAATCCCTTTTGGATATAAACCTCCACAAAGCTGATGCACACGTTGGGGTTGTCTTCAATATTCTGAACAGTCTGAGGTGAAGCTATGTTGGCAATCACGATTTCCTGATCTCCATGGTAAGTGTAGGCTTCTTTGGGGGACACATTGGGCATGTTGTCTTTTGAAGAAGTAGCCAGCCAGCACAGCACGCAGCGGTCAATATAGTGTTTGATTTCAGGAGTAAGCATATAAGGGTCAGTAGTTATAAGGTTCGGGTAAAAATACGGATTTAGAATCTTAGAAATGGCAATATTTGGTGAGATTAGCTTTTCAATGTCCTGGTCTTTTCACATCAATCAATTCAAGTCCTATCTGCAGCTGGAGCGCTCGCTGAGCCCCAACTCCGTAGAAGCCTATTTGCAGGATGTAAGCAAGCTTTGGCAGTTTTTGGAAATGAGAAAATCTGACAAAGGCCCGCTCGAGGTACAAGACGCTGACATTCGCGATCTGCTAGAGTACATACAGGAGCTAGGTATGTCGGCCTACTCCCAGGCAAGGATCGTCTCGGGGATCAAGTCTTTTTTTAAATACCTGAAATATGAGGGGGACATAGACAAAGACCCCTCCCAGCTCATAGAGGCGCCGAAGCTCGGCCGTAAATTACCCGACACACTCAACTTTCAGGAAATCGAAAAACTCCTGGGAGCAATCGATATGTCCAAACCCGAAGGCCAGCGCAACCGTGCCATGCTAGAGGTGCTGTACAGCTCCGGGCTGCGAGTATCTGAGCTCGTCAACCTCAAAATGAACTCTGTGCTGGACGAGATTGGTTTTCTACGCATCATTGGCAAAGGTGAAAAAGAGCGCCTGGTACCCATCGGTCGTGAGGCACTAAAGCACATGAACCTGTACATAGAGCATATTCGCTGCCACCTCGACATCAAGTCGGGGCATGAGGGGTTCGTCTTTCTCAACCGCCGAGGGGCACAGCTCACCCGGGTGATGATCTTCACTATTATCAAACAACTGGCCCAAAAGATCGGATTGAACAAAAGCATTAGCCCACACACCTTCCGGCACTCCTTTGCTACCCATTTGATCGAAGGAGGTGCGGATCTGAGGGCCGTTCAGGAGATGTTGGGCCATGAGTCCATCACTACCACAGAAATTTACACCCACCTGGATCGTGATTATTTGAAGCAAATCATCAGGGACTATCATCCAAGGAGTTAGGTTTCAGAATATAGCCTCTCTCTTGAGAACAACTTTAGTGGTCTGTTCAAGATAAGCTTCATGAGCATCCTCCCACTTCGCGAGACACGTAGTAATTTTTTGAGGTTGAAATTTTCCGGACTTGATCAAATCCATCACGTCGGGCAACGTGGCCCTGGAATGCGAAATCCCTGTATGAAAGGTCGAGTCATTGCCGTACATCTGCATCATAGGAAGTGATACTCCCTTTTGGAAGTAAAAACCTACGCTAGTACATATACCTCCGGGAGCCAGGCAGCGAATTCCAAACCTCAGAGCATCAGGATTCATGGCACAATCAGCGACTATAGGATACTTGGTCCCAAGTTCAGGTAAATGTTTTTTATACCATCGTTTTCGTTCCTTCTTGGAAATTCGAATAGCATTCGCTCCCAATTCGACTGCTATTTTCAATCGCTCTTCATCATAATCAAGATAGTCTACCTGCTCAGAACCAAGAGCCACTGCTATGCCCGCCGCATACAATCCAACGCTAGCGGCTGAGCCTCCCAACACCAGAACCGGAGCCCCGGGCCTATTCTTAAGTTGAGGGCCGACGGTCCGCCAACCGTCAGGGATATTGTCGCTGGCACTTGCAAGAGAGACATGGTCAATGCCCTGAGGTACCTTCACCAGCATATGATCCGCAAAGGGCACCCGAATGGTATCACTGATCATCCCTCCGAAAGGTCCCATAGCTTCACCAAAACCATAGGCAGAAAACATTGTCTCTCCTGCCTCTTTACATTTGGAGGTAAGCCCAGATAAGCAGTGAGAGCATCCACCACAGGAGATCGCCCAGGGAACGATCACTTTGTCACCTCTTTTAAACCTAGAAACACTTGGTCCAACTTCGGCGACTTCTCCGACACACTCATGACCAATCGGAAAAGGACCTTTGAAGGGCTTTTCTCCAAAAATTCTTTGGGTCTCCGGGTCTATGTAATGAACGGCCAGACCCATGCGCAGCAATCTACTTGCGTCATGGAACAAGAAAGCCTTGTCAGCATCGCATCGTGCTGCAGCTAGAGGTCTAATTATGGCATCCCCCTCTGATTCGAGCTTGGGTGGCTTGACATCCCACCACTCCAGTGTATTTTTTTTGATGAAGGTAAGTTGTTTCATAAATACAGGTAATTTTTGGTCTCAATAATGTAAGACAGCTTCCTCCTGATTTTGTGACAAAACGCTCCTGTTTCGCTCTTGCACTTCCATCATTACTCATACCTTTGCACCACAATTTTTGACTGCATGTACAAACTACTCATACGTCCGTTTCTATTCCTTTTCAACCCGGAGACAGCCCACAACCTTACCTTTTCGATGCTAAAACTATTCCTGGCCTTTGGCAAGCTGGGCAGATGGAAGCTGGGTTGGCTGATCGGCTCAACGAGGTTTGTGTCTCCACGAACCGTCTTTGGGATAGAATTTCCGAACCCAGTGGGTTTGGCTGCCGGATTGGACAAAAACGCAGAAGCCGTGGATGCCTTTGGTGCTATGGGCTTTGGTTTTGTGGAAATCGGCACGGTCACTCCCAAGCCACAGCCCGGCAACCCCAAGCCGCGCTTGTTTCGACTCAAAAAAGATCAGGCCCTTATCAACAGAATGGGCTTCAATAATGACGGTGTGGAGGTCATCAAAAAGCGACTCTCCAAAAGAAAAACAGACATACTCATCGGGGGGAACATCGGCAAAAACAAAGTCACCCCTAATGAAGAAGCGGTCAACGACTATCTGATTTGCTTTCGAGAACTATTTGATGTGGTGGACTATTTTGTCGTGAATGTGAGTTCACCCAATACCCCGGGCCTACGCGAACTTCAGGACAAAAAGCCACTGTCCGACATTCTCAACGCCCTGATGGAGGAAAACAGAAAGAAAGAAAGTCCTAAGCCTATTCTTCTCAAAATTGCCCCGGATCTGACCAATGAACAGCTGGACGACATAGTGGACATTATAAAAGAAACAGGAATCGATGGAGTAATCGCCACCAATACCACCATTGATAGAGGAGGCCTGCAGACTTCACAAGCTGCCGTGGAGGCCATTGGCAATGGAGGACTGAGTGGCAAGCCATTGGTCGGCCGATCTACGGAGGTGATCCGCTACCTTCATGAAAAATCCGAGGGGTCATTTCCGATCATCGGTGTGGGCGGAATTGATTCAACCCAGGCTGCTTTGGAAAAATTCGATGCAGGCGCGACGCTGATTCAGCTTTATAGTGGATTTATTTACGAAGGACCCGCGTTGATAAAAAAGATTAATCAAGCACTCAAGAAATAGGCATAAATATCCGTTGAATTTGATACCCAAATATTGAATTCAAATTGTTTATTTTACACGCTGAAATCATCTTGAATGGCCCGGAACACCTATAAAAATCAATCAAAACAGAAGAAAGGATTTAAGTTGCCGTCGTTTTCTATCGGCTGGCTCAGCGATCGAAGGCTACATCTCTCCCTTGGTTTTTTGTTACTGATTTCCAGTTTATTCCTTCTCACGGCATTCATCTCCTACCTCTTCACCGGCAAGGCCGATCAGAGCATCATTGGCACCGTCGCCTCAGGGGGATTGCAAGAGGCAGGCCTTGAGGCCGAAAACTGGCTTGGACTCATCGGTGCGTATGCTTCCCACTATTTCATCTACCAGTTTTTCGGAATTGCATCATTTCTAATTCCTCCGTTGCTGTTTTTGATCGGCTACCGAATAGTTTTTCACGTAGAGATTATTTCCATCTCCAAGACCTTTTGGTTTTCAGTATTCTTCGTTCTGTGGATCAGTACCTTCATTGGATACTTCATGGTCAACTCCGACTCGATCCAGGCCTGGGGATTTTTGGGAGGAGGTACCGGATTCGAACTGGCCATTTTCCTGTATAGCCTGATGGGATGGGGTACTTTGCTGTTTTTGGTTTTATCCATGCTGGTGTTCTTCATCTATTTTTTCAACATCACCAAAATGGTTGGACTAGGCAGTGTGTCCTTTTTTGAGAAAGAAGAAGCCATTGAGTCAGAGTCAGATGAAGAGATTGATACAGAAGAGGCTCCTGTTGAAGACGCAGCAGCGGTAGCCGCTGTGGTCGAAGCGATCAAAGAGGAAGTAGAAGCCGAAGAAAAGGCAGAAATAGCTCCTGAAGAGGAGACAGAAACATGGGAACTGCAGACTAAGAAGCCTGCCCCTAAAAAGGTTCAGAAAGAAGAAAAACCAGAACTGGTACTCGATGTGGAAGTACCCGAACCTCCTAAGGCAGAAACTCCACCTCCGGCAGTCCAACAGGAACCCGCTAACGAGGAAGTCGCTTTTGAGGTAGAGAAAGCCGAGTCGAAAGAAAAGGTGGTCAACAAGCTGGAAAACTACGACCCCACCCTTGATCTACCTAAATACAAATATCCAACCCCAGACCTGCTGATCGACCATCCTCCTAAGAACATCCAGGTATCCAAGGATGAGCTTGAGCAAAACAAAGACAAGATCGTAGAGACGCTGATCAATTTTAAAATCGGCATCTCAAGCATCAAGGCTACCATTGGACCCACGGTCACCTTGTATGAAATCATCCCTGAGGCTGGGGTGAAGATTTCGAAGATCAAAAACCTGGAAGACGATATTGCGTTGAGCTTGTCCGCCCTGGGTATCCGGATCATCGCGCCTATTCCCGGCAAGGGAACCATCGGTATCGAGGTGCCCAACAAAAACCGAGAGATGGTGGATATTAAGTCCATCATGACGACTGACAAGTTCATGAAAAGCACCTATGAGCTACCCGTCGTATTGGGTAAAACGATCTCCAATGAGGTGTACGTCACTGACCTGAGCAAAATGCCTCACTTGCTTATGGCCGGTGCCACTGGTCAGGGTAAGTCCGTAGGACTCAACATCATGCTGGCCTCTCTTATTTACAAAAAGCACCCCTCACAGCTGAAGTTTGTATTGGTAGATCCAAAGAAGGTGGAACTCACGCTTTTCAATAAAATCGAAAGACACTTCCTGGCGATGCTGCCGGACAGCGAGGATGCGATCATCACGGATACAAAAAAGGTGATCCACACGCTCAATTCCCTGTGTATCGAGATGGACAACCGCTATGACCTGCTCAAGGATGCCGGCTGCCGAAACCTGAAGGAGTACAACAAGAAATTCGTCGAAAGACGTCTCAACCCAAACAAGGGCCATCGCTTTCTACCCTACATCGTGCTGGTGATCGACGAGCTCGCCGACCTGATGATCACCGCAGGCAAAGAAATCGAAACCCCGATCGCTCGTCTGGCGCAGTTGGCCCGGGCCATTGGTATTCACCTGGTAGTGGCAACCCAGCGTCCATCGGTCAATGTAATCACTGGGGTGATCAAGGCAAACTTCCCTGCCCGACTATCCTTTAGAGTGACCTCAAAAATCGACTCACGTACGATCCTGGATGCAGGTGGAGCGGAGCAGCTCGTAGGCATGGGTGATATGCTACTGTCATTGGGCTCAGACATTATTCGTTTGCAATGCGGATTTATCGACACACCGGAGGTCGACAGAATTTGTGAGTTTGTAGGCGACCAACAAGGATACGATTCTGCATATTTGCTGCCGGAATTTGTGGGGGATGAAGGAGAATCCGGAGTGGGAGAAATAGACCTCAACGACCGTGACGTGCTATTTGACGATGCCGCAAGATTGATCGTGATGCATCAGCAAGGCAGCACCTCACTCATTCAGCGAAAGCTGAAACTAGGATACAACCGGGCAGGACGACTGATTGATCAGCTGGAAGCCGCCGGGGTAGTCGGGCCCTTCGAAGGAAGCAAGGCCCGCGAAGTACTCGTCAAGGACGAATACAGTTTGGAACAATTATTGAATGACTTGAGCAATTAACAACAGTATAAAACTATGAAATTCTTAGCCACACTGATAGCCGTTTGTCTGATTGCGGGATTCTCCGCAAGTGCACAAAAAGACCCTAAGGCACGTGAGATCCTGGACGCCATGAGCGCCAAATACAAAAAGACCCCCTCATTCAAGGCGGACTTTAAGTACATTATGGAAAACCCCGAAGAGGATATCAATGAAGGATTTGAAGGAACGATCTTCGTCAAAAGTGATAAATACAAGCTTATGATGGAAGAACAGGAAATCCGCTTTGACGGGGAGAATGTATGGTCGTACTCCAAAGAATTGAATGAAGTACAAATCTCACCCAGCGACCCTGAGGATGAGGAAATTTCAATATCCAACATATTTGACATTTATAAGTCAGGCTACAAATACCTATACCTGGAGTCGCGCGAAGGTGGAAAAATTGATGTAGTGGATCTGGTACCTGAAGATACCGAGCTGAGCTACTACAAAATCCGTATGCAAATCGTATCCTCTACCAAAGCGCTCAAAAGCTTCAAGGTATTTGACAAATCAGGCAGCCGCTATCTCTATGAAGTAGTCACATTCTCCGCTGATACCAGCCTCGAGGACGGTGATTTCACCTTCACTGATAAAGAGTTGAAAGGCAAAGAACTGATCGACTTTAGATAAGCCGATTGCATGTGTACCATACTATTTTCCTGGAAAAATCATCCCAGGTATCGGCTGATCGTATCTGCCAACCGGGATGAATTTTATAAGCGTCCGTCGAAACCTGCCGCTATTTGGGAGGAGAACGACCAGGTGGTTGCAGGACGAGACTTGCAGGATCAAGGCACCTGGATGGGCTATACCAAGGGGGATCGGTTTGCCGCACTCACCAACTACCGCAATTTTGACATGCTCAAGGAAGATGCTCCGTCGCGGGGCGGTTTGGTTAAAGATTTTCTCATGTGCGACACCAGTCCTGATGAATACATCGAGAGCATCCGTGAGAGATCCCACGAGTACAACCCATACAATATCCTCCTCGGCACCAAGGACGAACTCTGGTATTTCAACAATTTGAATTTTGAAAAGAAAGAGCTCAAACCGGGAATTTATGGGTTGAGCAACGCCCTCCTCGATGACTCCTGGCCCAAGGTGGTGAACGGAAAAAAGGAATTTGAAGACCGGATCTCTTACAATCCTGTTGATCCTCACTACCTGATCGACATGATGACCAGTCGTGAGCAAGCCCCTGATGATCAATTACCAAACACCGGCATTCCTTATGGCATGGAAAAAGGGCTCTCTCCTCTTTTCATTGAAATCGTCAACTACGGCACTCGATGCTCTACCGTCATCTTGTCTGACAAAAAAGGCACCTCTTTCGTGGAAAAAAGCTACTCTCACAAAAATCAAACTGAAGGACTCGTAGAGATCAACATCTAGCTGATGACATTTGGGTCTGTACGACATGTCCCAAATGTTTCCAGGCTGCCCGTATTAATCCGATGCATTAATCACAATCATTTCAGACCAATTCATTTGTCGGGGTGATTTTATCTTGCAATTCAACCTCAATACACGCAAATGAAATTCATCAATCGTAAAGCCCTCATTTTAGTCCTGATGGCCAGTAGCATCAACCTGATGGCAGGTGAAGGCTATATTTCTAAATTATCAATCAAAAAGTACTTGCCTCTAGTGTCAGCAGGCAAGTCTGCCACCTTGCACATCAGCAGCAAGGACTTTCCGGGTGTACACCGAGTGGCAGGCCATTTGCAGACCGATATCGAAAGGGTAACTGGGACAAAACCGGAATTGCTCAAAGATGCCGAACCAAAGGGTCTGGTGGTCATCATTGGTACACTGGGCAAGAGCCCCGTGATAGACCAGCTCGCCAGGGATAAAAAAATTCGGGCAAGCGAGGTGCAAGGAAAATGGGACACACATGGAATCCAAATAGTCAAAAATCCACTACCCAATGTAAGCCAGGCACTGGTGATTTTCGGTAGTGATAAGAGAGGCACGATCTACGGTATGTACGACCTATCCAAAAACATCGGGGTATCACCGTGGCACTACTGGGCAGACGCACCTGTCCAAAAAAGTGAAAACCTATATGTAAAACCCGGCTTCTACACCGATGGTGAACCGAAGGTGAAGTACCGTGGAATTTTCCTCAACGACGAGGCCCCAGCTTTGAGCGGCTGGGCGCAAGAGACTTTCGGAGGATTCAATTCCAAGTTTTACGACACGGTATTTGAGCTCATCATGCGGAACAGAGGCAACTACCTATGGCCCGCCATGTGGCCTCCTAGTGCCTTTTATGATTTTGATCCTGAAAACCATAAGCTGGCAGACGAGTACGGAGTAGTCATGTCCACCAGCCATCATGAGCCTCTTATGCGCAGCCATGCCGAATGGTACACCTACGGAGACGGCCCCTGGAACTACGAATCCAACAAGGAAAACCTGCAGGAGTTTTGGAGAGGTGGGATCGAACGCATGGGCGACTATGAAAGTGTAGTGACCATGGGAATGCGAGGAGATGGCGATGAGGCCATGTCTGAGGAAACGGCTGTAGATCTCTTGAAGACAATCATCAAAGATCAGAGAGAAATCATCGCGGACGTTACGGGTAAGCCTGCCGAAGAAACGCCACAGGTGTGGGCGATCTACAAGGAGGTACAGGACTACTACGACAAAGGCATGCGGGTGGATGACGACATCCTAGTGCTCTATTGTGATGACAACTGGGGCAACATCCGCATCCTGCCCAAAAAAAGCGACCTGGGTCATAAAGGCGGCTTTGGCATCTACTATCACTTTGATTTCGTAGGTGGCCCTGTTTCTTATCGCTGGCTCAATGTGACCCAAATCGAGCGGGTGTGGGAACAAATGAACCTGGCGTATCAATGGGGTGTGGAAGACCTATGGATTGTCAACGTTGGCGACCTGAAACCCATGGAATTACCCATCAGTTTCTTTCTGGACTTTGCCTGGAATCCTGAGGCCATTGAACCGCGTGACCTTCCCAACTATTATACAAAATGGGCTGCGCAGCAATTTGGCGAACAATACGCCCAGGAGATCGGGGAAATGCTTGCGCTCTATACCAAATACAACGCACGGAGAACTCCTGAAATGCTGAAGCCTGAGACCTACAGCTCCGGCAACTATCGGGAATCTGATCAGGTGGTTGGGGATTACAAGGCGCTGAATGAAAGAGCGACAAAAATGTACAACCAACTGCCGGAAAGCAACAAAGCGGCCTTCTATCAATTGGTCATGTCTCCTATAGAATTATGCAGCAATCTGAACGAAATGTACCAAGCCGCGGGCAAAAACAAGATCCATGGGGAGCAAAGCAGGGCCTCCACAAACTTCTACGCGGAAAAGACCAAAGAGCTGTTTTATCAGGATGCCGCGCTTACCCAATATTTTCATGATTCGCTGGCTGGTGGAAAATGGAACCACATGATGGCACAGACTCATATTGGCTACACCAGTTGGAACAACCCTCCGGTCAACAAGATGCCTGACGTATCATACCTCCAGGTACCAAAAAGTGCCTCGCTCGGCTATGTCGTAGAATATGGAAAATCGAATCGCAAAATGCCGCAAGAGGGGCTCTATGGAAATAGTTTTTCTCCTTTTGATCCTATCAATGATCAGTCCTCCTATGTGGAAATCTTCAACAAAGGTCAAGAGAAGCTCAGCTATAGAATCAAGACTGGAAACAACTGGATCAAACTTTCAAAAGAAAGTGGTGAAGTAGCGTTCGATGAAAAGGTTTGCGTGAGCATCGACTGGTCGCTTGCGCCGAAAGAGGACGCTGCGGGTCAAATTGTCATTTCTTCGAATGGAAGGGAATTTGAAATAAACGTTCCTATCCGTGTGAACCTTCCCGAGAGTAAGGGTTTTGTGGAAAACAACGGAGTGATATCTATTGAAGCTCATAACTTTAACAAAGCCGTCAAATCAAAAGAAGTTAGCTGGATCACCATCCCAAACATGGGCCGTACTGCTTCAGCAGTGACCATGGAGCCAGCCAATGCCGACCGACAAACTCCCGGGAAAGGCTCGCCTTACCTGGAATATACTTTCACTGTATTTGATTCCTGTGATGTGGCGCTTCAGACATATCTATCCCCGACCCTCAACTATCAGAAGAATGAGGGGCTGAAGTTTGCTGTGTCCATCGATGACCAGGCGCCCATTATAGTAAACATGCATGAGGGAGAAACACAGCCCGACTGGGAGTACCCCGATTGGTGGAATAACTCCGTGACCGATCACATCAAGATCAAAACCACAGAGCACAAAGGCCTCACACCGGGCGCTCATACTTTGAAAGTCTGGATGGTTGATCCTGGAGTGGTATTTCAGAAGTTTGTGATCGATGCAGGAGGGTTGAAACCCAGCTACCTCGGACCGCCGGAGAGTAAGTTTGTGAAATAGTTTTTGAGTTGACACTTACCTATGTTGGCAACAACCTTTGGAAATCTTGTCGGTGACAACACCGTCAAGGGCGATGAGGCACTGATTCAATTCCGGTCTTAATATCCGGTTTTCTTTCTATCAATAATTAAAATTTCTATTTTGCCTGCTACAAAACCTAACATTGAGCAGTAAACAAAAAGTAATACTCATCTCCATAGGACTGTGTGTCCTGGCCGGAATCCTCGTCAATGCATCATTAGACGATCCTGAGCAGAATACCTTCGAAGAAAGGATCGAGTTTTATCTGCAAACGCAGCAAGTAAAAAAGGTCAAAGAACTCTACTTTTCAGAGCTGCCCTTCAACAAGCTGGATCCGGACTTCAACTATGAATACATTCATGCCCACTTTGACATTCCCGAAAGAAAAAAAGTCGGTAAGAACAGCTATGAGTACCGAAGCGACGATGAAATAATCGAATACTACACCACGCTATCCAACTATGATGAACCTGAATATAGCGACCAGGGGTACTACGGCCTGGGGCTGATACATTCGATAAAAGATGAGTTCGCTACCGCGCTCTCCTACTTTGAGCTGGTGGACAATACCAAGCGCAAGTATCTGAACAACTCGATTGGCTACTGTCTAAAGCACCTGGATCGTGACTCTCTGGCCGAAGTTAAGTTTAAGCAGGCGCTAGCCAATGAGGGTAACATTGACGGGGCAATTTCCAACCTATCGAGACTTTACCTCGAGGAGTACCGGTTGGAGGAGCTGGATGCCCTGATAGAAGGCGAATACGGTACTCACGTGTCCTATTCAGTCAACAGAAAAGCTGCGTTGCTCAATGGCAGGTTCATCGAATACTCTGTAATGATGTTTACCCGCCCCTTGTTGTCCATCAATGGCATTGGATTCATAGGGGCTGCGTTGATCCTAATCCTTTGGGTCCTTTACCTCAAGAAAATTGACCTCTTTGAGGCAGAACCCTGGAAGTACGTGATCCCCACTATTCTGATGGGGGTATTTTTTTCATTCTTTACCTCGGTGCTATCGGATTACAACCAAAATGTCCTCGATTTTCACCTCAATGGGGAAATCGTCAATGACTTTCTCTATTCGGTCATTGGCATCGGGATGGTGGAGGAGTTTGTCAAGATCATTCCCCTGCTCATCCTGATCAAATACACCGATATCATCAATGAAAGCTACGATTACATCCACTACGCTTGTCTCTCAGCCTTGGGTTTCGCATTCGCAGAAAACCTGCTTTATTTTCATGATTATCAGCTTCATATCATTAGCTCCAGGGCCCTGATGACATCAGTAGCACATATGTTTTTGTCGTCGATTGTTGCCTATGGTTTTGTACTGAACAAATACCGATACAAAAGTCGGACGAAGTGGAGGCTCTTCGTCATGTTCTTCTTAGCCAGTCTTGGTCATGGGTTTTATGACTTCTGGTTGATCAATGAGCGGGTAAGCGGTCTCGGTATCTTTTCGCTGCTATTTTTCCTGTTTGGTATTTCCGTATGGAACTCTCTCAAAAACAACGCCCTGAATCAGTCGGAGTTTTACGACAGAAAGAAGAAACTGCACCACGACGAGATCTCGGCTCATCTCGTTTATAGCCTGATCGGGATCATACTTTTTGAGTACATCGCCTTATCTATAAAATTTGGACCGACGGCAGGGAATCAATCCTTTTGGGATTCGGTGAGAGGAGGAGCCTATTTGCTGTACATTGTGTCATTTAGTCTGGGGCAGTTTAAGGTAAAGAAGGGCAAGTGGAACCCGATCAAGTTTTGGGCCATGTCAGAGCAACAGGGTTCGCTCAAGGGAGATCCCAACGAAGTGGTGGGGAACGAAATAGACCTCAATCCGTTTTCCAACAATGACCTGGCACTACTCTATGTACCCAATAAGGGCCGGGTGGAGTGGATCGTAGATATGAAAGACGAATACCTGTGGTACCTGGTCAAATTGGAAAATCCCGGACAGCATACGGAGTTTCACGACCATCATGTACTCATTCGACTCAAGGAATCAGACGAGGTGATTGACAACAAAAAGAAAGTGCTGGCGGGGCTCTACCTGATCAAAAAGGAAGTGAGCCTGAGAAAAGAGGAGTACTACAGACCCGAGCTTGAGTTTGTACACTGGGTCAAGGTTTTTCCGGCCCGAGTATACCAGGAATTAGAGTTTGAATGATTTAGAAGTTTGAATCTAGATGCAGCAGGGTATGATGAGATGCACCGGACACTGATACAGTAATGAATAGATTTTACATGAAGACACTGCTCGCCCTTACGATGACATTTGTCCTGTTTACTGTTTCCGCTCAAAGAGAGGAGCTTGAATGGGTACGCGGGATGATCAGTATTGGGGACAAGAGAGTGGCAGCGGACATCGGCTATATAATGAAGGCACGAGAAGGTGCTCTATTGATCAGGTATCAAAATAAAATCAAGACGTTCGCACCCAATCAAATCACTTCATTCGCATTTATAGACCCCAATGAGGTGGAAGGGGATTCAGTGGTCTTCGAATCGATCGAGACCAAATATGTAGACCAGGCACAAACAGCCAGAAGCTTCCAACGGGTCTTGCAGAAAGGCGATCATTTTTCATTGTACACCCAATACCTCCCCGCCAAAAAAAGCTTCTTCATTGCAGCATACGGAGCCGTTGGATTTGGAAGCTATATCCAACAAGAAAAGGTACTTTTCCTTGCCAAGGACGGCATTGCCTATCAAATATCTTACTCCGGAAAGTTTGAACAAGTGGAAGAAGGAGAGTTTCAAAAAGTTCAGAAAAAGGACTTTTATTCAATCATTGGTTCAAGAAAACAATACATTGACTACTTTATAAAAAAGGAGAAATTGAAATTTCAAAAGATGGAAGATCTGTGTAAAATAGTTGAATACCTCGATTCGATATATTAGATATTGAACCTGCCTTAGAACATGATCAAAATTTTCAGGTTATTATTCATAAATAATCATCAAGAGCCGATCCAAAATGAGTTATTTTGTCTTTATGAATAAACCTCAACTCATGGCAATATCATGACCACATTGCTTTCAGTTGATCAACTCAAAATTTTAAAATGAAAAAAACCAACTTAATGCTGACCTTGGCTGTAGCAGCCGTTTTCAGTTTTATCTCATGTAATGACGAAGGTACCGTTCCCGAAAATGAGCAATTGGCCAACGAGCAGAATGCCACTGAAGACGCCAAAATCAGTGTAGCTGATCTGGAATCAGACATTGAAATATCGGGTGCGATAAAAGAAACAGGCACGCCGCCTGCCCCCAACAGTAATTTGAATTTTCAGCTTAATACAGATCTGACCGAAGCCTTTCAAGGCTCTGGCTTTACCATCGAGTTTTCATCTACAGCATCTATAGCCGGAGCATACATCCAATTCAGAGAGGTGGATGGAAGTTCGGCTTCAAGTTATTTTGACGTATCCTGGACTTCGTTCCAAAGCGCACGAACCCTGGATCCTAAAACGATATTGAAGAAAAAGCAGTCATCACTCGTCGGCGCCAGGAGTATAGATGAGTTTGAAAGTGAGATCGACATAAACTTTGGCGACAACCTACCCGCCGGGCAGTTTTGCTATGACATTTGCCTTTATGACGAGGACGAAAACATTAGCCAGATCCAAACTGTCTGTGTCACTGTAGAAGCCTGGGGTGGTAATGCGGCAATTGTCGGTGAATGGGTATTTGACAAAGTAGTGCCAAACCTAGATGAAGACTATCAAGAATCCATTGAGTGTAATAATGGTCAAACAATTCTGGTGGACTATGAAAAGGACAATGAAGAACAGTGGACTTTCGTACTGAATGATGACGGTTCCTACTACGAGATTTACGATTTTGAAGGCTACTATCTTGACTACCAGGCCACAGTATCCAGTTGCTCGGCGGTCTATTACAATGAATTGGACGCCAGTAGAGACAAGTATTTAGGCTTTTGGGCATTCAACGAAGAAGAACAGACGCTGACAGTAATCGACTTTGGATATGAAGACCTTCTCAATTCAGAATATAGCGAAGAATATGAAGATGGCAGCCTCTACTTTGAAGGGGTAACGGCTGAGGTCATAGATGGACAGCTCGTTTTGTCTATTGAAGAAGAGGGTCTAACACTCAGCGCCTATTTCAATCCGAAAGAATAAAAACTGAAACCATAAGCCAGTGTTGATCCCGGTCTGCCAAAAGGCAGGTTGGGATCAGCAACCGGCTGTGCTTTTTGGAGTAACACCGGCCAGGACGCATTAAGCATAACCTACAAAAATTACGTCTGAAAACTCTGGAAACCACCCCTTGGATACATTGACGATATCGCTTATCTTAAACTTCCTCCCCACTCACCAAATGCCTTTGCAAGTCCTTTTGATCGGACCTGCTGCTACCCTTAACCGCAATAATTACACCTTGTGATAAGGACTTTCGGTAACCGTTGACTCGAAAAAAACATCAACAACCCCCTGATCTTCTGTCGTTTATAAATTTTTCAGAAAAATTTTATTTCCTCATGTCCAAATCGTCTGGGCTTATTCGTCATAGGTGTGTAAATTATTTATCACAATCAAAACACAATGACATGAACGAATTTATGTTTATCATCAGAGGGGGACAGATTCCCGATCGGTCTCCGGAATATATGCAGGCACACATGGAAGATTGGGCCAAATGGATGGGCGGCCTGGCCGAACAAGGAAAGTTTGTAGGTGGCCAGCCGCTGAACGAACCTGCCAAGTCCCTAATCGAAAATGGCACCAAAGTGGTCGATCGTCCCCTGGCGGAAGGTAAAGAATTGGTTGGAGGCTATATCATCGTCAAAGCAGATTCCCTGGATGAAGCCACAGACCTGGCCAAAGGCTGCCCCGGCTTTGAGCACGACTGCTCCATAGAAGTAAGGGAAATCCAGAAAATGGAGATGTAAACCCATTCTATGTTTTGACCGACTCAACATGACTCTCATGCTGATCCCGAAAATTCGGGAGAAGCATAAAGGAATGTTAATGAATCAATTTCAAACCATAAAATCATAAGACAATGAACAAGTATCTAGTAATTTACCACGCACCAGCAGAAGCTATGGAAATGATGGCCAAAGCCACACCTGAAGAAAAAGCCGAAGGAATGAAACCATGGATGGCATGGAAGGACTCCCTGGGCGACAAACTCGTCGACCTGGGCACACCGCTGATGGGCGGCCTAAAACTCAATCCTGATGGCTCATCAGAGTCCAGCAAGAAAGAAGTAACCGGCTACTCTATGATCCAGGCGGCTGACATGGCGGAAGCTCAATCACTACTCAAAAGCCATCCCCACCTACAGTGGACGGGAGGATGTGACATAGAGGTGCACGAGTGCATTCCTTTGATGTAAGACTTGAAAACCGACTCATCAAATCAACTAGTAGACCATCTTTTTCGGCAGGAGTCGGGAAAGATGGTCTCTGTATTGGTCAATATTTTCGGATCACAGCATCTCGAACTGGCCGAGGATGTAGTGCAATCCACCCTGATCAAAGCTCTGGAAAGTTGGAAGTACAACGGCCCGCCTGACAACCCAAAAGCCTGGCTCTACCGGGTCGCCAAAAACCAGGCGATCGACATCATCAGGAAAGAAAGGAGAAGTTCTCAATTCGACTTTTCTGACCCTGAACACCAACTCCTAAACTCAGAATATTCAATCACGACGACTATGGATAAGTTTTGGGACGAAGAGCATGTAAAAGATGACTTCCTTGGGATGATGTTTGCCTGCTGCCATCCGGATATTTCCTCTGAGGCTCAGGTGACCTTTATTTTGAAAACCCTCTGTGGGTTTAGCACCAAAGAAGTAGCCAAGGCCTTCTTGACTTCTGAAGACATCATTTCAAAACGAATCTACCGAACCAAGGAACACTTTCGTAAAAACAACATACGCCCCACACTCTCGTCGGTTACTGATCTGGAACGAAAGGTCTCAGCGGTCTCAGGAGCCATTTACCTGATCTTCAACGAAGGGTATAATTCTACACATCATGCAGATATAATTCGAAAGGATCTCATTAGTCAGGCGCTCTATCTGACCCGGGAATTGCTTACCAACCCTACCACCAACTTGCCGGAGATCAATGCCCTGATGGCACTCATGTGCTTTCATGCTGCCAGGGTAGAAAGCCGTATTTCGACCCAGGGAGAAATCATCTTACTCAAAGATCAGGATCGCTCCACCTGGAACCAGGATCTCATCCAAACAGGACAATACTACTTAGGAGAATCCGGAAAAGGAGACCGGATCAGCCTCTATCACTTCGAGGCGATGATTGCCTATGAGCATTGCCTGGCCAAAGACTTTGACTCCACCAACTGGGATCGAATCCTCATGCACTACGACAGAATGCTATCGATCCAATACGATCCAGTAATCTATCTTAATCGTTGCCTGGTTGTACTCCAGGTTCAAGGCCCAAAAGAAGCCATCCAAGCAATCAAAAAGCTGGATACCAACCGCGCGATGGAAAAGTACTACCTATATCACTCTGCCTTAGTTGAGATCTTCACCCAACTCAAAGACACAGAGCTGGCCATATACCATTGTGAGAAAGCTATTGAGTTGACTCAATCGGAAAGTGAGAAAAATCTGCTGAAAGGGAAGTTGGAGGGGTTGAGGAAATAAGCTGAATGGATTATCTTTTCCAATCGAAGATTTATGCTTGCTTTCAAATGACTGAGAAAGAAACATTTTCAATAATCCTTGAAGCCATAAAGTCCCGGCAAAAACACAAACCCGTAAGAGTTGCCATCAATGGTATAGAAGGAACGGGTAAAACGGTATTCGCCGAAAAGCTAACTGACTACCTTAATTCGAAAAAGCTCAACGCCCTTCAAGTCTCAATCGATGGGTTTCATTTCAACAAAGAAGTGAGATACCGGCAGGGTCGTGATTCAGCCCGGGGGTATTATGAAGACTCCTATAACGAATTGGCCTTTGTAGAAAAAGTACTTAAATCCTCACAGCATGAACATCCAGTCATTACGAGCGCAACACACGATTTAGTGTCGGATGAGTACCTTGACCTGGAGCCTACCCCAATCGACCCTCACACCATTTTGATCACAGATGGAGCATATCTTTTCAAGCCTAGCTACAGAGATCACTGGGATTTGAAGATTTATCTAAAAACGAGTTTTGAAATCGCTATGGAAAGAGGAATCGAGCGAGATCAAGCCTCACTTGGCGGGTATGAGTCTACCAAAGAGAAGTTTGAAAAGAGATATCACCAGGCTTCAAGAATATACCTTGATGAAAATAACCCTGAATCTCAGGCGGATATTGTAATTGACAATTCGGATTTTGATGACTTGAACGTGCTAAAACTTTAAATCTCCTCCCCACTCACCAATAGCCGTTGCAAGTCCTTTTGATCGGACAGGCTGCTGCCTTTCACTACGATGATTTCTGGTTCTTCTTTCTTTTCGATATAGACAGGCACTTCGACCTGGATGGTCTTTTCTATAATCACCGTATCCTTCGGTAGCTCCACATAGACGGTATCCAAAAGTGTCTTTTCGATAGGAACTTGTTTTTCCACCATCACTCGTCGCTCCGGTATCCAATACCAAACGCCTACAGCCAAGACAGCCCAAACAAAAATATTGGCAAATGCCGGCATCCGATAGGATACCACCCGACTCCAGACCGTCTGATTCCTGGATCGAAAAGCAGTCATTAAATTCTTTTTGATCTTTTGGCTCGGCGCAGAGATTTTATCTCCCGAAAGCCTTGTGACGAAGGATTGCAGATTGAGATAAGCCTGCTCCCCGCCTATTTCTTTTTCGATCCACTCTTTCTCCTCTCCACTGAGTTGCTCATAGTTTTTGCTTTTTAGCAACGACTCTAACCTTTCAAAATCATTCGTTTCCATTTCTTACTTTTTTGGGTTGATCTTCTAATCGATCCGACAAAAATTTCTTGACATAAAACAACCGGGATTTGATGGTGCCCTCCGGCAAATCCATCGTCTCGGCGATCTCCACAATGCTCATATCCTGCTGATACCGTAGCAGAAACATCGTTCTCCGATCCTCATCCAATTTGTCCAACTCCTCATGCAGCTGATCCGCCATGATCTCTTCATCGATCGTTCGCTCGATACGAGGGAGCTGGATCCCTTGCTGCTCCATCTGCTTTTGATACTCCATTTCAAAGCTCCTCTTGCGATAGGCATTTTTGCACAGATTACTCGCAATCTTAAAAAGCCAGGGCTTCACCAAATACTCGGACTTGTACAGCTGCGGCCTTTCTATAATCCTCGAAAAAAGATCGTGCGCGTGATCTTCCGCCATGTTTTTATCCGACCACAGCATTCTGTAGAAAAAGGCATTGAGCTTCGGCGCATACCGATCGTACAGATGCGAAAAAGCCCGATGATCCCCGTTTTGCACAAGGATCATCAGTTGCTCGTCAGATTGTTTGCTATAGTTTGTGAATAGCCCCAACTATTCTTCAATTACTTCCATAAATATCCTGAATCCTACGTCCGTGCTTCGACTATCGTATTCCGACATGCTGTGTATGGTCGATTCCTCAGGAGGGTGATTCCAACTCCCGCCCATAGCCTTTCCTGCCTCGTCGATCATCTCAGCGACATTTCCTACCACATCAAAGAGTCCCATTTCATTCGAAAAATACGTTCCCACAGGTGAAGTGACCCGAAATCCATCTCCCAAAACTCCAGCTGGACAAGTGATCACCTGAGGCATCTTTACATTAGCCAGGATACATCTATGTCGGTTATAAACAGTGTTTCGCAGTTCCCACGCCCTAATACCCCACGGATAAGAGATTTCCTCTTCCTTCAGATCGAATTCCTGCATTTTCTTCCCTCCTTCTTCTAGCTTGGCAACGATTCTATTGTCCTCAAAACTCCACGAACTAAATTCCTTGTAGCCCAGTGCCGCCATCGTCCATTCCGTCTTTGTGGGCAGCCGGAACTTCACTTTTTTATACTGTCGGTCCTTTTGCTGATGATAGATTTCCGTCAGCCAATCACAGTAAAGCTTTGCCGCCTCATGAGTCATATCTAATGTAGGATACTTTTTGTATTGCGATTTCTCCCAGAGCCGTGTCTTCTGCAGATTCGAAGTTTTAATTTCCACATTGATGGGGAAGTAGTGATAGGATTCTCTCATGGCCACAGACATTGCGTCGCATTCTTTGAAATCATAGGCGGCCTTGTCATACAAATCGTCATATCCATTCTCATCAAGATACTCAAGAAAGATGCTATAGTCCTCATTCGTCACTTCAAACTTGTGTGCATAGATCTTGCCTTTGACCTGGACGAGATTCTTCTCCAAACTCTCTACATCCATATTCATAGGCTTGAAAGCCAACGGTTTTTTTGCCCCCAGCAATGTTTCCACCCTTTCCATCTGGCCGTTTCGCTCAGCTACTTCCACCACCTTCTCCCGCCAATAATTGGATCGCTCTACGTTGCCCGTTTCGTCATAGTATTTTTTGAGCATCAGGAAGGGCACCGTGTAGTTGGCTTCATATTTTCGTCCGGTGGCCGTCTTGGGTTCACCATTGAAATCCACCGACAAGTAATCAAGGAGGAAATTGCGCTCGATGTTTTCTTTCAGGATTGAATAATTGTCAATTTCCTTTTCGCTCAGCTGAGAAGTCAATCCCACCACATAGAGGCGATCCTCCACCTGCTCCAGATTTTGCCTGGGCATGGTCAAGGCATAATAGAATTTTCGTTCGGGATTGGCAGCCGGAAGCTTCCTCCCAAGGTCAGCAGTCAACTGTGAGGGCTCAGAATCCAGTCCAAGGTGATCCAGCTTTCGGATCAGGTAATCTTCGCTCTTAGCCAATTCCAGATTTACCACTCCCACATCCGTGCGAATGCCCATCGCATCTTGCAAAATGTACAGCGGAACCGTCGTATTCTCACCTTGTGTGAAGAGCACACCATTTTCCTCAACGGACATGAGCACGTTATACGAATAGTTGAGCAAACTTGGATAAAGCAACTCTGATTGGTAAATCGCCTGAGAAAAACCTGCCCGTTTTTCCTGATCGAGTTGATACTCGGCCATCAGTAACTTCTCCACGAGGAAATCATTTGCATTCGACGCTACGATGCACTGGTTTAGCTCTTGCACCCCTTCTTCAGTCCAACCCATAGTTTTGAATTGTACCAAATGACTTTCTGCACTTTCTGAGAATCGATCCCCTATTTGTGTGGATATTCTTATCAGTTCTTCCTTGGGCATTCCTGCCAACTGTCCGGCCTTGAAATATTCTACCCAACCTTCTTTGTCCAAAGGATTTTCATCCAAATAATCATTCCAGGATTCGAACATCCGGACGTACCACTGATTGGATTTGATTTCAGTCAGTCTCGATGGGACAAGCTCTGGTCGCACGGCAGCCTGTGAAAGCAAGACCCCAAGGAGTGATATAAATAATGCTATTGTTTTCATGGTTTTGTGTTTTCGTTCTAATCAATATCCGGATGTCAGATAGTAATACACGCGAAAAAGGATGGCGTTCAAATTGGAGCAAAAAAAATCGCCTACTGAGTCCAACAAGTCAATATTGACAATAATTAAATTTCTCGTAACTTACAATCAGCCAACCCCTTACCGAAATGAACTTTGGACCCGACTTATTCAGAAAAACCTTTTTAGCAGCGCTCATATGGGTGGCATCTGCTTACCACAGTGCGGGCCAGGAATATCCCATTCCTGCAGAGAACGCAGAATGGGGTACTGTCACCTGTTGGGGACCTCCGGGGCCCGGATCAGGGTGCAAGGGAAGATCTATTACCTATGAGATCAAAGACTCCTTACATTTTGGTCGTCCCTATCAATATTGGGGAGAGGGGATTTTCACCCGATATATAAACAACAAGCTGCTGATGCTGGACACGGTTCGGTCCAGGGAAGAAGAAAGAGCAGTAGAGGCCGTTTACTATGATTTCAACCTCGAACCAGGCGACCAGTTTTTGATACCCATGTGGTATGATTCCATCTATGGATTGGTAGATGAAGTGGATACCTTCCACACACTCAACGGCCAAAAGAGAAGGAGAATCAGGATACGAATAGAGGATATCACCTGTACCGGAGGATTGCTCATAATAGAGGGCCTGGGCGACCTATATCACTCTGTGTTCTATACACAACAAATTGGTTTCTGCGACATCTATGAGAGCATCACTTGCTATTCTGATTCTTCGGGCCTCGTGTACCAGGAAGAGGGCACCAATTATGACTGTGAGGCTATTGATGACTATTACGTTTCCACCTTCACCCTAGGTTCCGATGAGCGCCCTGATAAAATCAGCCTCCACCCCAACCCATTTAACGATCAATTGTTGATTGATGTCCCCTTCCCAATAGGGAGCCACTCAATCACTATATTCAACACCCTTGGCAAGCAAATGCTTCGCACCTCGGATGCCTCGATTGCTACGGACGGCTTCAAGCCTGGTATTTACATTGTGACAGTGGAAAACAATGGTCAATTGCATCGATTCAAGGTGGTCAAGAAACAGTAGCTCACATGAGCTGGATGTAAGATTAAGATTTCTGGATTCAATAGAATCAGTAAACACCAAGACGACAAAAAAAGCAGATTCCACCAAGCCATATATCTCGAGGAGTTTGAGAAAATGAGAGGGTTAATTATCTTGGTCTGGAAAACCAACTTTAATCTTATGCGAGATATTATTCTATCCCTCACTGTCCTTCTACTGTTTTCTTGCGACCGACAGCCGGAGGGCTACACGATCAACGGAACTACTACTGGCATTCTAGACAGTACCATGTTATTCCTTGCCTTGGAAAATGAAGATTTTGACAGCACATTCGTTATAAACAATGCCTTTAGTTTTCAGGGAAAGGTCGAAGGGGATTTTAGCAATATGTGGTTACATACTCGTGATTTCAAAGAGTACAGATCGTTGTGGGTAGTCAATGCTGAAATAACCTTTGATGCGACCAACTCCTCCTTCCGAAAAGCCAAAGTAACTGGCTCTCGAATCCAGGATCAAAGTACGGAGTATGAGAATCACATTGCAGTTGTATCCGACAAAATGGATAGCATTCATGCGCTAGCACGTGAAGCATCAGACAGTGTCCGAGGCGAATTGAGAAAAGGGTATGAAGCACTCGAAGATCAAAGAAAGGAGTTAGAAGCAGATTTTATCAGAAATCACCCTGATTACGAACTCAGTGCGTTTTTTCTGACCTTTCTCAAAAATGGCATTGATAAATCCGTCACCCGGGAATTGTTTGAGGGACTTGACGACAAGGCAAAAAACTCGGAATGGGGTCAAGCCATCGCCCTGCACATCGACAAGTCAGTCAAGCTGAGTATTGGCGATGAGGCCATTGACTTTGCATTACCCGGACTGGATGGTGAAATGGTTTCATTATCTGACTTTAAAGGAAAGCACGTCTTACTAGAGTTTTGGTCTACAGGCTGCGGACCCTGCCGATGGGAAAACCCCAATCTCCTGAAGGCCTATCGAAAATACGGCGCAAACGGCTTTGAAATCTTAGGGGTCACTCTTGACGAGAAGGCCACTCACTGGGAATCGACCGTTGAGAAGGATTCGATAGAATGGACCACCGTAGGAGATCTCAAAGGGATGCTTGGCGAAGTGCCAATCACCTACAGCATAGAGTACATTCCCAAGAGCTACTTGCTGGATGAAAACGGCATAGTAGTCGCCGAAGACCTAAGAGGAGAAATGCTTCAGGAAAAACTCAAAGAGATTTTTGGAGGGTAGGCGGTTAGCGTCATTCCAGCCGTTGTTGGTCTTGTGACCAACAACAATCAAGACTTGTCGGTGACAACACCGACAAGGGCAAAGGCCATTACAAACGAGTAATAAATTGGGCACCAGCCAGTTGGGTAATCCCTTCAATTGGTTTAACTTGAAAGGAACACCTTTAGTATGGAAGTTTTAAAAGCAGACCTCAGTGCATTCGGCACCATCAAGGATTTCCCTTATCAGGAAAATTTCGTGCAATATGATAACCTCCGCATGCACTATGTAGACGAAGGTGAGGGTGAAACCATATTGGCGTTGCATGGACAGCCCACCTGGTCCTATCTGTATCGAAAGTTCATTCCCGTTTTGAGCAATTATAGGTTCGTCGCTCCGGATCTGATAGGCTTTGGAAAATCCGATAAGATCGTGGGCAGAAGGAATTATTCGTTTGAGCTGCATCTCAAATCACTGGAGAACCTCCTCGATAAGCTGGAACTCAATAATATCACTCTGGTCGTTCAGGACTGGGGTGGACTTCTAGGCTTAAGCCTTAT
Source organism: Reichenbachiella sp. (assembly GCA_965222305.1). Classification (GTDB taxonomy): domain Bacteria; phylum Bacteroidota; class Bacteroidia; order Cytophagales; family Cyclobacteriaceae; genus Reichenbachiella. The sequence goes on from OZ244943.1 coordinate 2,749,431, forward strand.
TGGAGCGCATCCCGATAGATTCAGTAGAGTGGTCATCCTAAATACCTTTTTACCAAAGGGAAGAAAATTGCCCTTACCCTTCAAGTTGTGGCAACTGTACGCACTTTATCATCCTTTTTTTCCCATTGGGAAAGTGGTACAGTTTGCAAGTGCACAAAAGTTATCTAAGGAGGTAGTTGCTGCCTACGATGCTCCCTTTCCTACAAACAAGCATAAATCAGGCGCCCGTGCATTCCCTCAGTTGGTGCCTTCAAAACCTACTCAAGAAGGAGTAGACAGAATGAATCAAGCGCGGGAGGTATTGTCAAAATGGAATAAGCCTGCACTCGTTTTATTCTCAGACAAAGATCGGATATTTAGTGGTCTGGAAGGATACTTCTACAAGCTAATCCCTACCAGCAAAGACCAACCCAAGATCACCATTGCCAATGCCGGCCACTTCCTTCAAGAAGAGAAAGGCGAAGAAATTGCTCATTATATAGACCTGTTCATACGCAACGAGCTGCACAATGCAATCACCTAAAGCGCTCTTCGCAAATGTTCTCACCCCACCTCCAGCGCACTGTGCACCTTGGAGGACTTAAGAAAGCGCGAATACCAATAGCCCGAATCCTTGATCGTGCGCTTCTGGGTTTCAAAATCCGTATGAACGATACCAAACCGCGATTGATAACCCTCCGCCCATTCGAAGTTGTCCATGAGCGTCCAGATGAAATAGCCATAGACATTCACTCCTTCTTTTTTGGCCCGTAGCACCTCCCGGATGTAGGCCTGTAGAAACTTAGTACGCTCTACGTCTTTGATCTTGTTGTCCACCAACTTGTCAGGGAAAGCCGCCCCATTTTCCGTCACGATCAACTCTCGGATGCCCTCGTACTCACTGTACTTTTTGAGCATGTGATAGATCGACTTGGGTGACACCTCCCAGCCCATCTCGGTGGTCGGTACGTTTCTCTTCCCTGCTTCTACGATTTGACCCTGTAGGTAGGGTACAAACCACGCATGCCTCACGATCTCCTGGGTATAATTCTGCACCCCAATGAAATCAAAATCAAACGGCAGATTTCGCTCGTCATCTGCGCGCAGGTATTTTTCCACCCTATTGGCAATGGGCAGGTCAGCCACCGGATACCCCAGCCCCAGTGCCGGCTCAATGTACAGACGGTTGAGCAAGGCATCAAACCGTTGTGCAGCGGCTACATCCTTATCTTCTTGTGATCGCGGTTCGATATGAGAGCACGAGAAGGTGGTTCCAATCTTAGCCTCAGGCAACAAATCCTTGACGATCCTGCCTCCCAGGGACTGGCACAGTGTCGTATGGTGCATAGCAGGTACGAAGTTGTTCAATCCCTTTTTTCCGGGGGCATGGTATCCCAGAAAGTAGCCCGCCCCGGTGAAGACCATGGGTTCATTGAGGATCATCCAGTTTTTCACACGATCTCCGAAGGTCTTAACACAAAGGGTCACATATTCTTCAAACCAGTTCAACACCTCGCGACTGATCCAACCGCCCTGATCCTCCAGTGCCTGCGGTAGATCCCAGTGGTAGAGTGTTACCCACGGAGTGATGTTTTTGGCCAGGCACTCGTCTATGAGACGATTGTAAAAATCCACACCTGCCTGGTTGACCTCTCCTATCCCTGTAGGGAATATCCTGGACCAGGAGAGCGAAAAACGATAGTGTGAAACATTTAACCGATGGATGATCCCGATATCATCCACCATATGCTCATAGTGATTGCAGCTAACGTCGGCGTTCGTACCATCCTGAATTTTTCCCTTGAGCTTTACAAACTCATCCCAGACAGACGGGCCTTTACCATCCGCATCATGCCCCCCTTCGATCTGATATGCGGCGGTTGAGACACCCCACACAAAGCTGTCGCCAAAATCCTCTTTCGAATAACTCACTCGCTAGGTCAGTTTAAATCCTGGAAATGAAAATTGCATTTTTCTAGCTACCTCTTCCCGCGTGACGATAAATTCCTCAAGGAGCTTGTCGATGACGAATTGGGTCTCTTCAGGAAAATGAACGGAGACCCGTTCGCCGTTTTCCACCCAACCCTTGATTTTGGACACAGATTTTTTGTTTAGTTTTTTGAGTACCGGCACACCCAGGTCTTTGAGCCCCTCGGCATTGAAGTACTGCTCATACTGGCGCTTCATAGGGATCACCAGCAGTTTTTTCATCAGGTATAGTGCCTCAGCGGGCGTCTCAAATCCGGCACCACATAGGACTCCACTCGCAGCAGCCATGCTCTCTGTAAAGCGATCTGCGTTGATGGGTTCGATGCAGACGTTCTTTTCGACATAGGCAGCCTTGGAGTGTTTACTAAAGACCTGCCAGCTTACACTTTTCACCTTAGACAGGATCTTGATGAGTTTCTTGTCGCCATAGGCCGGCAGATACACTGTGTAGTGCCCCCGATCTGATATCTCCTGTTCCCTCACCCCCTGTCGAATGATCGGGGTAAACATATTGTCATCGTACTTCTTGAAGTGAAAGCTGAAGTACTTCATACACGGAGCATAGTTCTTTAGAATAAAAGACCCCAACCAATCCGAGTGATGCGGGCGAGGTACTTTTTTGGATCGCAAGGCAGCCTGGTGACTGAGTGAAATACATTTCACTCCTTTGATACGACAGGCCCAGGCGCTGATCGGCTCAAAATCGTTGATCACCAGATCATAGTCCTTGACGGGGCACTCCATGATCTCCTTCCAGACCCTGCGGGTTTTATTCCTTCGATAGGTTTCGATCAGATCTACACCCCCGCCTTTCCCGAATATGAAACTCAGCCCTTTGTAGCGGTATTTGATGGGAAAGGGCAGATCTAGGTCGGCCTGCACGCCGCTAATGAGCACATCCACACTGACTCGCTTCATGAGAGCCGGGATCACATCTTTTGCCCTGCTTAGATGGCCATTGCCGGTGCCTTGTATCGCGTATAGTACTTTCATGCCTGCTTGATTAACATCTCCTGGAGCATCTTGCCATACAATTCTTTCGGGGACTTGGCCGACAGACTTTCCAGGTCTTCCATCTCCAAGCGCTCATCTACTTCCTTGTCTTCTAAAAAGTCCTCATCACGAAACTGAAAAACACTCCATTGTCCCTTGTGGTACTCCAGCGAGGTGAGGTTTTCGATCCAGTCGCCGCTGTTGAGGTAGGTGACGTTCCCTTCCGGGAAATTATACTCCTTCATCTCCGGGTGATGAATGTGACCGCAGATTACATAGTCATAGCCATTTTCTACAGCGATTTGTGTCGCGGTATCTTCAAACTGATTGATAAACTTCACCGCTGACTTCACGCTGTTCTTCACCCTTTTGGAAAAGGACAATCGACCTCTTCCGAAAAACTCACTTACGGCATTGACTATCTGGTTGATTACGATCAGCGTATCATAGCCAATGGCCCCCAGCTTGGTCAGCCATCGGCTGTGCTGCATGGTAACATCAAACACATCCCCATGAAAGACCCATGCCTTTTTGCCTTTCAGCTCCAGGGTCGCTTTGTTTTGCAATTCAAACGAGCCCACCTTGAAGCCCTCAAACTTGCGAAGCATCTCGTCATGGTTGCCTGTGATGTAGGTGATCTTCGTGCCCTTGGACATCCACTTAAAAAACTGGCTGACCACCTTCATATGACTCTTGGGCCAATAGCGTTTGCTAAACTGCCAGATATCGATGATGTCTCCGTTGAGGATTACTTTTTTGGGTTCGATGCTCTTTAGATAAAGAAGCAATTCTTTGGCGCGACAGCCATAGGTGCCCAGATGAATGTCAGACAGCACCAGCAGGTCAACTTTACGTTTCCCTTTCTTAGTTTTCCAGTCGTTCGACATGTCAGATCGCTTTAAATGGAGATTTCAGCGGTCGAATGGTTTGGCTTAGGAATGAGAACACCAGATCCTGGATGTATTCCTTGATTTTGTGAAAGTTGAACTTAAACTTTCCGGGCCATTGCATCACGGAGTGGTGCCCGGAGGAATGGATAATATGTGTACTGGTAGTATTCATCAGTTTATTGCAAATAAATCGCCGTAGTATTATTTGAATATTGACCTGGAATTACATTTTTATAAAAAATTGGCGTTAATGTTAAAGAATCATTAATGCCCTTGATTAACAGGCCGTTGTTCTATGATAATTTCAAAAACATCAGATAAATATTTCCTCCACATTTGAACTACACATAACCAAATCATTTAATAGTTGTTAAATCTTCGCCCATGGCGGTATTGAAGAGTATTTTCGGTAAAAAGAGGAAGCGGATCATCATCGGTGTACACGGACTGGGTAATAAGCCCCCTCGCGGACTGCTCAAAGTCTGGTGGAAGCACTCCATCATCGAAGGCCTGAGAAAAATCGAGGGTTCGCAGCGACGGTTTCACCTGCGAATGGCCTACTGGGCTGATCTGATGTATGAAAACCCGCTTGATCCTAAGATCAAAGATCCGAATCACGAGCTTCATATCGAAGAGCCCTATATTGCCGAACCCATCCCTTCCCCGATGATTCGTCATACCCCGTGGCACTATCTCAAACTGGCCTTCGAGACAGTAAAAGAGAAGCTATTCCTGAGCAGAAATGGCCTGGCCAACTACGAGGTGTTGTTTGATATGGTCGTAAAAACATCATTCAAAGACCTGGCAGAATACTACAACAACGGCAAGACCGACGAGCAAAAGTTTGAGATCGAACCGGTGCGCAACAAGATCCGTCAGCGGCTCATGGCGCTGATCCGAAAGTACCGTGATCATGACATCCTGATCGTCGCACACTCGATGGGTTCGCTCATCGCCTATGATGTCATGACCAACCTGCCCGCTCATTACAAAATCAAAGTCTTCGTCTCCATGGGCTCCCCCATCGGCCTGCCGGTACTCCGTGAAAAGATCGCTCGGGAGCATGGCTGGCCTGCCAGTGAAAACACCCTGCTACCCACTCCTGAGTGTGTGGAAAGCTGGTACAATTTTTCTGACAAAGAGGATCACTTCGCTGTATTTCATGACCTGTCCCAGTTTTACCTGCCCAATAAAAAGAAAGTAGCTCCGAAGGACTATATAGTTGAAAACGATTACAAAGACTGGGTCACCAACAACGCCCACAAATCCTTTGGCTACTTACGAGAACCCACCCTGGCCAAGGTGATGGCTGAGTTTTTAGGAATCAAGAAAAAACGATTTTGGCAGAGGAAAAGTCAGGACTGATTCGGCACCCCATGCCTACCCACCAATTTGACCTTCAGCTTGTCAGGCATGTACTCATCGGCCAGTAGCCTACTTTTCAGGTCATCACTGATCTCGGCATCATAGATGGCGCGGAATGCTTCCCGGATAGTCACCCCATCTTCGACCAACTCTAAGGGCTCCATGACATCCCCTTTTTTCACATCGCCTGTCTCCAACACCCGAAGATACACTCCACAGAACCCGTTTTGGATCATTTGCTTGAGCACTCCCTGATCTCCAAACCGCACACCCAGCTTGAAGCAAGGCTCCCGGGGCGCTGAGACCTGCACTACAGCACTACCTAGTTGATAGGTCGATCCTATGATTATTTGCGTTTCATCCAGTCCTTCTACAGTCAGGTTTTCACCAAACATACCACTTGGTAAATCCTTATCAGTGTACAGTTCTGCCCATATAGGATAGTGATCTGCGCTATAGAGATAACAGGCCTGGTCTAGGCCACCATGATATCTGCGATCGATTACTGCATCTCCCTCCACATCGGTATCGCCAAGTGAAACGGATCCCTCTACGGGTTCTTTGAAAATGCCGGTGGTTACGGATTGCCCCCTCCACTGGATGGTGCGGGGCTGAGAAATGTTGGTGGATGTTACTTTCATATAAAACAAAAAAGGAGCGACGCTGCGCTCCTCAAATATAAATTAACCGAATTGACTTCAATCGTTGGGGTAGAAAGTTTGGTCAGGATTGCTGGTGTTTACGACACCCAAAATCGTCGTTGACAGGGTCTGCGCATCCAGGTGAAGTGGATTGTTCGCAATATCGATCTCCAACGTTTCCCTGGGGTAAGCCTCACACATATCGCCATTGGCATCATGGGCAAGGTACACGTCAAACTCCAGCGGATAAGGCAAATCGATACCTTCCGGCCATACAAGATAAAAGTCATGCTCCTCGCATCCTCCACTGTAGCCCACATCCAGTTGTAACAGGGTACCCTCGAGTCTTACATCATACAGGTTGAATGCATCGGACTCCAGATAGTCAGCCATGTGATCCGTCTGGCTATTGGTGAGTGTGGCTTTTAAGCTTTCGTTGGCCGGAGCATCTTCTTCACAGCCCAGTGCCATCAATAGGATTGACAGCATTGCAGAGTATATCGTTATCCTGATCATACCTTATAGACCCTGGCCATCGTGGGATGGTTGGAACGTTCTTTGTTTTTTTTAAACTAAATCGATTTTTTCGCCAGCACCTTGTGTAGATCATTCACCTCCATAAGTGCCGCACTACCATACCACTCCAAAAGTTCCATCTCCAGTGCCCCCTCTTGTATTGCAGGGTCTGTATTGGTAAGTTTCACAGCTTCTTCGATGCTCCTTACGTCGAATATGTAAATTCCTCGCAGATCTCCCTTGCCAAAAAACGGTCCGGCGAGCACCAGCAAACCCTCTTCGGCCAGAAATATGATATTATCCATATGAGCCCTTTGCATCTCAGCCGATCGAGCCGAATCCAAATCCTGATTGGGTCCTCGTTTCAAAAGTGCCATCACGTATTTTTTCATGCCATAGTCGTCGGCACCAAAGGCTGCTGCCTTGATGGAGTCATAGATCACCGTTGGATCAGAGGTTTCTGCAAGCTCCTTTTCCTTCTTGCAGGAGAGAAATACTGTTGCAAAAAAGACCAACAACAATATGCTTTTAAGGAGATTAATTTTATCGCTCATCGAATAGGATATTGGTGATTGTCTCAGTGGCCTGCGCTTCATTGAGTCCGGTAGTCATGTCGGGATGATATAGTAAACGGATAGCTTCCCGATCCAATTGAGAAAAGGTTTGGGCACTCCCATTTGGGCTAAAAATACTTGATGGACTTAAATCCGTTTCCCTACCAAACCCCAAGGATTGGGTAAAGCTTTTTCTTAGAAGGTGTTTTTGTTCATCAATATCTGTAATTCTTTCGATATCGATGTACATCGTTCCATATATGATTTCATTTTCGGAATTCCACTCAACTATATAGAAAGCGGGATTATCTTCTATTTCGGATGACAAGGACGGGAACGCATTAGCATACTCTTCAGCTGAAGAAAAATACAGGTCGTAATTCGAAAATGAGGGATTGGAGCTTATGCTTGGAACCAAAATTTCTGATGTAGACGCAGCAGAACTGACATTGGTGCTAATCTTAAGCAGCTCATCAATCAATTCCTCAGAGGGTGTTCCGTGCACGTATATCTGAATCTGATTCTCCCACCTTCTGGTTACATCGGCACCTTCCTGATTGTCAAAACCCAGGGCCACGTCGTTAAAAAAATCAATGGTTTTTTGCTCGTCATCGGTGAGGATGATCTGATGGACTTCCTCGCAGGAAATAAGCACTGAGGCTAAGAGTATAGCTGGTAGTAATAATTTCATGTCGTAAGATTTTTAGTAGTAACGACAATTTACGCATGATCTTTTCTACAAACCAGTAAGAAGAGCTAAAATACCCATATGCGCCTGCGCCAGAGACCTGCCAATTTCAAAACCCTGATCCTGAGTCATCCTGAGGCTCTCGAAGGATCGAAGGATCGAAGGATCGAAGGATCATACATTCTAAATGCCGACAAAACAAATGGCGGCAACTACTTTTCTTTCTTCGACCATCTAAAGGCCGGGAGGAGTTCTCTGTTTTCGCAGCATTCGATGAGTTTTGCCAACCTCCTCTCACGGGTCTCCTCTTTTTTGGCACTCATCACCCAGTGGATGGATAGTTTTTTGTAAAACGGAGCAATGCCTGATTCGAAATATTCAAAGGCCTTTTTGTTTTTCTTGAGGGCTTTCAAAAACTCAGGGCTCAATGCTACCACCTCCTGCTCGTAGGAGGCCTTCATCTGTTTGCTCTTGTCCCTCTTCTCCCAGGCCTCCATGCCCGCCGGATACATCTTGTCCTCCTTGATCAGCTTTTGGATTTTGTCGATATTGACCGCACTCCAGTGGCTTTTGGGATTGCGCGGGGTAAAGCGAATCTGGTAGCTTTTGTCGTCAATGCTGTTGCGGCGACCATCTATCCAGCCAAAACACAGGGCCTCATCCACAGACTCAGGCCAGTCTATGCTGGGAATGCCGGTGGCCTTCTTATAGTAGCCCACGAATAGCTCGGTCTCTGATTGATGGTTTTCAATAAACCATATACGCAGCTCATCTGGTTTAGGGAAGAATTGGGGTTTCATGGGGACTAAATTACCAAATATCTCTTGTAGCCCGGAAATAACTTCCGGGGTATTCGGTGTTTATACTCACATGTCTAATGTCAGTTTCAAACCAAGAATTAATCTACTAGATTTGAGAAAAAACTATAGTGGATAACACATATTATGCATGATACCCATTTGTTAAATGGAATACTTATGATAGAATCAAACCCAAATTCACCAGCGTTTTCAATGGAAGATTTAAAATTTCATTGGCAAATGACTAGGTGCGAAAAATACGCATTTAAGTCACTATTAGAATACATTAAGCCAGAGGTTGCACTTGAAATTGGAACCTACCAAGGAGGTAGCCTTCAAATTATTTCAAAGTTCGCCGAGAAAGTTTACTCAATTGACATTTCAACAGAATATCAAGATTTGTTATCCAATAGTTTCGATAATGTTATTTTTAATTATGGTGATTCTAAAAAACTGGTTGGAAAAATATTAAAGGAAATTGAAGAGTCCGGTAAAAAATTAGAATTCGTTCTTATTGATGGAGACCACTCTACAGAAGGTGTAAAGTCTGATATTGAAGCAGTATTAAATTATAGACCTAAATCGGACTTGTATATAATTTTCCATGACAGTTTTCACCCTCGATCTAGACAAGGAATACTGGAGGCCTCATGGGATAAATCTAAGTATGTACATTATGTAGAAGTAGATTACATCCCAGGGGTATTTCATTATGAAGCTTTTGATACTGCTAAGCCAAAAACAATGTATGGTGGATTGTGTTTGGCTCTTTTAAAACCATATGAACGAGAAGGGGGATTATTCATTCATCAATCGCAGAAAGGTCTTTTTTTGAGTACATTTAAATCATCCCGTTATAATGCTAGAAACAGTTTATTTAAGAAAGTCATCAAAAAAATAAAATCCATTTAACAAATACTATCATCCATAAGCTAACTGAACTGTTTACAAAGAAAAGTAATGTAGGATACTTTTATGAAAATTTGAAACGTTCAGCTCACTCCCGCTAGCTAGGGGTTACCACCTTACAAAACCATGAAACAACCTTTATTCCTTATAGCCCTTCTGACTTTACTCGCAAGCAGTTGCCAGCAGAGCAGCCCAAACAACTCTGTCAATTCCATGGATAAAAATTCGGATTTTAATCTGGACGAAGTGAGCAACATTATTAGAGACAAAACGGATCGGTTTACTGAAGCACACATCACTAAGGACACCGCGTTTCTGAATAGCTGCTTTACATCTGACGCCAGGGTCTTCCCTCCTAACTCTGATATTGTTTCGGGAATAGCCGCGATCTCAAAGCTCAATGCCTACTGGGTGAATTATGGAATCCACGAATTCAAAGAAACCTCTATTTCCCTCTATGGAACTAAAGATTATTTGATTGACGAAGGAACCTACTATTTGACCTATGGAGAAGAAAAAAGCATGGACAGTGGTAAGTACATCAACATCTGGAAGCGTGATGGAGAAGACTGGAAGATTTGCAGCAATATCTGGAACAGCAGCTTACCTCTCGAATAAGCTGCCCAAAAACCAAACAAAGCACGTAAGCATTTCCACTAACGACACTATGCGCTCAGCGAAAACGCGAGCTGGACACCAAAAAATAATCTGCTAGATTTGGGGAAAACCTATAGTGGATAAGGCACATAGCTTTATCCGTTTTTTAGATGTAATATGCTTTTTAGACTTATCACACCCATTCTGCTTAGTACCATACTTTTAGGTTGTTCTGCCAAAAACACGAATAATTCTAGTGAGACCGGAACGGTTGAAGAAACTTACAACGATAAATACATTAAAGCTATTAGTCAACAACTCCAGTATTCTCTAAATCGAAATGGCATTTATCGAAACGAAGTTCGACTATGGACAATATACGAAGCAACCAATGGAGGCAGACTTTTCAGCATAAGAGATACAGATAGTATCTCTTATCTCACTAAACATTATTATTTGACTAGTTACTCAGACGAAAACTATTACGCCGACAGTGTATGGACTTACAATGAATCCTCCTCTATTACGGCAATCGAACTAACAAGTAGACTTTATGACTTAGGCTTCAAAGAGTTGGCAACTCAACCTGATAGTATTCAACAAATGATTGGGGACGGAACAACTATTATTGTGGAAGTTCAAGACACATCCTACTACAAGCAGATATATTACAATTCACCGGAATACTTTGATGATCAGAATCACCGCACCTTTTCTGCCATCCTAAGCGAATTGGAATCTGCAATGAAATACAGACGTGACGAAATATAATACGTCTAACATGGTGTCCATTAGCCCCATTTGAGCGCAGCGCAAACATGCGCTGAACGCCCATCATGCCTCCAACTCCCATACCTTCACGATGTATCGCCACGCAGCTTGCAGAAAGCCAACCAAAATTTAACAACCTTCATTCCTGCCTTCCTTTTGTAGTAGAGGAATTACATATTTGATCAAAAGCAAACAAATCCTACAACAGATGAAACTAGAACATTTCGCCCTCAATGTAGCAGACCCCACCGCCATGGCCCTGTGGTATGAGGAGCACCTCGGCATGAAGACGGTACGAAAGATGGAGCAGGCTCCATTCACGCACTTCATCGCGGACAACAGCGGCCGCATCATGATCGAGATCTACAACAATCCCGCCGATAGCGTGCCCAGCTATGACGACATGGATCCCCTGATCGTGCACCTGGCCTTTGTATCAGAAAACCCTGATGCCGATAAGGAAAAACTTCTGGCCGCCGGGGCGACCTTCGTATCTGATAATCAATTTGACGATGGCACCCATCTGCTGATGCTGCGCGACCCCTGGGGGCTGGCGATACAGTTTTGCAAGAGGGGTCTGCCGATGCTGGCAGATAAAGAATAAAAAAAATCTCTGTACCCTATGGTCATTTGACAAGTTCGTGTCTTTAAGGATTAGAAACACAGAACTAGTACCGTAGCAGTGAAATACAGTGAATATGACGTTAGCGATTTTCTCGCTGATCAATACTTCGTCCAATCCGTCCGAAACCCAAGTGACGAAAGCACCCATTTTTGGGAAGACTGGCTCAAAGCCAACCCTAGTCGGCTGGAGACATACCAGCTAGCCCGGGAGCTGGCCCTCAGCATCAATTATCAGTCCGCCAATACCCTGCCGGAAGCGGACTACTCCACGATGCTGGAGGATCTGGTCCAGCGAAACAACGAGGTGGAGAACAGCCGCAACAGAAGGCTGCCCTACAAATCGCTACTCAAAATAGCGGCCATGATCACCATAGCCCTCGGCTCTGGATTTTGGTATTTTGACAGTTCGCCTGATGTAGAAAAAGCTGTCACCAGCCATTGGGAGCAATCCTCCACCCCCTACGGACAGAAGAAAATCATTTACCTGCCCGACGGATCCAAGGTGATCCTCAATGCCGGCAGCCAGCTTTCCTTCCCCAAAGTATTTGAGGGAAAGAAGCGAGCAGTCCAGCTTCAGGGTGAGGCTTTCTTTGATGTGGTAAAAAACCCGGAGCGGCCATTTGTCATCCAGTCGGGATCGATCGAAACCACTGTACTCGGTACTACTTTCAACGTAAGTTCCTATCCTGAAACAGATCTGATCAGCGTCGCGGTGGTCACCGGCAAGGTAAAGGTAGCCAGCCAGACCGGCCACCAGGTTCAGCTAACACCTAGCGAAAAAGCCGTCTTCGATCGTACAACTTCTACCCTTGAGGTGGAGCCTTTCGATATCGGGTACGCCACGGCCTGGACGGAAGGGACGCTGGCCTTCGCCAACGAGGATCTGGATCAGATATTCAGCCGACTGGAAAAATGGTACGGCGTGACAATAGAAATAAGTGAAGGCGTAGCACTAAACGGAAAATACACCGGCCGCTATGAAAAGGAGTCGCTGGAAGTAGTGCTCAAGGGCATCTCCTATACCTCCGGCTTTGGCTACTCCATCGACCAAAAGAAAATATTTATTCATCCCTAATAAAAGAATATGATGTACTGAAAAATGAATCGGGTATTCGACGACATGTATGAAGCTTTACCCAAATACCCGAACCATGAAACTGTTTACCACTTAAAACTTAAGATTTATGAAGAAAACATTACTAAGGTCATTTTCCGCCTTGTCCAAGACGTTTTGCTACATCACACTGGTGCAGATCGTTTCGATCTCACTGCTGAGGGCAGAGGCCGGCAATGCGCAACAAAGAAGCCTCTATGAGGTCAATATCTCACTGGACCTAAGACAGGCGACGGTAGAAAAAGTCTTCAGCTCTATCGAAGAACAGACGGAGTTTAGCTTTTCTTACAACCACGCAAGCATCCCAGGCCGGGTGATTGACATCACCGTACAAAACGAAAGCCTGGGGAAAGTCCTGGAGCAGATATCAGAAAAGTCTGATGTGCAGTTTCGCAGGATCAACGAAAACATCCATGTACAACGAAAAGTAAAGAATGAAACCATGATCAGCGAGCGGTTTGATGTTGCCGCTGAGGACATCACCATTACCGGTCAAATCACCAGCGAAACGGGAGAAGGACTACCTGGAGCTACGATCAAGGTAAAAGGCACCTCCCTTGGTACCATCACCGACATAGAAGGAAACTATTCCCTGACGGTGCCGGAAACAGCCAGCACGCTGGTCGTTTCATTCATTGGGTACAAAACTGCTGAGCTTACCATCGGCGGTCAGACAGTCATCAACCTCACCATGGAGCCCGACATAGGAAAACTCGAGGAAGTGATCGTGATTGGGTATGGTACGACCACCAAAAAGGACTTTACCGGGGCGGTATCCTCTGTCCGTAGCGATGAAATCACCATGGCCCCGGTCGTGAGCCCTGTGGAAGCCATCCAGGGTCGGGTAGCCGGACTGGACATCACCCGAAACGACGGCCGCTCAGGCTCGGGCATGGAAATATTGCTCCGAGGCAACCGTTCGCTGACGGCAAGCAGTGCCCCGATCTACATCATCGACGGAATACAGGGTAGCATCAATAACCTAAACCCAAACGACATAGAGTCGATCGAGGTGCTCAAGGATGCTTCGGCCACTGCGATCTATGGATCTGCAGGCGCCAATGGGGTAATCATCATTACCACCAAAAAAGGCCAGGCAGGGAGATTACAAGTTGATTTGAATTCTTATGTCAGCATCAACGACAACCCATCCTACCCAAGCCCGCTGCAGGGTGACGCATGGACCGCTTATTTGGAAGAGGGGTACAAAGCAAGCATTGGCCCTCTACCCAACTTTGTCGACGATCTGTACACCGGATGGGGTTTAAACCCTGATGTACTCAACCCCTACATCTGGAACGACAGATATGTGGACTGGGCCGATGAGACCTTCCAGCGTGGCATTCAGGTCAACTACAACATTTCCATTCGAGGCGGAACAGAGAAAGTACAGTCGAGTTTTTCACTAGGGCACAACAGAATACAGGGTGTCTACTACAACGACCAAAATGATGTCTTTACACTCCGCAGTGATGTAAACATCAGTCCTTCCAAATGGTCTAGGTTTGGGATCGTTACCGGTTTGATATACAGGAATCAGGATTACAACAGGAGTCGTGTCAACAAGGCCTTCGGTCTGCTGCCCCTGGGCATCCCCTACGACGAAGACGGAAACATCAACACCTATCCTATAGAAGGGGATCCGATGGTCAGCCCATTGGCCAACAATATTCCCGGTACGTACGAGAAAAACCGAAAGTCATTCAACTTCACAGCAAACCCCTATGTGGAATTCAAACCTGTGAAGGGCCTCACTCTCACTTCCAGACTGGGTGTATCTCTGTCCTCCGGCAGAACGGGCGAGTTTCAAAGTGACCACACCTACCTCATGCTGACAGGCAGCTCCAATGCGGTGCGGACGGGAAGCTATGGCACTGACCTAAACTATTCGTACAACTGGGAAAATATCGCCGATTATCAAGTAACCATCGGCACTGACCACTCGATAGGAGCTACGTTCATCACTTCGTATTTGAATTCTCAAAGTGAAAACTCGAATGCATACGGAGAAGACTTTTTATATGACGATTTTCAGTACTACAATTTGAGTGCTGCGGCCATCGCAAGAGTGGGTAGCGGCTACAGCGTAGTAAAACGGATGTCCTATGCCGGCCGGCTAAACTATGACTATAAAGGAAAGTATTTCATCACCGGATCGGTGCGGTACGACGGGGCCTCTCAGCTTGCCGAGCAGTGGGATATGTTCCCAGCCGGGGCTGTCGCCTGGCGAATCTCTGACGAAAGCTTCCTGGATGGCATTGACAACTGGGTCACCAATCTGAAAGTACGGGTAGGGTATGGAGTGACGGGCAACTCCAACATTTCCCCCTATGCCACCAGGACGGAAGCGACGAGTGGCACTGACAACATGGATCTGGGAGCCGGTAGAGTCGCTACCACAGTACCCACCGAGGTAATTGGTAACACAGGCCTGGGATGGGAAAAATCCTATAACCTGAACGTCGGACTGGATTTCGGTTTCATCAAGGACAGAATCACCGGATCGCTCGAATGGTACAACACGGACTCAAAAGGCGTGCTCTGGGAGCGTAAGCTGCCTCAGCACATTGGTGGGGTGACCCCAAAAATCAATTACGTCCAAAATGCCAACATCGCTGAAATCAACAATCATGGATTTGAAATCACGCTAAACACGGTGAATGTTCAGACCGGGGGGTTCAAATGGACTTCAACCCTTACCTTTTCCAGAAATAACGAAAGGGTCGAGTCTGTCGCCTTGCGCAACACCTCAGTGGAAGACCTAATCTCTGAGGGACTGTTCGTCGGGTATCCTGTCAATGTATTCTATGAATACAGAAAACTAGGCATATGGCAGCTGGGAGAAGAAGTCGATGCGGCGGTATTTGGCCTGGCACCTGGTGATGTAAAAATAGAATCCTCACTGACAAGAGTGTCGGAGGGTGTATGGACGCGCACGGTGATCGACGCAGATGGCAACGAGGTGATTGAGGAATACACAGCTGATAATCCCTACACCATCAACCCTGATGACGATCGTCAGATCATCGGCCAAGAGGTGCCCAACTGGCTCGGAGGTCTGCAAAACACCTTTACCTACAAGGGATTCGACCTAGGGGTTTTTATAACGGCACGATACGGACAGATGATTGATGCAGAGCTGTTGGGCTACATGAAGCACGGTGTACTCAATATTCCGGATGCCTATGATTACTGGACGGAAGACAATCCTACAAATGATTTTCCACGGCCTTATATCAACAGAAGCACCAACTTTTCTGAGCCGATCCAGGCCTTGAATTTTGTGGATGGTTCATTCCTGAAAATCAAAAACATCACCCTTGGCTATACGCTGCCCACAAAATGGGCTGACAAAATCAAGGTGTCCAACCTGAGGGTATATGGCACGATGTACAACGCATTCATTTTCACCAAAAGTCATCTGCTGGAAGGCATGGATCCGGAAACCAACGCTTCGGATTCCTTCCCCCTTTACAAGCAATTGGTTTTTGGCCTCAATGTTTCATTCTAAAATATGCGAACAATGAAAAAGATATTAAAATATAAAATAGCAACCTCCATAACCCTTGTGCTGGTACTCATCAGCGCATGCGACCTGGAGGAATTCAACCCTTCGACCACCGATATAGAAACTGCCTACACCGATAGGGGTGGATACGAAAGCCTTATCAACTACGCGTACAATTCGCTGTACTATTTCTATGGAAAAATAGACGGTATCGGCGCTATGGAAATGGGTACCGACCTGTGGTGGTCAGAATCCCGATACGAGGCTTTCGTACAGTACAGTAGTGAACTCAACACCGAGCAAGGTCAAAACCAGGTCTTTTGGAATGGGTTTTATGCTTCCATCAATTATGCCAATATGGCCATCTATTATGCTGACCAGGTGAATGGCTATGATAGCGAGGAGGACCTCAACGCCAAAGTAGCCGAGGCGCATTTCATCCGGGGATGGAGCTATCTCACCATGGTAGAGCAGTACGGGGACATTGTACTCCGCACACTGCCCTCTACGGTCACGTCAGGTTCTGACGAAGACAACTTTCCTCAGCGAAGTACCGAAGAGGAGATTTACGAGCTGATCATTGAAGATTTAACTTTCGCCAGTGAGCACCTGCCCATTTCGCAAAACGAAAAAGGCCGGGCATCGCGAAAGGCCGGATTAGGTATGCTCGCCAAAGCCTACTTGCAGCGCACTCGGCTTGATGTCGACAGTGAGGATGCCGCTATGGCACTGGCTGCTGCACAGGAGCTCATCGACAACCAGGGCACCTATGAATGTGGCTTGTACACAAGCAACGACTCGATCTCCGGATATGCCCAGCTTTGGGATGGAGAAAACAACAAAGACAACAAGGAGTTTCTCTTTATCGAGTCGGTGGACTATGTAGACTTTAACAACCCGGAGGGCAACAACCGGGGCAGAACGCGACAATACTACCTCATGGACCTTCGTACTGTCGGAGGTGAATGGGGTACCACGGAGCGCAACTGCTACTGGTATGGCAGGGCCAACGATCGGGGTTTTAAACCGACCAAATACCTGATGACAGAGGTCTTCGAACCGGTACAAGACCCAGCAGATACCCGTTTTAATGTGACCTTTTTCACAGACTACTTCAATTCTACCTGGGCCGATTTTACCATCAGCCAGGGACTCGTGGACAAATATGGAAAAGACGCATCCCTGGTGAACCATGTCATAAAAAACACAGCGGGCACCTACAACACCACCGATGAGTACTACGGCGGACGCAGCTACTACGGCATCAATGGTTCTGGCTATGAGAACATGACCGATGAAGATGGAGATGGATACCTGGACGGACTGTCTATTTTCACACCCAACTATCCCATGACCGCCGCTGAGAAAGCCTCCCTGCCCTTTCTGGTAGTCACACCGGATGAGATGTACGAGGCTGACGGCCGATGGGTGACTGCCGCCTCTCCAGGCCTGGGCGCCCAGCACAAGGATTGCTATCCATCGATGTCCAAGTTCTCTTCCCTTTATTGGATCTTCTCCAATCAGCGATGGATGGGCGATGTGCCGATCTTAAGGCTTGGAGACATTTATCTGATAGCAGCGGAAGCGGCTCTTAGAAGCACCAACAATCAGTCTCTCGCTGCACAGTATGTAAATGAGCTGAGAAGCAGAGCAGCTGTCACAGGACGGCAGGCCGAAATGGTCGTGGCAGATGCCGATGTGACGCTGGACTTCATACTGGAAGAACGTGCGCGGGAGCTCGCAGGTGAGCAGGTACGGTGGGTGGATTTGAAAAGGTTTGATAAACTGACCAGCTCTTATCTGACTGAGAAAAACCCGGATTTGACCGGCTTTGACGAAAACAAGCATACGGTTCGTCCTATACCACAGTCATTTTTGGATGCCATCGGTAATGCTGAAGAGTTTGGTACCAACGGGTACTAGTTAGATTAATAAATTATAGTTTTAGTTGGCCTCTTCACACTCGCTGTGGAGAGGCTTTTTTTTACCCGAGAGACAGGACGCTTCATGAAAGTATTGCCCAACGAATTGTCCAGATTTAAAGATTAGTGCGACAGGAACATGAGCACCGATGAATGATAAGAGCGTAAATATCGATCGGATAGAAAACCAGCAATCCGAAAACAATCCATTGGCTCAACCTGACGCCAGGCCTGAGCAGGACTCGGTGATATGGGATCGGTTTAGAAAGGGCAGTACCTCTGCGCTCACGCTTATATACAAAAATCACGTGCACGATCTGTATGCCTATGGATGCCGCTTGACGACCAATCACGAACTCGTCAAAGACACCATCCATGAACTATTTACTTACCTGATCGAGCACAAGGGACGATTGTCTCCTACTACTTCCATCAAATTCTACCTGTATCGGTCCCTTAAAAACAATCTCATCCGTGCCATGGCCAGGGAAAAATCGGCAGAAGCTCATGTGAGGGAGGAGGGGTTTCAGATTTCATTTTCCCCGGAAGAAATCCTGATCAATCAACAAGTCGAAAATGATAAGCGCCGCATGATAGAGCATACCCTCAACGCCCTGCCCGTTCAGCAAAAGGAGGCGGTGCTACTGTACTTCTACGATGGCATGAAATACGATCAGATCAGCAAGGTCCTGGGCATCAAGATCAAATCCTCTCGTGCGCTGATCTATCGGGCGATTGATTCTTTGAAAAAGGCACTGACCCCTTAAGCAAAGAGAGAACAGGCTAAAGTCTGGAGAGACCCACCAATAGCGCGGAAATTATTTCCGTGCTATGGCTGCTTACCCCATCCCTTTCACCTCGCTGACAAGGGACTCTATAGTCGCTTTGGCATCCCCAAAGAGCATTTTGGTTTTGTCGTGGAAGAATAGTGGGTTTTCGATCCCTGAGTATCCGGCACGCATACTTCGCTTCATCACGATTACTTGCTTGCTTTTGAGGAGTTCGAGCACGGGCATACCGTAGATCGGACTTCCCGGATCGTCGAGGGCAGCAGGGTTTACTACGTCATTGGCTCCAACGACCAGGCACACATCCGTATCAGGGAACATGCCATTGGCATCGTCAAGGTCTTTGAGTTTGTCATAAGACACGTCTGCCTCAGCGAGGAGCACGTTCATATGCCCGGGCATACGACCCGCTACGGGGTGAATGGCATAGTTGACATTCACACCATGCTCAGATAGCACTTTATCCAATTCTTTAGCAGCCTTTTGCGCTTGGGCTACGGCCATTCCATAGCCGGGGATCACCATCACGTTAGAGGCATATCGAAGTAGAATTGCTGTATCGTTAGCTGTGGCTTCTTTCACAGTTCCTTGCTCTCCAGATGCAGCACTAGCTGACGAGCCACCAAAGCCACCAATGATTACGTTAAACAACGATCGGTTCATCGCCTGGCACATCAAGACGGTAAGGATCGTCCCAGAAGAACCTACCAGTATTCCGCCAAGGAGCATCACCATATTGCCATAAACAATACCGGCCAAAGCAGCTGCTATTCCTGTAAAGGCATTCAAAAGGGAAATAACCACAGGCATGTCCGCTCCACCGATTGGGAATACGAATGTAATTCCATACACCAGCGAAACAACCAATATCACGATCGGCAGATAAGGGGTCTGTCCGGGATTCAATATTTCATAAACCATCAGACCTATACTGAGTGCTAACCATGCCAAGTTGAAGTAAGAAGAAAACCCACTTCTCCAGTCGCTCAATTTACCGGCAAGCTTACCATAAGCCACCAAGCTACCGGTAAAGGCCACACCGCCAACAAAAAGGGCAAGAAAAGCTGTACTTATATATCCTACGCTAGCTGTAGTTTCAAACTTGTGCACTTCGATGATCGATATGGCTACTGCACATGCTCCTCCAAAGCCGTTGAACAAAGAAACCAATTCCGGAATGGCAGTCATTTCGACTTTTTTGGAAAAAACCAATCCGATCAGCGAACCAATCGCCAGTGCAATGAGAATTAAAACATAATTTCCCTGATCACCTTCAAGCGGCTCAATCATGGAAATCAAAATGGCCAATCCCATACCTACAGCAGCGATAATATTACCCGAACGGGCCGACGCAGGACTGCTTAGCCTTCTCAGGCCGATAATCAATAGGATGGTTGACGCGATGTATAATAAACTGATGTACTCCATTCTTATTTCTTCTTAAACATTTCCAACATACGATTGGTGACGGCATGACCACCGACCACATTGATCGTCCCTAAGATGATCCCTACAAAGCCAACCGCCAGGTCTACATACTCTGTAGGCTCGGACTGGCGAATCAGGACAATAGCGCCGATGATGACGATACCCGAGATCGCATTGGATCCGGACATCAGCGGGGTGTGGAGTACCGTAGGCACCTTGGAGATGACCTCAAAACCCAGGAAGATCGTGATGATCCATAGGTTGATGGTCAGTACATTATCATTGAGATAATCTAACGTTTCTAGCATAGCAGTTGGATTATGGTTTATGCCTCTACGGCGGTTTCTTCTTTGTACAATAGGGTATTGGAGACAATGTCATTGTCATAAGGAATCCCCTCGATTCCTTCCTTGAGGATGTATTGAAGGAAGTTGAATACGTTGTTGCTGTACAGCAAGCTTGCCTGATGGGCCATGCTGTTGTACAGGATCGAATCACCGATCACCTTCACTCCATCGACATCTACAGTCTCTTGATCTTTGGACGTAGCCACATTACCTCCTGTAGCAGATGCCATGTCGACCATCACACTTCCCGGTTTCATTTCCTTTACAGTTTTTTCCTCGATCAAAAGTGGTGCTGTCCTTCCGGGAATGTTGGCCGTAGTGATGACCAGATCTGCCTTCAAGGCTGTCTCATGGATCAGCGCTTTCTGTTTCTGGATGTATTCCTCAGACTGCTCAATGGCATAGCCACCAGCATCTTTGTTTTCGGCAGCCCCCTCCACTTCGATGAATTTAGCACCCAAACTTTGCACCTCTTCTTTTACCGCAGAGCGCACGTCAAATGCTTCGACGACAGCTCCTAGTCTTTTCGCTGTAGCGATGGCCTGAAGACCGGCAACCCCAGCACCCAGGATCATCACTCGAGCCGGAGGTATCGTACCGGCAGAGGTGGTCATCATGGGCAGGTACCCGGCGAAATTGTCCGCAGCCAATAGTACCGCTTTGTATCCGGATAGCGACGCCAGCGAAGATAAGACATCCATTGACTGAGCAATAGTCGATCTTGGCAGCAGATCCAGACTAAACGCCTTGAGTTTCGCATCTTTCAATGCAGTGATCAGATCAGACTCTACACGGGCGTTGAATTTCCCTACGACCAGGGCGCTTTTGTTGATGTCTGAAATTTCTTTCGGATCAAGTCCGGCATAGGTGATGATTACATCGGCCTTCGCCAAAATGTCTTGTCGTGAAGTGGACTTTGCTCCTACTTCTTCGTATGCTGAATCTGAATAATTTGCGGACGAACCTGCGCCTTTTTCGATCCAAACTTCATCTTCCTGTTGAATCAGTTTAGCGGCTACTTTTGGCACGAGGCCAATCAAATTCTCTTCGGTGCATTTTACTACTCCAATGATCATTGCTGCGGTAAATTTTGGTGAAAGCCTTAGATGATTAAATCGTTGAACGGCTTTTAATTACAGCCGCGAAGTTATTGTAAACGCCAGTAACTACGTAGTGTTGCGAAACATTATTTAGTTGATATACTTCAGGTCGATGCATGACCCATTTTGTTTTTAATCAATTTCCCCCACCCCATCAGACAGCGTCACGTCATACACCTTGAAATAGGTGTTGGTGATGGCGTGGTATTCGTTTTGAAATCGGCGAACGACATTTTCTACTCCACGGGTTTCCACGATGTTGATGGTGCAGCCACCAAAACCCCCTCCCATCATTCTTGAACCCACGACCGGGTATTCATGCAGCGCCATTCGGGCCAGGGCATCCAGTTCGCGACAGCTCACCTCAAAGAGCTTTCTCAATCCACGATGTGTCAGGCTCATCAGATCACCTAACTTTTTCATGTCCTTGGAGAGAATGGCAGTGGTCGCCTGTACCACTCGCATATTTTCCTCAATAACATACAGACAACGATTATAGATCACCGGGTCGATGAACTTCTTGGCTGATTCCAGATCCTCAAGCGTCGCATCCCTCAGGGATTTGATGTGTGGATTTAGTGCCTTCATCGCGGAGAGTCCGGTTTCGCACTGCTGCCGCCGCATGTTGTATTCAGAACTCGCCAGATCATGTTTGATTTGAGTATCAAACAACAGAATGGTGTAGTCCGTCATATCAAACGGTATGTACAGATGCTCCAACGAACGACAATCCAGGCGAAAGAAGCTGTCCTTCTTACCCATACAGCTGGAGAAATGATCCATGAGGCCGGATCGAACCCCTACATAATTATGATCTGCCTTTTGTCCAATCTGAGCAATCTCTACTCTGGACAGCTCCATCTCAAAAATCGTTGCAATCGCGTAAGCCATAGCACATTCGATGGCGGCAGACGAGGACATGCCCGCCCCAATTGGAATATCACTGGTCAGGAGCAGGTTAAACCCACCCAACGGGTTCAGTTTTTTCAGCTCCGCTACTACACCAAGAGCGTAGTTTTGCCAGCCGCCGTCCACGAGTGGCTCTATTTTTTCATTAAGGTCAAAGGAAATCTTGGCGTTAAAATCGAGAGCAATCACTGTGGCCATCGTGTCGTCAGTTCGGGCGATACCCACATAGGCTGCCTTATTGATGGCTGCCGGCATCACATAGCCGTCGTTGTAGTCCGTATGCTCCCCGATGAGGTTGATCCTGCCGGGTGCGCGAAACACCCTGGGCTCCTCATGAAAGTATTTTTGAAAGCTGCTCTTAAGCTCTGTGACTATCTCAGACATACGGACTCAATATCCGCCAAGATAATGCATTTTCAAAATTTATAAAGCTGATAAATCCTTTGCGGAAAGGAACTATACCCCGCTAAACGAGCTGAATCCCCCATCGATAGGTAGCACCGCTCCGGTAATGAACTTTGCTCCCTCAGAGCACAAAAACTGAATGGCCCCATTGAGCTCGTCGATTTCTCCAAATCGCCGCATGGGGGTTTTATTGATGACTTTTTTGCTGCGCTCAGTGAGCGAACCATCTTCATTGAGCAACAGCTTCCTGTTTTGCTCACCGATGAAAAAACCAGGGGCTACTGCATTGACACGCACACGACCCTCATATTTATCTGCCATTTCGCTGGCCATCCATCGAGTAAACCCGTCAATTCCGTGTTTAGCCACCGTATAGGACATCACGCGAGTGATCGCGGAATATGCTGCCATAGAAGAAACGTTGATGATCGAGCCGAAATCACTCTTTGCAATTTCTTCTCCCAAAATCAAGGTAGGATGGATGGTTCCTTTGGTATTGAGATCCATGGCCGTGTCCATGTCTTCTAGCTCCAATTCAAAAATTGACTGACCTTCAGCCTGAGTCGCTCCGGGCACGTTGCCTCCGGCGGCGTTGATAAGGATATCGATGCCTCCCAGACAATCAACTATTTTATCCCTTACAGAAAGGATATCCTCCTTTTTCATCACATCACAGGCAAATCCGTAGACCTCCTGCCCGTAGGCTTTGAGCTCTTCTATCTTTTTGTCAATCTTGTCCTGACTTCTTCCGAGAATGACCACTAGTGCTCCTTGTTTCACAAAGTGCTCTGCGACACTTCCCCCGAGAACACCAGTGCCACCGGTAACGACAGCACGCTTATTTTCAATACTAAATATGTTCATTTTGCATAATTACTGCGCAATATGTTGTTGCATGTCGTTGATTTGTTTCCATTGTAGGGTATGGTTGTGCACAGGCTTTTGGTCATATACAATATTGGCTAATTTTGTAAACATATAATAACATCACTGAGCCTACGGTGCGCAAAGATGACGACCCAATCGCTCACCAGCAAATTGATTAACGAATATTAGACTATTTATGAAAAGAAAGCTACAAATCATTAAATACCACCTACTTGGGTTAACCCTTCTGGGACTCAACCCAAACTTATCAGCTCAAATCGTCGAGGGAGATAGCTGTGCTAAATTTCTGGGCAACATCACTCAGAGCAGTCGGTCGGACAACTGGTACGACTACTGGAACCAGGTAACTCCGGAGAATGCAGGAAAGTGGGGCTCAGTAGAGCGTACAAGAGATGTAATGAACTGGACTGATTTGGATCTGGCGTACAACACCGCCAAAGACAGTGGGTACTTGTTTAAACAACATGTGTTTGTATGGGGCAGCCAGCAACCTGCATGGATCGACACACTATCACAGGAGGAACAACTCGAGGAGATCGAGGAGTGGATCATGGCCTTCTGTGAAAGGTATCCTGATACGGACATCATCGAAGTGGTGAACGAGCCGGTAAACGCACCTCCTTTTGGACAAAACGGCAATGCCAACTATGCCGATGCCCTTGGAGGAGCCGGGGAGTCAGGTCGCGACTGGATTCTCAATGCATTCAGACTAGCCCAAGAGCATTGTCCTAATGCAGCCCTCATGATCAATGAATACGGCATACTCAATGGTGCCGGTACCCGCCGATCTTATCTGAATATTGTGGATCTGCTGATCGCCAATGAGCTCATAGACGCAGTAGGTATTCAGGCACATGAGTTTACCGTTTTTAATATGTCAGCCGCTGACATCACCGAATCTCTTGATGAAATAGCGGCCAAAGGTCTGCCCATTTATGTTACTGAACTCGATATCGGATCAGGTGATAATCAACAAGCTATCAATGATGCGCTGCAGCTGGAAAAATACCAGGAGGTATTCCCTGCTCTGTGGAAACACCCTGCCGTAGCAGGTGTCACACTGTGGGGCTATGAGCAAACCAGAATGTGGCGTTCCACGGCCCACCTGGTGCGCAGCGATCGTACAGAGAGACCCGCATTGGAGTGGCTAAAAAACTATGTAACACCTGCCAACAGCAAATGTGAAGGTGTATTGTCGGTAAACGAATTCATAAACCGCGAGAAAGTGGCAAGCGTCTACCCTAATCCGTCCTCAGGAGGGCGAATTACGGTGACGTCCGAAAATCCCTTTGTCAGACTGGACATCATAGACATCAACGGCAAAAGGATCAGCACACAATCTCTTGCTCAGCCAGCGCGCACCCTGGATTTATCCCTGGACTTAAAGCCCGGAATTTATCTACTGGAAATTCATGGATCAAGCAAGGTCGAAATCCAAAGGTTTATTGTGAAATAGACAATTCACTATAAAGAACAACCGAAAGAGCCGGTCTCAAAAGCTTGTCATTTCGACCGAAGGGGAGAAATCTTATTTTTAACAATTCTGATGGTAAGTACGATAAGATTCCTCTCCCGATTAATATCGGGACGGAATGACAAATAATTTTGCTTTTGAGACCGGCTCTTCTTTTGTCTTAATTTCAGCCCATAATATATCAGGTTGATTCATGCACAACCGATTGTTTAATTTACTTTTACCTGATACTGAAAAACCTTAATTCTAATGCACCGATATCATGCTATTGTAGCGATCCTCTCCGCAGGGATCCTCGCCTTTTCTTGTCAGCAATCCTCTACGTCTCTCTCACCTCGAGAGCGGATTTCTATCAATGAAGGCTGGAAGTTTTATAAATACCCGTCGAACCTGACGGACGAACTGATTTACGATGTACGTCCTGAGGTAAAAGATGCCAAAGACGACAGGGAAGCTGACGCCAAACCCACAGAAGCAGAAAAAATTGAAGCAACCCGGGAAGTGCTCAAACCCATGATCTTGCCTACAGGCAACCGCTTCATGAAAGACACTTCGGCCTGGTATCAGAGGCCAGAAGGGGATCCAGGGGCAGGTTTTCCTTTCGTGCAAGGCAACTTCAACGATTCCACATGGGAATCTGTCGATCTACCTCACGATTGGGCGATCAACGGGCCATTTTATGAAGGCTGGGATGCTGAAGTCGGAGGCGGCATGGGCCGACTGCCAAGCCCTGGAGTGGCATGGTACCGACGAAAAATTGACATTACAGAAGCCGATAAAGGAAAATCCATCTTCCTGGATATTGACGGAGCCATGTCGTATGCCATGGTCTGGATCAACGGCTACCTTGCCGGAGGGTGGCCTTATGGCTATTCGTCCTTCAGAATTGACCTCACCCCTTACCTCAACCATGGTGGTGAAAATCGATTAGCCATTCGACTGGACAATCCTAATAATTCCTCTCGTTGGTACCCTGGAGGGGGTATATATAGAAATGTCTGGCTGGTCAAAAACAATCCCGTGCACGTTGCGCAGTGGGGTACTTTTGTCAGCACTACCGAGGCTTCACCTGCCTCCGCGCAACTGGCACTTGCTACCACGATCGATAATGATTCGGAGACGGCGCAAACCGTTAATGTAACCACCGAGATTTACCCCATCGATTCGCAGGGTGAAATATCCGGAGAGGCCGTTACCGAAAAGGACATTGCTTCTCTGACCATTCCTGCAAAAGGCAGTAAGAAAACAGAGTTTTCTCTTACCATCGATAATCCTCAGCTTTGGGGCCCACCCCCTACCCAAGCGCCGAACCAATACCTCGCGAAAACAACAGTATCCAAGGATGGCGAAATTCTGGATCAATATGATACTCCATTTGGAATACGCCAAATCGCATGGGACGGCAATGAGGGGCTGTTCGTAAATGGTGAAAAGATATTCATCAAGGGCGTGAACCAACATCATGACCTGGGCGCTCTTGGTGCGGCTTTCAATGTACGAGCGGCAGAGCGGCAGCTAGAGATCCTGGCTGAGATGGGCTGCAACGCCATCCGCCTGGCACACAACCCTCCTGCCCCGGAGCTGCTCGACCTGACAGATAAAATGGGCTTCCTGGTGGTAGATGAGTTATACGACTGCTGGGAGCGAAAGAAAACGCCGTTGGATTTTCATTTGATCTTTCCGGAATGGCATGAGCAGGATCTCAGGTCTCTGATCCGCAGGGATAAAAACCACCCTTCTGTGATCCTATGGAGTACGGGCAACGAAGTAGGCGAGCAATACACCGATGCGGACGGGGCAGCTGTCGCTCGTCGCTTGCGCGAAATCGCCAATGACGAGGACCCGACCCGGCCTACCTCTGCCTCTATGAACTATGCCCAGGCGCATATGCCCATGCCCGCCGAAATGGAGGTCATCAACCTCAACTACCAGGGAGAGGGTATTCGCGATGCCAAGGAGTATGTACACCTGCGTAAGGGCAGGATCACCACCACGCCTGCCTATCCGATGTTTCATGAGCAATTCCCTGAAAAGGTCATCATCAGCAGTGAGAATGCAGCCGCACTAAGCACCCGAGGGACTTATATCTTCCCGGTGCATCCTGCCATGAGCGCGCCAGTAAGTGATACAACTGGTGGCGATCCTGATAATCAATTTGTCAGTGCCTATGAGTTGTATACCGCCCAGTTTGGCTCCAGCGCCGACAAGGTATTTCGGTCGGTGGATCAGCATCCCTATGTTGCTGGTGGATTTGTGTGGAGCGGCTGGGACTACATTGGTGAGCCCACACCCTATTATTCGGCGAGAAGCTCCTACTACGGCATGATCGATCTGGCGGGCTTCAAAAAGGATCGATTCTACCTGTACCAATCCCGATGGAGGCCTGACCTGCCCATGGCACATATTCTTCCCCACTGGAACTGGCCAGAGCGTGTAGGTGAGGTTACACCTGTGCATGTGTTCACTTCCGGCGATGAGGCGGAGCTCTTCCTCAACGGGAAATCCCTGGGAAGAAAAAAGAAAGGCGACTATGAGTACCGACTCAGATGGGACGATGTAGTCTACGAACCGGGTGAGTTGAAAGTGATTGCCTATCTGGAGGGCGAAAAATGGGCCGAAGAAACCGTAAAAACTACCGGTGAAGCCTCGGCCTTAAGAGCAACGACTGATCGAAGCACCATTCAGTCGGATGGTGCAGACCTTGCTTTTGTGACTGTGGAGATCACGGATGCGGAAGGTTTGTTGGTGGCTAATGCCAACAATAAACTGAAATTCACTCTTGAAGGGCCAGGAGAAATAGTAGCCACTGACAATGGAGACCCAAGGGACCTGACCTCTTTTGCATCAACCGGGCGCAATGCTTTCAATGGGCTCTGCCTGGTAATCGTGAAAGCCAAAAAAGGTCAGGCGGGCACAATAACCGTCAGTGCTTCTTCTGGAGATTTGTCGTCAGGTAATGTAGATATTTCGGTGATTGACAAATAAGCATCTGACCGTTAATTACCAATGGTAATCAGGCCATGAAGAAGGAAACAGCATTTAAAATCATTGCGATTTCATTACCGTTTGTGGCCATTATTTTCGTTGAAATAGCCCTGCGGATCGCAGGGTATGGAGTGGACGAACCTCTCTTCCATGAAGCTGACGTAGGAGAGTATGTCCCTCATGATTATTTGGTCATGAACCCGAAGGTCGCCATGAGGTATTTCAAAACGAAAGGTTTCGAGGCTGACAATCAAAGTGACAAGTTTCTAAAAGTCAAGACCGACAGTACATTTAGGATTTTCATTCAAGGCGCTTCTACCATTGTTGGCTTTCCTTATTATGGGAGCGGTTCTTTTCCTCGTCTGTTGAAGCACAGGCTATCTCAGACCTTCCCGGATAAAAATATCGAAGTAATCAATACGGGTATCACGGCTGTTAACTCCTATACCCTTTGGGATCTCACCGACGAAATCATTGAGCAAAAGCCTGATCTAGTTATCATTTATGCCGGGCACAACGAGTATTACGGAGCATTGGGTGTCGGATCTTCGAGTTTTATGGGCAGCCATCCAATCCTCATCAGGACCTTTCTCGCTATGAAAGACTTTCGGCTTTTGAAACTATTGGGAGACCAGTATGCTAAACTCCTAAGCTCAGGCAAGGAACAGCTAAAGGTAGGAGAATCTACCTTGATGGAAGTGATGGCGAGAGAACAAAGGATTCCTTATGACTCAGATTTGTACCAGGCAGGGATCGAACAATTCGAAAGCAACCTCACAAGAATTCTGGAAAAGTATCAGTCGCACAATATTCCGGTGATACTTTCCACACTGGTGAGCAACGAAAAGGACATAAAGCCCTTCATAAGCGACTCTTCCCAAAACCAGAACGCAGACTCTGCCTATTATCTTGGCAGAAAGTATCTGGCAGAAAACTTAGACAGTGCTCAAAAATACATGGGCCTGGCCAAGGAATGGGATCTACTCAGGTTTAGAGCACCTGAAAAAATCAATGAAACCATCCATAGGTTGGCTCAAGAATATGGCACTCATTTAGTAGACATGAAAAAGATTTTTGAGGAACGTACAAGGGAAGGAATAGTAGACGATGAACTATTGTCAGAGCATGTACATCCTAACGTCCGGGGGTATTTCCTCATGGCAGACGCTTTTTATCATACAATGAGAGGAATAAATCTACCAAACGACTGGACTGGTTACACCTCTTATGATGAGGCCCTCCAAGATCTACCCGTTACAAGGATTGATTCACTCAAGGGCAAATATGTCATAGACGATTTGAAACAGTCATGGCCCTATGTGTTGGACATGTCCCGTACAAGTCCGGAATCAGCGTACGACAGGGTCGTTAACAAAAACTATGAGCAGACCTTAGCCCTGGATCTTTATCTAAAAAGGAAAGAATGGGAAGCGGTAATGAGGGCGTGGCTTGGAAGATGTAGACGAGTGGAAGATCACAGAGAAAGCTTGCGCATCGCGCAATCCATGATACTCGAATACCCCGAAATAGCGGAGAATTATCAACTTGCCGCTGAAATGTGCATCAATCTTGGGGATTCAACCAGAGCCTCGTATTATCAATTGAAATATGACCGCCTCACTTCAATGTCAAAGGTTGACTAGCGGCAGGGTTCACCAGGGATAATCCAGGTCTTTGGGTGAATAGGTATGATTTCGTTTGATGAAATTTGTTCCTCCCGCCTTTTTTCTTAGAATGTAGTTTCGTCCGAAGGCACGCTGAAGAAAGGCAACCGGACATAGTATCAAATAGAAGATCAGGAACATAAGCACGTAATTCATTACCACCCCCAGGTAATGAGAAAAGGAAAACCACCCACTCGAGATAAAAGCGGCAAGCCGCTTAGAAACGAAAGGCACAGCCAGTAGACCTAGCGATACATAAATGAGCCAAACTGCTTCGAATTTCAGATATGCGATCAGCACCGCCGCAGCAAGCACTATCATAGTTTCCAGAGCTTTACTTCTTTCCATTAGAATAAAGTATAGATAAAAGGAGCAATCGCAGATCCGCTGGTCATGAAGATGATAGAACCAAACAGGATAAATATGATGATTAGCGGCACAAGCCACCATTTTTTTCGCTCTCTTAGAAACAGGAAAAACTCACGTATAAATTCCATTTACTTCTCTATTATGTAGTTTTCTAAAACCAGCACGTCCATCTCTGAATTCATAAAACAAAGATACGCATCCTCAGGGCTATTGACTATTGGCTCATCTTTGACGTTAAAGCTGGTATTAACCAGGACTCCTACGCCTGTTTGCTTTTTGAAGGCTTGAATCAAGTTCCAGACTACCGGGTTCATTTCTTTTTTTAAGACCTGAACCCTGGCGGAAAAATCTATATGAGTGATGGCCGGCAGATCAGACTTTGTCGCTTTTCTCTTTTCGTCCAGGGCCAGTCCCTCAAACCCCTCCCGCAAATCCTTTCTCAAGGATTCTTTTACCTTACTGGTAAACAGCATATAGTGTGATTTTTTAGCTGGATCAAAGTAGCTCTCATAATCCTCCTCACATACCATCGGAGCAAAAGGGCGAAACCCCTCTCGGAATTTGATTTTCATATTGAGATTGTGCTGCATGTCGGGATCCGATGCATCAGCCAGTATGCTTCGGTTACCCAATGCTCTGGGCCCAAATTCCGTCCGTCCCCTAAACCATCCTACCACCTTCTTTTCTTTCAGTATTTCTGCAACCACCTCTACTAGTTGCTCCGATTCATATCGCACATAGCTGCGCTTGTTTTTCTTGAGAATTCTCTCGATTTCCAGATCAGAAAACCTTGGCCCCAGATAAGGATTGAAGGGCTCTTTTAATCCCTCGAATTTCAAGGACTGGTCAATGTATGAAGCCGCCAATGCAGCTCCCAAAGCACCCCCTGCATCTCCTGCAGCGGGTTGCACATAAATATCCTCAAAGATTTGTTGATCGTATAAAACAGCATTGGCTACACAATTCAAAGCCACACCTCCTGACAAGCAAAGGTGCTTTTCGCCTGTTTCGCTCCTTACAAAACGGGTTAGTTTGATCAGAACTTCTTCTGTGACCTTCTGGGCCGCCAATGCAAAATCGGCGTGACCCTGATTAAGCCGATCCTCGGGCAACCTCCGAGGTATTCCAAACAGCTTTTCCCATTTTTTGGGGTTCACCATTCTCAGACCCACAGCATACTCAAAATATTTTCGATTTAGCCTAATCGACCCATCCTCGTGAATTAGCACCAGATTATTCTTGATAATCTGAATGAAAGATTCCACTCTATCCGAGCCGGGATTTCCATATGGAGCCAATCCCATCATTTTGTACTCCCCCGAATTAACCTCAAACCCAAGAAAGTAAGTGAACGAAGAATACAGCAGTCCTATGGAATCGGGGAAATGCATTTCCCCCAAGATTTTTATACCTTTCTCTCCTGAAGCTATTCCATACGACGTGGTTGCCCACTCTCCTACTGCATCGATGGTCAGAAAAGCTGCCTGAATATAAGGCGAAGTGTAAAAAGCGCTCGCCGCATGGGACAGATGATGTTCAGCGAATTTGATAGGCACGGACAATCTCCGTGACGAGCTGAGTTTCCTTAGCTTCTTTCGCATGGATTGTTTTATAAAGAGCTTTTCCCTAAGCCATATCGCCATGGCCATAGCAAAAGATAAAAACCCCTTGGGTGCAAAGGCGTAATACGTTTCCAACAGCCTTTCAAATTTCAGGAAAGGCTTATCATAAAATACAATGGAGTCAAGTTCGTCAATAGCAATGCCGGACTCTTCCAGACAAAACTCAATCGCGCTGATGGGAAATGACGCATCGTTTTTTATCCGCGAAAAGCGCTCTTCCTGTGCCGCAAAGGCCACACGTCCATCCAGCACAATGGCAGCGGCCGAGTCATGATAATATGCGGAAATTCCCAGGATCTTCATTTCATTAAAACCAAAAGATAAGGGACTATGGTGAAAATAGAAAAAGCCGGGACACCCCGGCTTTTTATTCAAGTGTTTACTACGATCGGATCGTAGTTGATCTAACCAACCTCTTAACTACATTATTCATTATACCCCGGATTTTGGTAAGCGGCTTTCTCGTCTTCCGTCATTTCCAGACCATCGATTTGGCTTTGAGGAATAGGACGTAGATAAGCATAATCAGGAATCGTTCGAGTCACTGTTTCTACTGTACGATCACCATAATTGATGGATGTACCGATGGTGTAAGTACCCGCTCTGTCTTGCCAGGTTTGGGTACGTGCCAGATCAAACCAACGTCTACCTTCTCCGTAGTATTCGCGGGTCATTTCATCCAGTATGTAATCAATATCAATCGTAGCGGGAGTCGCAGCGACCATCGCAGCACTATTGTCTTCGACTCGCTCCATATTTTCACCATTGTCCCATCGCCACATACCTGCACGGGCACGGATCACATTGATCAAATCCAGTGCTGTCTGTCCGGCATCAGTCGTAGCTCCCTGCACAGCAGCCTCCGCAGCCACAAAGTAGGCTTCAGAGAATTTCACTGCCGGGAATGGACGAGTGTACGATACATTCGCTTGTCCCATGGTGTTACCATTATCTGTTCGATAAGGCCCTATTTTCCAACATCCTGGGAAAATCTTGCGACTTATCGCATCAGGTGTGATCACATAATAGGATTCACCTGGAACTTCTCCTCCACCGACATTATTACCACCTTTTCCATCATTGTCATCAGCGGCCGGCCATGTTACATTCCCGGGATCTGTGTCTAGGAACTTCAACATAGGGTCTTCCATATTCACCGCCAAACCATTTGCATTGTATAAAACATCTGCCGCATTTCCGTTTCGCTGCCAGTTGCCCAAATAGCTCGTGGAAAACGTGCCATCAAAGCGGGAATCAAGATCCTTCTCGGCAAATGTCACCTGCATCGTTTCATGAGTTGGGGGCGTTCCCGTCCATGGTCTTCCGTGTCTTTGAACGGCCTCACGACCAATCGAACCTGTCGCTACGAAACCTGTAGGATCAGAAAAAGGGTCGGAACTTGCACGAATCTCGGTATAGTTGAATTGCGCACGCCATCCCGCGACATTACCCGGTGCTCCGCCATTACCCCAGCCGGAAACAGTCACTCCATTATACAGAGAACTTGCCTCGGTGTGATCGGCGTACAGCATCATTTCCGAGTGGCGGTCGTTGGCCCCGTCATGCACGTCAAAGAAGGTAGGCTGCAGCGCATAAGGCCCTGGTGCATCGATCACGTCAGTCGCCAGGTCATAGGCTTGCTGATAGTAAAATGCGGAGCTCTGCCCATCGATATCCGATCTGGGAGACTCAGGATACGTCGGTATCCCCTGGGGGTTGTCCAGCCACCAGGCATAGGTCAAATAAGCCTTTGCCAAAATGAGCCTTGCAAGGTTTGCAGAGGCACTCCCCGTCAGTCGAGGTGTCTCCGGCAGGTCTGCAATGGCCTGCAATAAATCAGGGAATATGGCTATTGTATATACCTCGGGCACTGTATTTCTCACTGAAGTACGAGAGGTCGTATTGTTAAACGCCAACTCTCCCGCTCCAAGATCTAAAGGCACTCCTCCGTAGGTTTGCACCAACAAGAAATAATAGTAAGCCCGAAAGAATCTAGCCTCAGCGATCAAAGCATCCGATATTGTACCCGGATCTGCCTCATTTACAGCCGCAGCATTTTCGATAATCCCACTGGCTGTGTTGATAAATGGGAAGGTATTCCATATTTCACCATATTCATTGGTTGAGGGCGTCATCTGGCCCGAACCATCCCAATCTGCCCGCTGCGAATTGGCTCCTACTACTGCACCCCAGGTGCTTTCGTCAGTTCCTGCCTGCATTCCGGAATGGTAGTCGCCATTTCCATATATCCATCTTAACTCGGCGTACAATGACGAAATCCCTCCCAAAACACCTTGCTCAGTGCCAAAATAATCGGGAGTGAATATGCTCCGAGGCTGCTCCTCGAGAATATCGGAGCATGACCAGGATAGTGTCATTAGAGCAAACACTACCACTAAACTTTTTATATATGTACGTTTCATAATTGTCATTTTTTAAAACGTTAGATTAAGTCCAAAAACAAAATTGCGTGTAGTTGGTGTGTTAGTACCGATTACAAGAATTCGATCTCTCCTATCATTAGGATTGTTAGGGTCGGCTAGAGGAACTGCCGCATTCTGATCTGCTCTGGAGTTCGTCTCAGGATCCATACCTGATTGGTCATGATAAGGAGAAAACAAAACAAATGGGTTTTGCAACGTGGCATACACCCTCAGGTTTGCTATGCCGGCCTTGTCCAACCATTTCTGTGCTTGCACAAAATTGTAACCCAGCGTCATAGCCCTCACCTTCAGGAAAGATCCGTCAAAGTATGACAGGGTGTTGAGGTACTTAGGCGAATCGGCACCTACCCCTCCAGGAGCGGGAAATCTATTGTCAGGGGTCTCAGGTGTCCAGTAATCGACATCTATATTTCCACGACGACCGGATAGGATGTTGAGATATCCTCTGGAGCCATATTGAGTGGCAATTAACTTTCCTCCTTTTTTATAAACTCCTACTATCGTTAAGTCCAATCCCTTGAATGACAATCGGGTATCAAAGCCCCCTTCAAAATCAGGTTGCATACTTATGATTTGTCTGTCCTCAGCGTTGATAGCCCTTACAGGAACGCCAGTATTGTCATACTCACCGGTATACAATACTTTGATCATTCCGACATTACCATCAGGCTCGAGGATATCCCGGTACTGATCTTCTTCCTGCCAGTTGCCTATGTTTTGATAGTCATAGATCACATCGATAGGATGTCCTACAAACCACCAGTTACCTTCGTCTCGGTCTTGTCCGGATGCCAGGCCTGTCAATTTGTTTCTATTGGCATAAATGTTGAAACCGGCTTCCCAGGTCAATCCATTAGGATTATCCAGGATCAAGGCATTAAGGGTGAGCTCAAAACCTTTGTTTTCTGAAGATCCGATGTTTCCTACGAAGCTATCCACGCCCGATGTTTTGGGCAGACCCACCGTAAAGAGTAAATCTTCTGTCTTGGTGCTGTAGTATTCGAAGGTACCTGACAATCGATTCTCAAGGACTCCAAATTCTACGGCTATGTTAGTGGTCTTGGATATCTCCCAACCCAAGCCAGGGTTTGGTAGTGAGGTCACATAATAACCTGTGGTGAAATCAGACCCAAAGTTGTAGGGTCTGGTACCCAATCGGCCCAAAGTAGAATAAGGGTCTATTGCCTGGTTAGAGGTGATTCCGTAGCCTCCTCTTACTTTCAAGCGGCTGATCACATCCACTCCTGACAAAAATGACTCCCTGTGCACATTCCACCCGGCGGAAATCGCAGGATAAGAAACCCATTTGTTGCCTTCTGCCAGTCGAGACGATCCGTCCCATCGATAGCTGGCCTGGATCATGTATCGGCCATCATAGTCGTATTGCAGACGACCCATAGCGGAAGTCAGGCCCGACACCCAGTAATCCTGATCATCAGGATCCACAATAGGCTGCTCTGCCGAATGTCCCAAATTGAAATATTGGAATGCTTCATTGGCTATACCCATATTGGTTACCCGTGATTTATTATAAAAATCCTCTTGGGCAGAATACAAGGCTACAAGATTTATGTTGTGTTTATCAGCAAAGGTTTTGTCATAGGACAATATGTTTTCCACAGTCCAGCTGGTAGTAAGCGAGTTTTCAACTACCGCACTTGATGGATTGGATGCATTTGTGTTAAATACACCCTCGCCTGTGAATTGCCCCGTACTAGACTGGCGGTAATTCAAACCCAGGTTGAGACGATAACTCAAGCCCTCAATACCTGGGATGTCGAATATCCCATATATCGAGTTATACGTTCCCAGACTTTTTGTTTCGTCGATCCAGCTATCACCTAATGCATTGACAGATTCCCTCGTCTTTACCCAAAAAGGATCCAGCGGCATTTCGATCACCCTTTTCAAATCCCCATTTGCATCATAGGGTGAAGCAATTGGTGATGCGGAAAGGACATCATATATATCGAGGTTGTTACCCTGGTTGATCGCATAATTGGAATTAGAAGTAAATCCCACTCTAAAATACTCTCCAATTTCCTGATCAATTGACGCTCTAAGGGAATAACGCGTATAATCCTGCCCTGGCAGTATCGCTTCATCATAGTAATACCCCACACCGAAGCTATAACTTCCTCCTTCGGTACCTCCGGTGATGCCAATGTCATGATTCTTGGTAACGGCCTTACCATAAAGCAAACTCTGCCAATCCGTATTAACATTGTCATCCTCATCGGCACTGTTTGAATATTGCCCGGCAGTTGTACGAAGCTCTACAAAATCAGGTCCATTCATCATTGGATATGCGCCAAACTCCTTCTTTATTCCATAAAAAGTGGAATATGTCAGCTGAGCAGGCTGCCCTTTTGTACCCGTGGTGGTGGTAATCAAGATAACTCCATTCGCACCTCTGGAACCATAAATGGCGGTGGACGAAGCATCTTTCAGAATATCAACACTTTTTATCGTATTAGGATTGATATCCCCGAGGGTCCCTGCGAACGGAATCCCGTCCAACACAATCAATGGATCGTTGCTGGCATTCAATGAACGCGTGCCACGGATTCTAATTTGCATATCGGCACCCGGCTTGGACGAACTCGGCGTGATACTTACACCGGCCAGACGTCCCTGGAGAGCCTGACTTACGTTAGCTGATGGCACTTCCGTGATTTGATCCGATTGGATCGAGACCACCGAACCCGTCACCGCTTCACGACGCTGGGTTCCGTATCCAATGACCACCACTTCCTCCAGTGACTGAATGTCAACGGGAAGTAGCACATCAATAGTAGATCTGCCACCAACCGGCTGTTCTATGGTCTGATAGCCAATAAAGCTGAAAATCAGAATACCATCGGAAGGTACACTAATCGAATATTTACCGTCAATATCCGAGACGGTACCGGCAGATTGGCCCTTCACCAGGATGGTGACGCCTGGGATCGGCTCCCCGGTCTCCTCATCGGTAACCAATCCACTTACACTTGCATCCTGTGCATTCACAGTTGTGATCGCACAGATAAAAAACAACCAGGTCATGCTAGCCGCACGAGCCCAGTTTAACCATTTGATTTTAGTAAACATCATTCATATAATAGGTTTATTGATGAAAATAATTATGCAACTGGTTGATTATATATAATACTTGATATAATCAACAAAAAACACATTACTACACCCCGAATGTATATATAAATTATATTTAACGCAACCGATTGTGTTTTTTATTGCGTAATTATTTTATATGTGTGAAAACGGGTTTACTTTAGATGTGATTAACTGAGACTACACTAACAAGAACAACAATTGAATGAAAAAAGGTAAGGAGATTACCATCTATGATATCGCGACCAAACTCAATGTTTCACCCTCTACTGTATCAAGGGCACTCAAGGATCATCATAGCATTGGCAAGAAAACCAAAAAGGCAATTCAGAAATTTGCCACCGAAGTAGGCTATCGGCCCAACAATGTGGCCGCCAGCCTGCGAAACAATAAGACCGGCACCATTGGTGTAATGGTGTCATGGTTCAACCGGCCGTTTATTTCTTCGCTGATCAGCGGAATAGAAGCACTGGCAAATTCCAAAGGGTATAATGTCATCTTCTCCCAATCGCACGATAGCATGGAGGCAGAAATCGAAAATGCCAATGCGCTGTTTTCCAGTCGTATCGAAGGACTCATCGTCTCGCTGGCGATGGAAACCACAGAATATGACCATATAGAAAGGTTTATCAAAAGCGGCATTCCGGTGGTATTTGTAGATCGGATCACCGATAGTTTAAACACAGATCTGGTCGTGATTGACAATACAAAGGCCGCATTTGATGCGACCCAGCATTTGATTGACCAGGGATGTAAGCGCATTGCACATTTTGCGGGTGCGCAAAACAGGAATGTATATAAAAACCGAAGGGTCGGCTATGAAAATGCTCTCCGACAAAGTGGCCTGGAGGTGTCCGAAGATCTGATCGTCTATACGAAATTCTTAAGTGCTGAAGAAGGCTATGAAGCCACCCGGCAACTCCTGTCTATGAAAAACCCTCCTGATGGCATCTTCGCCGCCAACGACACCACAGGGGTGAGTGCCATCCAGTGCGCCAAAGAAATGGGGGTGCGCATTCCTGAGGATCTTGCCATTATTGGTTTTAATAACGACCCAATTTCTGAAATCATCGAACCAAAACTATCCACCATATCGCATCCGGCCTATGAAATGGGACAACTAGCCGTAACACAATTGCTCGAACTGAAAAAAAACCTGGGTGACTCACCCATCCAGAAATCCAATACGATCAAACTACAAACGGAACCGATCGTCAGGGCTTCAACCCTGAGACATAAATAAACAGCTACCTACTTCTCATCCAGCCACACTTTCATTTTGCCAATGCCGCGATTGGACCAGGTATAGTAGGGTATGGCTGTATAGGAGTCGGTGGTAAGCGTATTGACTCCTCCCAGTAGCTCCGGCTGCATTTGTACAGCAAAAGCCTCGGATGAGTCAAACCCAATCTCATCTATAGTCGGGTTGTCTATCTCCTCAACGGCATAGACGATCGGGCCATACTCAAGCGCTACCATGTTTTTGTTTTCCGGTACCTTTTCACTCGTCACCGCCATTTTTACATTCATTGGGAAGTCTATTTGCACCTTCACACCTTCTTTCCAGTTTTCGCTTAGAAGCAAATAACCCTCTTGAATCTCAGGTGATGCAACTGGAGTACCGTTGATAGAAATAACAGGTGAAGCGAAATCAGACGATGTGTAAGAATATAAATCCCCGGGCAGCACCTCACCTCTCACCCAGCCGGGTATCCTGACTTTTAAAAGCACCTCATTATCATTCTCGGACTTTACATTCATGGTCACTCTTCCCTCCCAGGGGTATTGGGTCTCCGTGGAAATAGCAAGTTGATTATTTTCTGTATCGACAGTCGATGTATTGGACATGAATAGGTTTGCATATACGGTGTCCTTCCGGCTTGAGTAAATATATCTTGGCAAAGAAGGCAAAAACCGTATCAGGTTCGTAGGACAGCACGAGCAATCAAACCAACTCTGCCTGGTGCAAGCCCCGCGGTTGAACTTATATTCCGCATCGGACTCAAGGGTGTTGGGATAGAAAAACTGGGTACCATCCAGAGACAGCCCTGAGATCAGTCCATTGTAGAGCGTCCGCTCAATTACGTCATAATACTCGACTTTCCCTGTCTGCAGAAACAATCGATGGTTCCAGCAGACGCTACCGATCGCTGCACAGGTCTCCTGGTAACCTGTTTTGTTGGGCAGTTCGTAGTTGTCACCAAAAGCTTCTCCATGTTTTCTCGATCCAATCCCTCCGGTGATATAAGTCTTTTTGTAGGTGGTGTTTTCCCACAGTTTCTCAGAGGCTTTCTGATAAGCTGAGTCCCCGTAGAGTGCCGCAATATCCGTCATGCCGGCATACATATACACCGCTCGTACAGAATGTCCCAGTGCCTCATCTTGCAAAGTGGGATGTACATGATCCTGCGTATAAGAATCTCCAATGTACTGCCCATGAAGCTCGCGTTTGTCTTTATTACCTCTGTTGTCCAGGAAGTATTTAGCCTGATCCAGGTATTCTTTTTTCCCCGTGATGCGATACAACTGGACAAGGCCGGTTTCAATAATTTGATGACCCGGCACCGCACATATCTGCCCGGGGCCATCACCGAATGTTTTCACTACAAAATCCGCATTCTTCAATGCGATGTCCAGAAAATTTCTTTTGCCCGTAGCACGATAATGCGCAGCAGCAGCCTCGTACATATGACCTGGATTGTAGAGTTCATGGCTCTGATTTAGGGCATCCCAACGTTCCCCTTTTTTCACATCCACCCAGGGAGCCGGCGGTTTGGCGGGATTGATTGTTCGCCAGGTGGTGATGTATCCGTCTTCTTCCTGCCCCACTGCTATGATGGCGATCAAAGAATCCAGCAATACCTCCAGTTTTGGGTCGGGGTGTGAAATCAGCGACAGGCTTGCCCCTTCTATAATCTTATAGGGATCAGAATCATCAAAGGGCATCGCTCCCCGCGTCTCACCCTCCATTTGGCCTCCTGCGATAAGGAAGTTCTCAAACCGACCCTCCTCGTAGCACTTCTCGAGGGCATAAGGTATCGTGGTGGTACGGATCCGCTCCAAAATGGGCAGCCAGAAGTCATCAGTCAGCTTTACGTTTTTTATTTCTGTGCTTTGAAAGAGGTAGTCAGGCGCAGCCTGGTTTTCAACCGGACTTTGCTGGCAAGCATACAGCAGGCCCACAAGGGCGAATAACAAAAGGGATTTAACAGAATGAATCATGAGCTTGATGATAAGTTTTGGGTAAAACTATGAGATAAGTATCAGACCTCATCACAGATAGACAAGATGAGCAGAAGTATTAGACACTTTCACAAAAAAAAGCCCCGCTAATTTATGGTCAGCAGGGCAATAACTAATCAAGGCTAATTCTCTTTATGGTTCCACGTACGCATCGATCGTCTTGATGGTGCCATCTTCATTGTACTCCAACTCGACGAACTTCGCACTTCTCAGGTGCGTCTTGCCGCCTGACAGTGAACAATCATGGAAGAACAGATACCACTTACCCTTGAACTCCACCACCGAATGGTGATTGGTCCAGCCCAACACAGGTTTGAGCATTATTCCAGCGTATGTAAATGGCCCATAGGGATGATCACCTATGGCATAGCAAATGTTATGCGTGTCTCCTGTTGAGTAGGAGAAGTAGTATTTGCCGTTGTACTTATGCACCCATGACGCCTCAAAGAACCGTCGGCCATCACCTGCCAACAATGGACTTCCGTTTTCATCGAGGACAATGATGTCTTTTGGTTCTTCTGCAAACTGCAGCATGTCATCACTCAATTTGACAACTTTTGAGCTTAAAGCCTTTTCGTCATCAGCCGGCAGGTAATCAAAAGGTGTTTTTGCATCCGCTTTGAACTCGCCTTCACGCCAGCGCTGAAGTTGTCCGCCCCACAATCCACCAAAGTACATTAGGTAGCTTCCGTCATCGTCTTTGAAAACGCAGGGATCGATACTAAAGCTTCCCTTCATCGGTTCAGCTTCAGCTTTGAAGGGCCCCTCCGGCTTGTCGCTTACCGCCACGCCAATTCTAAATACATCGTCTTTGTCCTTGAGCGGGAAATACAAATAGTACTTGCCGTCCTTTTCAGCGGCATCACAATCCCAAAGCTGTCTGCCTTCCCATGGTATGTCATTTACGTCGAGCGCCACCCCATGATCAGTGATTTCACCATCGACAGAGTCCATAGAAAACACATGGTAGTCCCGCATGTCGAAATGATCTCCAAAATCATTTTCGGGTGTACCCGCCTCTATGTCATGCGATGGGTACACATATATTTTTCCGTTGAACACATGTGCCGAAGGATCGGCCGTATAAATCTCTTTCGTTAGATATCTCGGTTCTTTCATTTGTCTGTTTTCTTAATTCTTAATTGCCTGTTTGTTTGCATTCGAGATCAATTCCTCTACTATCGGTTTTGGCTGATAGTCTCGGTCAAACAAAAGCGGGTAATTGGTTCTGCCCCTTATGGGCCAGTTGTTTTTCCAGGAAGAATTATCCGTAACACCCCATGCAGTAAAACGGGAAATTTTATCAGTGTGCTTAATAAATAGGTTGAAAAACTCTTGGTGCCGACTATGAAAAACGCTGGCTATGGAATCTGGCAGCCCTTCGGTATAAGGGTTTAGCGATTCCTGATACTCTTCCGTAGCAGCCACATCAGCGGTGATTCCATAGTTCCTCCTTGGCAGCACATTCATATCCCACTCGGTGATCATCACCTTGCACCCGGTATTGGAAAATGCCAAAATTGATTCTTCAAATTGCTCAACGGAAGGATTGTCCAGATGCACATGCGCTTGCATGCCTATGCCATCGATCCTGACCCCATCATCCTTTAGTGCCTTAATGACCTTGGCGACGCTGTCCCTTCTGCCGGGGCTGTTCATTCCATAGTCATTGTAGTAGAGCTCTGCCTCGGGATCGGCCTCAGCGGCAAATTCAAAAGCAAGCCTGAAAAAGTCCTCTCCTATTATTTCATAAAACTTTGACTTCCGCCAGGATCCATCCCCTTCAAAAGCCTCGTTCACCACGTCCCATCCGTCGATGCGACCCTTATATCGGCCCACGACAGTATGAATGTGGGTTTTCATACGCTCGATCAAAACTTCGCGAGATACGTCATTACCTTCTTCATCCACAAAGAGCCACTTGGGCGCCTGCGAATGCCATATCAATGTATGACCAATGATCCACATATTGTTTGCCTCACCAAAAGCCACGAATTGATCAGGAAGTTCAAAATCGAAAGTGTCCTCCGCGGGATGAATGTTCACACTCTTCATCGAGTTTTCCGCAGTTATGGTATTAAAGTGCTTCCTCACGATCTCCGCAGACAATGTATCCTTTCCGGTATACTGCCCTGAGTTCAAGGCAGCTCCCACGTAGAATTTTCCTTCGAACGCCTCCTTTAGAGAAGTAATCTTTGTTTCTTCCTTTGCAGGTTGACAGGCCAAAAGACCGACTCCCATCAGTATTGCAACTACCCACAATTTGGATTTGCTATGGTACTTCATCATCATAATTTTCTTTCCTATCCGATTATTCATTCTCACCTCGTCTTGCATTGAGCTCCTGCTCGATCTGCACCTCCATTTTCTTATTGATTTCATAGAAAAACAGCAGGCCTACTCCAATCAAGAAAGGAATAGCAGGATAAATACTGATCAACATTTTGGTGCCAAATATGGCACTGTCTGTTTGGGTGATGGTTTTTATAGTCGATGAATTGTTACCTACATACCCATATACACCCAGAATTTTTGCTACCAAGGCGCCACCTATAGAAAGCCCGGCTTTCAGACCTACCATCATAGCCGAAAAGATAACCGCTGTGGCCCGGCGGTTGTTTTTCCACTCAGAGAAATCCGCCACATCGGCAATCATGGCCCAAAGGATCGGGATGGTCACACCATAGGTCAATCCATGTAATATTTGTGATGCAAACATCCATCCCACAGCCTCAGAGGGTATAAAATAGAATACAAGAATGAAAAGAGTTGAAATGAAAAGGAAAACGCCGAAAACGTCCCTTTTTCCATATTTATCTGCCAGAGGCTTAGAAAATCTAATCCCGATGATCATGAAGATAATCCCTCCTCCATTGAAGACCCCCAGTCCCATTGAGGTGGCATTTTCAAAACTCAGTCCCAGGCTGGCCAGAAAGCCTTCCATGGGTTTTAGAAATGACTCCAGGCTTTCAGCGCTTACATAGTTTTCAAAATAGTACACATAGGAGCCTCCTTTCATCGCCAGGGTGATAAACAAAAGGATCGTCAGCACTAGCATGAGGATCCAGGGTCTGTTTTTCATTAGATCCCCAAGGTCTTCTTTCACACTTGATTTCTGCTCTGCTGTCGGAACGATTCGCTCCTTCGTGGTAATGAAAGTAATCAATAGGAGTACTGTCCCGAAGATCGCGAGATACGTCAT
The DNA here is from genome assembly GCA_965222305.1 of Reichenbachiella sp. Lineage (GTDB taxonomy): Bacteria > Bacteroidota > Bacteroidia > Cytophagales > Cyclobacteriaceae > Reichenbachiella. The sequence goes on from OZ244943.1 coordinate 2,793,270, forward strand.
TAGTCTTTCGATACCCAGGGCCTTATCTCCTCCCCCAACACTCAATATGAGATCGTACATAAAAACCTGCACAAAAAATTGAGCAAACATCACGGCAACAAAACGATACGAAGAGAGGCTATTTCTTTCGCCCATGTCACCGGTGATCACCCCGCTCAGGGCTGAATACGGAAGGTTATTACCTGCGTATAGCAGTAGTAGTAAAGTATAGGTAATCACCGCATAGATCACCTTTCCTTTGTACGCAAAGTCCGGGGTACTAAACGCCAAAAGACAGGATATACCCAAAGGAACTGCAGTATAAAGAATCCACGGCCTGAACTTACCCCACTTGGAATTGGTTCTATCCGCGATCAAGCCCACGATAGGATTGAAGGCGAATGCCGCTATCAATCCTACGTTTAGAATAAGGGCTGATGAATCTTCTGGTGTAAGACCATATATATCGGTATAAAAATATGCCAGGTAGGTGATCAGGGTTTGAAATACCAGGTTGGCCGCCAGGTCTCCCAGGCTATAGCCAACTTTCTCTACCACTGACAGTTTCTGCGAAGAAATACTCATAAATTCAATAATTAATTGTCCTATTTTCTAAGATCAATATTTCTACCAATCTAAAACGAAGCGCTATATTAAAGCGTCCTGCGCTCTCCGCACTCTATCAAAAAGCTCATATCCTTGGATAATTTGATTACAGTGAAAAGTGATAATTTGGCTACACTTCCGAATACATTTCATACACCCCACCCAAAAGGGCCTTGAACCATTCCACACACCTGTGTACCAGGGCAAACCCGTTCATTACCATGCATATTCCATGAACTATTCTATGACATGAATCAGAAGAAACCAACCCCTTGCATTGACATCATAGTCTTATATTTGGAGCAAATCGCTAAATAGAATGAAGACACCATGGATAGCCGTACTGGCCGCATCGCTACTGATCATCGGCTGTACAAAGCAGGACAAGGAATCCGCATCGACCCAGACATTGTTCAACAAAATCCCTTCGTCTGAAAGTGGCGTAACATTCCGAAACGACGTAGAGGAAAAATTTGAGAATATGTTTGAGATATTTCTCTACGTCTACAACGGCGGGGGTGTCGCTACAGGTGATATCAACAACGATGGCCTATTAGATATCTACTTCACCGGCAATGAGGTGCCCGATGCGCTATACCTCAACAAAGGAGACCTGCAATTTGAAGACATTACCGCCTCTGCCCTGCCACAATTCAATGACGGATGGAACAACGGCGTGAGTATGGTGGACATCAACAGCGACGGGCTGATGGACCTCTACGTGTGTCGCGGCGGATGGCAGGATACCCCTGAGGCGCGCACCAATCTCTTGTTTGTCAATCAGGGCGATTTGACTTTTAAGGAGCAAGCTGCAGAATACGGCCTGGCGGATACAGGCTACTCGATGCAGGCTTCATTCTTTGATGCCGATCAGGACAATGACCTGGACATGTACCTGATCAACAGGCCGGACACCTTTCACCTACCCATCGAAACCATGGCAGTACGGGCCTACAATCCGCCCAGCGACAGCCGCGACAAGCTGTACATCAACAACGACGGAAAGTACATCGAGGAAGGTGAGAAAAGAGGCCTGGGTGAAAACTATGGGTACGGTCTCAACGTGATCACCAGCGATCTAAACAACGATGGCTACCAGGACATCTACGTCACCAATGACTTCTTGGTCAAAGACTATCTATGGGTCAACCAGGGCGACGGAACTTTCAAACAAGAGGTGGATAATGCCTTCAACCACCTGGCCCTGTACTCCATGGGCTCTGACGTGAGCGATCTCAACAACGACGGGTTCGAAGACATCACAGTCGTGGAAATGCGCTCTCAGGACTACATCCGTTCCAAAGTATCCATGCCCTCCATGAACCCCGAAGGTTTTTTCCGGACGGTAAATGAGGGCCACCACAAGCAGTACATGCACAACATGCTGTATCTGAACCAGGGCAGCACACGCTTTAGCGAGATAGCGCAGTTTGCCGGCATATCCAAGACTGATTGGAGCTGGTCCGTACTGGCCTCTGACCTGGATCTGGATGGACAAAAAGACCTGTTCATCACCAATGGCATGCGCAGGGATCAGTTTGACCGAGACGCCACCCTCAGAATGCAAGAGGTGGTAGATAAAAACCCGGATGTGTTCAAAACCAGGGAGGGCATCCAGGGCGACGGATACAAACTCATCATCGATGTGTATCGAGAGATTAAGCTAAACAACTACCTCTACAAGAACGTGGGAGGGTTGAAGTTTGAGGATGCATCGAAAAGCTGGGCGCCTGTGGAACTCGGCCTGTCTAATGGAGCAGCTGTAGCAGATCTGGACAACGATGGCGACCTGGACCTGGTGGTCAACAATCTATATGACGAAGCCTTCCTCTATGAAAACACTGCCAGCAAAAATCAAAATTACCTGATGATCGACCTCAAGGGACAATCTGCCGGTATTGGTGCGCAGGTAGAGATTTACCATGACGGAAATTATCAGTACTTGCAGCATAAGCCCGTTCGGGGCTATCTCTCTTCCAGCGATCCACGGGTTCATTTTGGACTGGGTTCTGCTCAGAAAATCGATTCCCTGATCGTCACCTGGACGGATGGGAAGCAAACTGTACGTAGGGATGTTAAGGCCAACCAGATCTTATCCCTGGCAGCCGATCCATCAGACCGGGAGGCCGTTAGAAATACAAAGGCGCCTGTTCTGGTTTCTGAGTCTGATGACTTGTTGGTAAAGCCTTTTGTCCACTCTGAAAACGAGTTTGACGAATATGCCGAGCAAGTCCTCCTTCCTCATATGTTTTCTAAAAATGGGCCTTTTATGTCCGTAGCGGATATCAATGGCGATGGATTGGATGACTTCTTTGTGGGTGGAGCCTCGGGTCAGGCAAGTCAGGTTTACATTCAAAAAAATGGTAATCTAAGTCCCAAGCCCCAATCGCTATTTACACAGGATCGATCCTTCGAGGATATGAATTCTGCTTTTGTGGATGTGGACGGAGACTCAGATTTGGATCTGGTGGTCGTCAGCGGCGGCAGTGAATTCTCGGAAGGACACGAACTGTACAGAGACCGGATATACTACAACGACGGACGAGGCAATTTCACCAAACGAACCTTCCTGCCCAGCCGAAGCAGTGGCTCATCTATCGCTCCTTACGATATCGATCAGGATGGGGACATGGATTTGTTCATCGGAGGTCAGGTGATCGCCAATCGCTACATTCATGCGCCAGAGAGCTATTTGTATGTCAATGAAAACGGAACCTTCCTTGACAAAACCAGCCAGCTTGCCCCTGAGCTTCAGCGTGCCGGCATGATCAACTCTGCCGTCTGGGCCGATTTGGATGGCGACAAGATAAGTGAGTTGATAGTACTGGGAGAATGGATGCCTGTTCAGGTTTACAAGAATATCGACGGGGTTTGGAAAGAATCCTCAGCTGGCTTTAGTCTAACCAAAACCGAGGGCTGGTGGCAATTTGTAAAAGCCGATGACCTGGATGGTGATGGGGACATGGATTTGATTGTGGGCAACCAGGGAGAGAACTACAAATTCAGTGCTTCGGAGAAGAAGCCTTTCGAAGTGTACGTTGGAGATTTTGACAACAGCGGCACCAACGACGTATTCCTGGCCAAGCACAACAAATCAAAGGTGGTACCGATACGCGGGCGTGAATGCACTTCGGATCAAATGCCCGTGATTAAAGAGAAGTTTCCGACCTACGCTTCTTTTGCCTATGCAGATCTACCACAGATCATTGGCTCAGGCATAGAAAACGCCATCCACAAAAAAGCCTACACAATGTCGGACATAATCCTGGAAAACGACGGAGGGCAACTCAAAGTCCGAAAGCTTCCCATAGAAGCTCAGTTCTCGACCTTGCTGACAGCCGACGTGCATGACTTCAACGGCGATGGCATCAAAGACTTGATCATCGCAGGCAACAAATTCGACGTGGAGATCGAAACCACGGCAGCCGATGCGTCACCCGGATATATCTTGCTGGGGAAAGGAAATCTGGAATTTGAAGCACTGCACCCATCTGAAAGTGGCCTGATGATTCCCTACAATGTGAAAGACCTGGAGGGCATTGAGGTAAATGGCAGTATGCATTTTTTGATTGGAATTAATGATGGTAAATTAGGAGTACTGAGCACCAACTAGCAATCCTATGAACCGGACATTTTTTAGCCTTATTGTTCTGTTCACTTTCATCGCTTGTCGAAATGAGGATTCGGTCAAGACCCTGATCATCACAGGTGGGCACAAGTTTGATCGGGAGGCCTTTTTTGAGATGTTTGGAAGTTTTGAATCCCTCGATTTTGAAGAAGCAATCCAGCCATCGGCCAATCAAATGATTGAAAGTGGAGTAGCTGACCGCTTTGACCTCCTCATTTTCTACGACATGTACGATTCCATTACCGAGGGTCAGAAATCGGCATACATCAAAATGTTTGCCGAAGGAAAACCTGCCATTTTTCTTCACCATTCTCTTGTGTCATATCAGGACTGGCCTGAATTCCAATCGATCATTGGTGGTAAATACAACAGAGAGGACAGCCTGCTCGGCCCTTCGACCTATTTGCACGATACCGATATTGAGTTGCAAGTGATGAACCCAAACCATCCCATCACCAAGGGGCTTTCTGATTTTACCTTTTTCGATGAGACCTATGGCAACTGCCCGACCCTATCGACCATTGAACCACTGCTCGCCACCTCTCACCCCAACAGCATGCCCTACCTGGCCTGGGTCAAGGAATACGGGAAATCGAAGATCGTTTACATTCAAAATGGCCATGGCCCCCAAATCTTCAAAGACTCTAACTACCGCACACTGCTTCAGCAGGCCATTGACTGGACTATTCAAGACAATTGATATCCATACGATTGAGTATATTTAAGATTGGATCGAATAGAATCCACCCATAATTATCTTAAACCTTAATAATCGAATCATGAACGAAGTAAAAATCAATCATCTGGCAGCGATCGTCTGCATCGTGTTACTCCATGTACTTGGCTTCCTTTGGTATGGGCCACTTTTTGGCGAACCCTGGATGGAGGCTGTCGGCTTGACCATGGCAGATGCCGAAGCGAACCCTCCCGGGGCAAGCATCTGGATCACCAATACGGTGGCGACGGTCGCGAGTGTCTACCTGTTGGCTTTCATTCTAGCCAAAATGGGTACAGAAGGCGCCGTACAAGGTCTGCTCTATGGTGTTCTCATCGGCTTTGTGTTTAGCCTGCTCAGCAACATGACCGGAGATATGTTCGCCCAAAACCCTTACTACCTGTCCTGGATCACCGGAGGATTTGATACCGTGGCACTCGGTCTGACCGGGGGAATCCTTGGCGCCTGGAAGAAATGATATCAAACCCTATTACCCAGGTCTGTGGCGCCACAGACCTGGGTAAGGGATAATTATATCCTCGCATGTTCCACCTTCTTACATACCGACCTGTCCTACCAAGACTTATCTGCATTAACCTGGTAGCGCTCTTCCTTTTTTCATGCGAGTCTGAAGAGCCCGAACCCCTCAAACAAGATAAACCTGAGCCTCCTCCCAACGAGGATTATTTCACCCTTGGTAAAAAATGGGGTGCCGATCAGGCTTATGGCCCCTTCGGTCTGAATATTCCCGGCCCTGAAACACCGGGCGGGTTGGTCACCTATTCCTTTGGAGAAGCTGGAGTGAGTTTGGTGACGCAGTTTGAAGAAGGTGTGATCTCTGTCTCCTATGAGGAGATGGTTCCTTGCGCCCAAGAAGAAATCAAGAATGCGTTAAAAACCTGGTCGAAAGTTTGCCAGATTGATTTTGAAGAAAAATCGTTCAGCGACAGCACGGACATCGTCTTTTTTATTGCACCCATTAAGCACATCGGTTATGGTTACCCACCCGGTCAAAAAGGTTATGAAGGAAAAGACGTATCAGGCCATGTTATCTTCCGGCCAAGCATGAACTATTCCTGTCATAAATTCTACTTATTTGCTCTTCATGAGGTAGGGCACGCCATAGGCCTGGGGCACGTGGAAACCAGAAACGTCATGATCGGCGGAGTTCCTGATGATGACATGCCGGGCCTATTTCCCGGAGACATCAAGGGTGCACAGAGTATTTATGGATGGCGAAAAAGCTGGTTTTGAAATTGTGGTCGATCTTACTGCTCCCAGGTCTGTGACGCCACATACCAAGGGTAAGCCAAGCTCTCCTATAGAATTATTGGATTTCATATATGAGTAAGTCAATTTCTGAACGCCTAAGAATATATTTATCTAAATGGAGCTCTGTATTTTTAGAATCACAGTATTTAATCGCAACATGACTGCATCCTTTGGGCACATCATTGCAGTCAACTTTCTCTTTCTTTCCATTAGATAGATTGATTTTTATAAACTTCGGGCTCATTTGCATCCCATAATCATAGTAGAGTACAGTGTTGTTTTCTCCAAAGAACGCCTTTTCTAGCCAGGTATTCCTGGTTACTTTATATTGTTTAATGAATTTTATTGGGTCTAAAGAGTACAATTCAAATTTGTTGTTATCAACTATCATGATCAGGTTCTTTTCGTCATCCGAAACAAGCGCAGAAAAAACATCATTGAACTTATTAATCAAGACAGCGTCTTTTTCCGGCAATTGTGAAAACACTATTGAAGGAACCATAAGGCAGGAAAATAGCACCAATACACTTTTCATCTTAAATCGCATTTAGCTTATCTCAAATAAAAACATTGTGACAATTTAGTTAGAAATAAGCCTCTTGAAATTCCCTACACCCCCAAATTAGGCAAAACAAAAGACTGCTTATTGGGATGGAGCCTGATCCATAAACCTGGATTGGCGTTTAGTTGTTCCATGGCCTCCTCCTCGTTTGAGTTTATCGAAGTATTGAGCACGTTGGCGTAGGTTTGAACCTTGGCCGGGGCTGAATCCGCATCTACTACAGACTGCACTATTTTCTTGGTTTGAAGTATCGCCAGTGGGCCTAAGGTGAGAATGTACTCAGCAGAACGGCATTCGTTCTCATCGCCTTCATCTATGATACTTCCTCCGGCCTTGAATTTGCTAATGTGGTGCTCCAAAATACTACTGGAGATGGGAATCAACCCGGCGATATGATGGTATTGCGCTCCCGAAAACGGCTTGATATAAGCCAAATGTGAAGCCTCATTTTTCTCCGGTCCATGACCTATGAAAAAGATGTCCAAACCGCCCAGCTTCTGAAGTTTTGTGAGATACCCTATCAACGCAGACTCCAGATCTTGAGTGTCTGTCTGCATGGGTGTGAAGCTCTTGATTTTCTTGAAAAATGCTTCTCCCAAAATCCGTTCAAAATCCCTAACGAAACTCAATCCATTGGCCATACCCATAGGAGCCAGCGCATCTTGGGTAAACACGTTCAACCTGCCAAGTAACTCATCCTGCTCCCCGGATTTAGCCAATTCTCCTAGTAGGCGGTGCAGTTCTTGTGCTCCTCTTCCTCCCAAGAGGGCAATGTTGATATCCCCCTCCTTGGACTCGGCGGTTTTGAATAGCTCATTGAGCATGGCCTTTCCTACCTCCGCTTCGTTGGGTAAGACCGTCGGAGTGATGCCGTGATCTTTAAAACTAAATTCCTGATCGGTTTTCTGAGACAACCATACATTTCCGTTGCCTTCCTCTCTTACAAATTCTGAGCTATTTGACGTCATTGTTATGCTTATTTACCGCGTGCAATGATTCACACCTTTCTGTTAAACGAAGGGCAAAAATATCCTTGATTGGAGGGATATTGCAAGGCAATGCAGTATTCTTTCTGCACTTGCCTGTTGACATAAAGCCCCCCATTTTCACCAAAAACCAACCCTACGTAAGTGTCGAAATTCATGGTGGCCTCCACGCTATTTTCTAGCTTCGCTTTTCCTTTTAACAAGTAATTACCCGATTTCACCATGTCTAAGAAATTCCTCCTGATCCTGACATTGTCTACTTGCTTATCGACCTGGCTGCTCCAGGCATGCGAAGAATCCGAGCCGATAGAAAAAGATACAGCCCAACTCAATTTCTCCTCCACCGAAGTGTCCTTTGACTACCTGGGCGGGACAACCGAGCTGTCCGTCATGGCCAATGGCATATGGACAGTCAGAGACACCTCAAATTGGCTGACGGTATCCGGAGATTCCGTACCTGAAACGGGAACACTGACTCTCCTGGTGGAAGAAAACCTGACCTATGAGTCGAGAAACACACATTTGATCGTAAGCGTGCGGGACACCAGCACCACAATCCCGGTCACGCAGCAAGGCATAGACCTGGGGCCGTTGGTCGTGGCTGAGGGCAATGAGTCTTTCACTTTTCTTGAAAACAGCGGTGCCGCCCAGATATTCGAAATCTCAAATTGTGGGGACACCCCCGGCACCAACTCCCACAATATCGTGCTTATGAGCGCTGAGACAGACCGGATCGTGGCTACTTGGAATCACATCAACAGCACCTCAGGCGAATGGGAAGGCATCGCTCGACAGCCTTCAGATTACAACATCAGCGATCAACCCAACGGAACAGATGCTGAATGCTCGGGAGTACAGACGTTCAACTCAATACTGGTCAAAAAGTACGGCGACTGGGATCACCAGCACGCCAACGGTTACATTCTCAACCTTGCGGATGAGTATGCCTCTATTGAAAGTTTGGATCACCTGATCCTGGATATCTACTATGACTCCACAAAGACTACCCTTCCCTCCTTTCAGGATTTGGTGGACAACTATGGTGGCACCCTCGATCAACGGGAAATATCCGAGTGGGATGATGGGAAGTTCTACTTTGACATCCAGCTACATACCAACAAAAGCCGGATCGCGGTTATCAACCTAACGATAGAAAAACAGCTGGCCAATCAATGGCTAAGGGTCGAAGTGCCTATTGAGGATATGACCTTCTGGAATAGCTCCAGAACTGAAATAGGCTACAATGAAATCGCCAAGGATTTGGTAAGAGAAGTCAGCCTCACCGCAGAGACCAAGAGCCGGGCCGTCTACCGAAACCTGGACATGAACGGCTTCAATGCGGACACGCCCAAACTATTCAAAGAAATAGCGATCCGAATCAAGCGTTTTGAGATTGAGCGGAAGGAGTTGTAGTAAAAGCAATAGACGCATGCAATAATTTCCGCACTAGGGGGAGGTATGGTCAGCTATTAATATGGAATATAGCCTTCCCAACCGTTGTCTTTATACTTTGGATTCACATAAAACTCTCCTGCTCCAATATCTAAATCTCCTGAAAAAGGAATTCTTCGTTCCCCCCAATTACATGTACGCTTACCAGATTTCCCGTATTCAGTCCATGTTCCCACGTATTGGTTGTTTTTATAACTATCCGATTGTGGATTAAGTCTATCATATTGAATTTCACCATTTCGATCCAAATACCACCATAATGTCATGATTCCGGTAAATATCCCTACATGCTTTTGTTCCGGGTTTTCACTAAAAAAGTAACGTCCAATAATTATTCCCTGTGATTTGAATCCTTCGTCCTTGTACTTATTATCAACTCCGTAGTGCATGTTCTTAAATTCACGAACCTGTTCAATAGTTATAGTTCCCTCAAAATCACAGGTATTCTTTAAAACTGTAGTTTTCCCTTTTATGAAATACAAGTTTGGAGTCGTCTCACTCTTTTTAATTGACCTAAAATCAATCTGGATCCGTCGGTATTCGTTTCCTATAAAACCAAGAATTTCAGTTTCTGGGTCTAGTAAGTTCGAAAAGTCGTGTTTGACGTAGTTAGCCAGGAAGTTTTCAGGTTTGAGTTCGTCAAACATTGGGTATTTGGGATTTTCAAGGCTATTCAACCACTCTTTGGTCTGTTGTGAAAAAACCTGATTTGAAAAAAGGATCAAAATTATTACCAGTGCTCTCATATTCTATAGTTAATTGACCAGAACAACCTAATATAACTATAATAGTGCGGAAGTTACTTCCGTTCTGAATCTGCGTTCTGTTGAGAATTTCCAAAACGCATTATGGCCTATTGGATGTGCACGGCTAAAATTTCCGCTCTATTGATAGTCTACACTTAGTCGGCTGCTTCCCTCGTAAATATATGATGCTGAGTGGCAGTAAAATAATCTCGAAAGATTTGATTGATTGAGTGGTCTTCCCGGCTTGCCTTTACGCCCAGGTATGGATGCAGGGTAATGATAGCCTCTGACATCTGACGAACGGAATGAGAAGCTGTCTCATGCACTTCCTTGATCAAGTCTTTGTCTAAGGAATTTCCCTTTGAGATCGTGCTTTCAACGAGTTCAGTAAGTCGATCCAATTCTTCATTGGATTCCCGAATGACGGCATTCAGGGAGTCGAGTTTCTGTTTATCCGTTTCCGAAGCGGCCTCCTCCAATAGGTGCCCTGCCATTCCCAGATAATTCACCCAAAGCGTAAGGTCAGCAAATACGGAAAAGTCAATCTCATAAATGGGTTGCGAGAGGTAAACCTGATTGTACATAAAGGAATACTCCTCACTCACCAAAACATTTCTAACCTCGAAGGAATGGGTTGCGGTGGCTTTCAGTCCCATGGTGTTCCAGTCCTCAATAATGGAGACCTGATCTGCTGCGATCACGAAAGAAAGAAATCGGGGCGAACCGTCTTCATTGGTTAGCTCTTTGCCATTTTCTACGATTTTGGCATTTAGCGTAAAATGTGTGAGATAAGGTGCCCCCGTAGCATAGGACCAGATGCCGTTGAGGCGATAGGCGTTTCCTTCCTTTTGGGCTGTACCGGTCATAGCACCGCTGCCACCCAGTATGGCTTTCTTGTTAGCGAAAATCTCATCAATCGCCTTAGGCCGTAGGTTGCCAATGAAGAAATTGGCTCCTGCACATAGCGTCACTGTCCAGCCCAGGCTTCCATCAGTCCTGGCCAGAGATTTCAGTCGATCAAGCCCGTCTTTCAAAGAGCATTCCAGGCCTCCGAATTCCTTAGGCACCCATAGGTTCCACAGGTTTTCCTTACTGATCCAGTCCAGTACCTCTTGTTTCAGAACGGGCGCATCTTGATACAAATCCTTAGGCGGCTGCATACTGTGCGTCTTCACTTTCGATGATTTTCTTCCATTTGAGATACCCGGATATCGCCACTATAAACAGGAATGTGGTCATTCCTGCATAGATGTACAGATCCTTATAGATCAACAGGGGCACTGCGATAAGATTGCTGATGTTGAGGAATACCCAGTTTTCGATTTTTCTTTTGGCCATGAGCCACATACCCGCCCAGGCAAAGGCGCTCACCACGGCATCCCAGATCGGCACGTCTGAGTCGGTGTGGTTATTGAGCCAGTAGTTCATCAAAGCAAAACATCCCAGAACGATACCCCAAGCTTTTAGCCAATCCGCACGGGACGAATAGCTGACAGGGGCTTCTGAGTGTTCCTTGCCGTACTTCCAGTAAAACCAGCCATAGACGCTCATGACCAGGTAATAGCCATGCAGTAAAATATCGGCATAGAGCGTACTTTGGTAGAGCACCCACATGCTAATGATGATCGAGACGATCCCAAGGAGGTAGTTATGGATGTTGTTTTGCCTGGCCAGCAATACCTGCCCGACCCCAAAGAGGGTGCCGATCCACTGAAGCCAAACAAGATCTGAGAAAAACTCCTCAAGCATGTTCTTTTAGTTTTGATGAGATGGGGAGATGAGCAGGAAAGCTTCTAAGGTCTTTGAAATCCCTCCGCCGGCATTATCCGGATCAGGTGTGGAGCTGCGCCCCTGGGTATCATCTCAGCCTGCCAAACTAGCAAGCACCCCATTTAAGGTCAAAATTAGGTTGCTTTGGGGATAATAAAAAAAGAAGTTGGAGCGTCCAGGAATTTCGGAAAGCTCCACATCTTAAAAGTTATACCTGAATTTCAGTCGCAATGCATCGCTAAAGCTTTCAAAAGGTCCCCTACTCTCTCTGATCAATAATCTTCAGATAATCGGCGAGCTCCCTTTCCAGATTGGGTAGTCCTATTTCATCTCGGTCAACCAGGTAAACACTTCCTTCTTCCATCCCCTCTTGTATCCAGTACTTGTCTGCTTTGAGGTCTCCTTTTCTGACGATGACCAATTCATAATATTGAATGTCGGCGTTGTGGTTTACGATGGTCAGTTGGTTAAAATCAGAAGCCCTGGGGTCATTGTTGATGTTTCTTTGGCCAATATCGGCTCCCAGGTAAACATCGAAATGGTCAAATTGAAAATGCGGATTGTTGTTATCAAAATTTCGAAAGGTCTTTCGGTCACCATGAGATAGAATAAAGAGTTTGATCCTCTCAAATTCATCGTAGCTGATGTGGTCGCCTACGTTTTTGTAATTCACACTTTTATCCTGCTTGGGTGAAGAAATTACCCCTCGATCACCAAAGTGACCGATGGCCATGAAGCAAAATAGGGATATTTTGGTAGGGATCGGCATTAGATATTGGAGCAAATCTATAAATATTGGTGCATTGTAGTTCTTCAATACCTACGCCGGAGCACATCTTTGTCACATTCCAAATCTTAGCTGGAATTTTGAATGTCTATCCGATTTTTTTGTCTCTATATAACTCTGCCTGAGGTAGAGCCGCCATCCTGAGCAGGGTGAATAGAGAAGGGTAAAAACTAGGCTCTATGGAGAATAAAAACTGGAGTCGAAGTACTACATGAAAGATGATCGAATTACCAGAAATACGCCCCAAAGCCAATTTTTACTGTTGACAGGTTCAATTTTTGGGTAGGAGTTGGGAATATTTCTTGATCAATAGAATCGTAAGAGTGCGAAAGGTCAGCCGTTACCTTAGGCTGATAGAGCTCATAGGACACTCTAATGAAATAATTGTTGATCTTATTTTCTAAACCCATACTCAATGCGACGCCCGAACCTTTAAATATCGGAGGTTGCTTGTCATAATCAGGTTCGCTGCTACCGTTTGAATTGATGTTGATATTACCATTCGCGACCAGGTAGCGATCTCTCTCTTGCCGCAAACTCAAACCAATAAATGGTAAAAGCCTATAGTTATTAGAAGTAAAGAGTGGGTACAAGCCTTCCACCCCGAAATCATTGAAGAAGATATTTTCTCTGTAGGTATCATCGTCTCCCACTCCCCTTGGCATAAAGTCAAAACCCAACTGAGGCACGATGTAGGTGTTAATGTTAGGAACATAGATCGACAGCCCCAACAAGCCACCAGCTCCAAATTTATATTTCTGGCCTAGGTCGTTGTGCCCAGGTAGAGTGAGAAAAATATTGAGTTTAGCATCTGCAGTAACCTTATCTTGAGCATAGCTAAGGTTGATCAAAAGGATTGTGCAAATAACGGTCAGGTAAGTTTTTCTTTTCATTGAATGTTTTTTTCATGATAAAACCCGCCAAATATATTCAAATCTCTAATGAAGCCTTGGGTTGTCTGCTAAGTGGATAGCCACTAAGCTGAGCATGGCAGGAACAGGGGGATATGGCGGGACTTCCAGAAAGCAGAGTGCTTTCATTTACAGTTGAATCGCCATGATTTGATTACAGCATGTTGTGACCAGTTTTCATTTTCTAAACTTTTTACTCTTTTCATCTTGAATACTCTTAATCACAAATAAAAAAGCATTGCTAATTAGTTCATTAGTCGTCAATTTACCTGATTTGGCACTCCATAAGATATTCTTAGAATAATCCATATCCAATGTATAGGTATTGGTTTTAATTGTCTTAGGTTCTTCTCCTGGAAATCTGAATGAATTTGAAGTACTGAAATGACCATTCCAGTATTTAATTTTTAATTCCGCTTCTCTTGAGGTGTTCAAATATTTCAATGACCAAAATACACTCACAGAATATCCTAAAGCTTTTATTACAGCAGTGTCTCTATTATTAGATTCATAAATGAATGGTATAGAAGTGCTTTTTTTATACAGTTCAGTTTTTTCAACTAGTTGCGAATTGATCTTTTCAGTTTCTGAATTGAAAATTTGAACCCCATCAGATGAATCTAATATTCTATCTATTTCGTTGTTCATTTTTTCTTCGGACGTAAGCTTATTCGCCATTTTTATAATGGGATCAACATCGTCAGAACTGAAATCTGGTATTTTACCAAGTGCAGGTTTTTCAATTACTGGTCGATCATATATAATTTTTGATAACTCATAGAGCTTATTAACATATAACCCATCATCTTCCATTGAATGGCACAACTTGGATTTCAAGAATTTAGGTGAAGATTCGTTTAAACTTCCTTCTCTTAAAATTGGAATAAATTTTATTTTGGAGATAGGTGATTCAAATAGCTCTTGAGTAATCATTGAAGTTTCATATCCCACACCACTTTTTCTATTTTCGGCCTTTTGCTTATAATTCGGTGTTAAAATGACTAATACCTTATGAGCTGATTCTATTGAACTCTCCATGAAATGAGTCAGATCTTTACCAGCACTTAGTTCAAACTGATCAAGAATAACATTTATTCCAAAAGTTTCCATTAAATCTGTTGCAAGCTTAAGAACCCACTCTTGGTGGTCAGGGCCGTCCCAAGAATATGATATAAAAACGTTAATTCTTTTTAATGTCATTGAGGAATTTTAATTGGCTACAACATTTGGGTAAATATCCTTTGGTGGTATTTACCCGCACTATATTTTCTCAAATCTAATTGATTTTCTCCTTGCCAGCATCACGCCACAAACCCTGTTAGGGTTCCACCCTAACAGGGTTAGAATCGAAGAGTAAACTCCCCCAAAACTTCCGGATTGACCAGGGCTTCTTTGTTGGTGATGGGTTTGCCTTGCAGGATGTTTTTCACGGCCAGTTCTACTTTCTTACCACTGATGGTTCGGGGTACTGATGTGATTTGATGGATTTCGTCCGGGACATGACGGGGGGATTTTTCGGTTCGTAGAGTGGATTTGATTTTGGCTTTCAAGGATTTGTCCAGTTCCTGTCCGGTTTTCAGCACGACAAAAAGTATTACTTTGATGTCTTCTTCTTTCTCAAGCCCAACTACCAATGAGTCCACCACTTCGTCCAGGCTTTCTACCACACTGTAGATCTCCGCGGTCCCGATCCGTACCCCTCCACGATTGAGGGTCGCATCGGATCGACCGTACACCACACAGCTGCCCCGCTCGTTGATCTTCACGAAATCCCCATGCCGCCAGACTCGCTCGTAATGATCAAAGTAGGCTTTTTGATATTTTTCCCCATCCGAGTCATTCCAGAAGTAAATCGGTCGTGAAGGAAATGGAGCCGAGCAAACCAGCTCTCCGATTTCGTTGGTGACTGATGAACCCGATTCATCAAAAGTCTCGACTTTCATCCCAAGTCCACGGCATTGCAGTTCGCCAGGGAATACCGGAGCGTTTGGATTCCCCAACATGAAACAAGAAACAATGTCCGTCCCCCCGGAGATAGAAGCCAGGTGTACCTCAGGTTGGATGGATTGATAGACAAAGTTGAAGTTTCGCTCTGTCAAGGGAGCTCCTGTAGATAAAATGGTTTTAAGTGAGCCCAAATCAAATTCATTCTTTGGCACCAAGCCCTCTTTTTCACAACTTGACAGGAACTTAGGCGAGGTTCCGAATACCTTGATTTTTTCCTTTTCGATGGCTTGAAACAGCACACCCAAATCCGGGTATCCGGGCGAACCGTCATAGAGATAGAGGGTACAACCTAGCATCAACGAAGACACCATCCAGTTCCACATCATCCAGCCGCAGGTGGTGTAGTAGGTAAAGACATCCCCCTTTTTCAGATCGGTGTGCAGACTCAGCTCTTTGAAATGCTGGATCAATGTCCCACCCGCTCCGTGGACAATACACTTGGGCTTGCCCGTAGTACCCGATGAAAACAAAATGTACAAGGGATGGTCGAAAGGGAGTTGCTCGAAATTCAACTCTTGAGGGTCTTTGTTTTCTATCTCACTCCATGAAACGGAATTGGGCATTTCATTTTGCGAATCACCTACTATCATCACCTTTTCGATTGAATCAATAGATTCTACCAGTTTTCGCACTGTTTCGCTACAATCAATCGTTTTTCCATTGTATTGATACTCGCCTATTGCAATCAATACTTTTGGCTGGATTTGCTCAAACCGCTCCATGACGCCCTCAAACCCAAAATCAGGCGAACAAGACGACCAAACCGCTCCAATGGAAGTAGCAGCCAGCATCCCTATGATCGCCTCAGGTCGATTGGAAATGTAAGCCGCCACCCGATCACCTGGTCGTAAACCTATGGATCGAAAAAGTTGAGCCAGAGCAGCTACTTTAGTCCGCAATTCCGAATAGCTGATTTCTCGTCTGGTTCCATCCTCAGATTGATAAATTATGGCAGTTTGATCACCATCGTAGCTCAGTAGGTTCTCTGCAAAATTCAATCGCGCTTCGGGAAACCATTGGGCCGTTCGGATGTCATTTCCTGTATGGACTTGATCAAAGACTCTTGAATGGTTAAAGCCAGCAAAATCCCAGACAGACTTCCAGAAGGGATCAATCTCTGTCACCGACCAGCGATGCAAATCCTCATAATTCTCAAAAGTGAGTCCTAATTTTTCTTTTAGATATTTCTCGTATCGGGTTAGATTCGATTGAGCGATGCGCTCAGGAGAGGGTGTCCAAATGGGCTTTGGACGTTTCATTTTTCCCTGACCAGCTCAATGGTCATCATTGCCTTGATGGCAAAGTCCCTCTCTCTTTTTTCCAGGGCCGACTTGGCTGCCCGCTCCAACAGCTCGGTGGCCTGATCCGGTTCCTTCTCGACCAGTAGCAGGGCACTGCGCACCATTTCCTGATTTCCGGTCTGTCTAGCCTCCCCCAGGATTTCATCTACGAAAGCCAGCACTTCTTTCCTTTCCGGCAAAGCAGTCAGGTAGCCAAGCTGTGCCAGATTGTTGGCACTCAAAATTCTTGATTCCCGGATATACTTCGGCAGGGCATCTATGCCAATACCCACACCTGTAGGCTTTGGCACCTCAAATATCGCATCCCCGGACGCACGGGTATAAAACCCTCCACCATTCCGTCCCACCAGATCAATATTGTTAGGAATGAGCATGCCGTCCTCCATGGCAGACTTCCGTACGTGAAACTCTATCACTTCGCACAGCACCAGATTGCCCGAGCCCTTTTTGCCCCCAAGCTCGATGATATCACGCACCTTGCACTCCATCTGAAAGGGTGATTGATAGACCCGCATGGGTTTCACTTTTGAGGATTTCACTTTCGTGAAGCCTGCTTTCTCAAACTCGTCTACTGATGGATCAAAAGCCGTGGAAGCAAGGTTCACCTGTTCCACCCTTGTATGGGCCACCGCATGGATTACACATTCTGGCACTTCTCGGACGTTGTTGAGCGTATCCTTAGCCGAGCCATCCTTGCCACTATTAGAAGGGGAAAAGGCCACATAGGGCGGGTTCGTCCCAAAAGCATTGAAGAAAGAAAATGGGGCCAGGTTGTGGACGCCGTCTTTAGAGATGGTAGACACGAGCGCTATGGGTCTGGGTGCTACCCCGCTGAGGAGCAGCTTGTGAACGTCCTGGATGGTACTTTTTTCGGGATCAATGGAGATAAACTCATGGGTCATGTCTTGTCAATTCTTACTGGAACTTTCTTTTTGGCCAGGATCGAATGGTCCTCCTCAGACTTTACGATCTTGTTATACAATTTACCCAATCCTTCGATTTCCAACTCTATGGTATCGCCATTTTCCAGCCATACAGGAGTAAACTCCTCACCCTTTTCTTTGGCTTCCAAGGCCCAGGTACCGTTGAGTTCCAGGTAACAGCCTGTCCCCACCGTACCCGAACCGATCACATCGCCAGGATAGATTTCTGTACCATAGCTCGCCCGCTCAATGATTTCCGCAAAAGTCCAGTTCATGTCCTTTGCGTTGCCCTGGGAAATCTGCTTTCCGTTGTGAAAGGCCTTCATCGACAGATTGTACTGATGGCCAAACTCGGTTTCTATCTTGAAAGATTCCAATTCGTCCGGTGTGACCAACCATGGCCCAATGGTGGTGGCAAAGTCCTTGCCTTTGGCCGGGCCGAGGTTGAGTTTCATTTCCTCCATTTGCAGCAGCCGTGCGGATAGGTCATTCATGATGGTATAACCGGCAATGTATTGATCTGCTTCGCTTGAAGGAATATTTTTTCCTCGTTTCCCAATCACCACGGCCAGTTCCAACTCAAAATCCAGCTTGTGCAAATGGTCGGATTCTACCAATACTTCTCCTTCCCCATAGACTGCATTGTGATTGGTGAAATAAAAAATAGGAAACTGATCAAACTCCTCGATCATAGGCACGCCACGGTTCCTTCGGGCAGTAGCCACATGTTGCCGAAAGGCATAGGCATCCCGGCAAGAGGTAGGATTGGGAATGGGTGCCAGGAGCTTAGGGTTCTGTAATTTATCAATGGGATTGATCGGAATCACCTCTGCGACCTTTTGCAACAGCTCTAATCCCCTTTCCTCCAATTGAAGCAATTCCAAAATTGAATGGGGTAGATCAATGCCCATCTGTGAGGCGCTGTCCTGAATGTCGTAGTAAGTGCCGCCCAGCAAAACTCCTGATCGCGGGCCTGATTCGGATTGATAGGTTACTAATTTCAAAACTTCATGCTTTTAGGTTCTACATTGAGATCCTGATAGACCTCTTTCATCACCTCGATCGCAAAAACGGTTTCCTCCATGGTACCCGTATTCACGCGAACCCCATTGGGGATACCAAAAGACTCCACATGCCTCAGAATCAGACCAAGGTTCATACACTCTTCTACAAAACTTTTTGCCAGATCAGAAGACCGGAAAAGCAAGAGAATAAAATTCGTCCAGGAGGGAACGAACATAATCTCCAAATCCCGCAGGCAATCGCAGAGCATTTTCATGGATTGCTTGTTGAGTTGAATGGTTCTCCGTATGAACTCATCGTCCTCAAGGGCACCCATGGCCGCGTGTTGTGCCAGTAGATTGGGTTCGAAAGGTAGCTTGACCTTGTACAACGCCTGTATCACCTGATCCGGCCCCACAGCAAAACCTACCCTCAGTCCGGCCAATCCATACACCTTGGAAAGCGTACGTGCGACCACCATATTTTCATAGTCATAAGTGAGCCCATTCGGGTAATTGGGATTTTCAGAAGCATAGGCGGTGTAGGCTTCATCCAGCAAAACCATGATGTGATCCGGTACTTTGGACATAAAATCCTCAAATTCTTGCTTCTCAAAAAGTGTCCCGGTTGGATTATTCGGGTTGGCCAGATAAATCATGGCCGTTTTCTCTGAAATGGCCTCCAAAATAGCTTCCAGGTCAAATCCGTAATTCTTCATTCGAACGGTTCTAAGGTTTCTGCCCATTTTACGACAGGCTACATAGATCCCCATGAACGTCCCTTCTGAAGTCAGTATCTCGTCCTGCTCCGTGGTAAAAGCATTCAAAATGTAAGAAATCAATGAATCGATCCCATGCCCACAAATCACATGATTGGGTTGCACCCCAAACTTTTGAGCAATCGCCTGCACCAGTTCGTATGAAGCAGGATCGCCATAGCGGTTCACCTGATCGACCACTTTTCTCATCGCTTCCACGGCCTTGGGGCTGGGACCCAAAGGGTTTTCGGCTGATGCCAGCTTGACGATCTTGTCCAGATTCTTCTCCCGGGCCAACTCATCAATGGGTTTGCCGGCCTTGTAGGCGGATAGTTCCTGTACGAATGGGGGAATCTTGATCATGTCAACCAGGATTTTGCGTAATCTTTATCAATGCAGTCTCTCACGTGGGTACTCGGCCTCAACGGTTCAAACGTGTCAATCATCACTGCGTATTCTTCCGTTTTCTTGGCGCCAATGGAGGCCTCCGTCTTACCGAGTTGTGGGCCATGTGGCATTCCTCCGGGGTGTAGGGTGATGGAACCTTCTTTCACGCCTTTCCTCGACATAAAATCTCCCTCCACATAGTAGAGCACTTCATCGCTATCAATATTAGAATGAAAGTAAGGTGCCGGTATCGCAGACTCATGAAAGTCAAACAATCGTGGAACAAAATTGCATATCACAAAAGTCTGTGTCGAATACAGTAGATGCACCGGGGGTGGCAAATGGATCCTACCCACTTTGGCGTGGTAGTCACGGATGTTGAAGGTGAACGGGTACAAATAGCCATCCCATCCTACCACATCAAAAGGATGATGTGGCACGATGTGCTCAAAATAGCGAGAACCCATCTTAACGATGATCTTGAACTCTCCGCTATCCGTAAAGGTCTCAGTGAGCGCAGACGGCCTGAAATCCCGCTCACAATAGGGAGCATGTTCCGTCATTTGGCCATACTCGTTTTTATAGTGTTTAGGGATTTCGAAGGCCGAACTGGACTCTACTAATAGAATCTTATTATCGTCGTAGCGGTCAAACTTCAGTTGGTAGGTGGTCGCTCGGGGCACGATGATCTGATCCCCCGGCCCGAAGGGATTTTCTCCAAATGGGCTTAATAGTTTTCCGGTTCCGCGGTGGATGAAGATGTACTCCGCCCCTCCTCCATTTCTGTAAAAGGAGTCCGTATCCTCGGTCACATGCGCACAGGAAATCTTGCAAGTGGCATTCGACAAATACTCTTTTCTCGCCGAAATGAAATTGCCGCTTCCTGCATTTTGATCTGTAGAGAAATGATAATACAACGAAGGAGCCTCCGGCCAGGAATGGTCGTCAAAAGGAAAAATCTCCTTCACGGACTTGACGGCAGTAGGGAGGAAATGGTGATAGATGTTTGAATAAATCCCGGAAAAGCCCTTGCTAGAGACCAATTCCTCCCTGTACAGCGATTTGCCATCCGGTTTGTAGAATGTCGTGTGCTTGGTTCTGGGTATTTCTCCTTGTCGCTGGTAAAAGGGCATGTTATTAAAATTTTGTTCTGATTACCCTATGTCATCCTGAGGCTCTCGAAGGATACATAGTGGTCAATTGCTCTTAACACGGTGGCAAAACTTCCTCCGGCTTTCGGTCCAGGTTACCTCTCAGCTTCTGATCCAGCTCGATGGACTCAAACAACGCCTGAAAGTTGCCTTTGCCAAATCCTTCCGCTCCTTCTCTTTGGATAAACTCAAAAAAGAAAGTCGGTCGATCACTGATCGGTTTGGTAAACAACTGCAGCAAATACCCCGTGGATTCTTTATCACATAGAATCTTCTGCTCCTGCAGATCATCAATATTCTCCTTGATCTGGATATCTTCTCGATCCCTCAGCATATCGTAGTAGGTATCCGGCACTGTCAGAAACTCCATTCCGTTTTTGCGTAAAGCCGCCACCGTTTTCACAATGTCGGTCGTCTGCAACGCAATGTGCTGGACACCCGAACCATGGTACTGTTCGATGTACTCCTCGATCTGTGATTTCTTCTCCGCTGCATAGGGTTCATTGATCGGATTTTTTATCACACTGTCTGAGGAGCGCACTACCTTGGACAGCAGTGCTGAATATTTCGTCCCAATATCTCCAGGTTTGAAATCCACAAAGGTCTCAAAGCTCATGGACTTGTTGAAATAATCAGCCCATAGGTTCATCTCGTTTTCGCGGACGTTGCCTACGATATGATCAATACCGATAATGCCTGTGTCCTCCGTTTCGATCCTAATATCCTGCCTCGGCTCACAATAACCCGGCTGAAATATGTGATTAAAGTGGTCGTAATTGACATAAACCAATTCCGTGTCATCATACAGTCGAATGGCTGCTTCCGTCACATAGCCGTGTTTATCTTCCTTGATATGTGGCTTTTTGACCATCACAGCACCATTCTGTGCCGCATAGCCAAAAGCCTGGTCCACGTCGTCCACCTCCACGGCCCAGCGCTTCACTCCATCTCCATGTTTGTTTACAAACTCCAACACCTCATAGCATGAAGGCTGGACCGCCGAAGTGATAACAACCTTTAGATTATTCTTCTTGAGATAATAGGATACCCTATCCCTTGATCCGGTCTCCGGACCGATGTATCCTGTGATTTCCAATCCCATGGCTTTGGCAAACCAATAGGCGGTCATCTTTGCAGAGCCTACATAAAACTCCACATAATCATAGCCACGAATGCCTAGTACGTTCGACATATTGTTTTATCATTTTTGGTTAATTCTCTACTAATTCCCTCGATCTCACGAGTCCAATCCCGTCCTCAATCAAATGCGCTACTTCCGGCATCGTCTTTTTCAACTGATCGAGGTGTGCCAGGATTTTACCACTCATCATGGGATAATCGTGTACCATTTCGTACAACTCTATGGGTAGCAGCCAATCTTTGGGGTGACTGTGCTTCAATTCATCAAACACCTCATCCAGATCCAAATCCTCAGGCCCTCCTTCACGGAATTTCCTCACTTCTGTATAAAGCTGTTCCAAAGCCTTCCGTTCATGAGAAATTTCGGGCTGGATGGTCAGCTCAGAAGGAACATGAGCATCCAAATCAAAACTCTCCAAATCCGCCGAGCCATTGAATGCGGAAACTACCTCGGTGCCAACGGCCATGTGGAACATGCCCATGGCCGTGCCATACAGCACCTTATCAAAGTGCCACACCGTACAGTCCCTGAAACTGATCAGCATGATCTTGCCATGGAGGTTTCGCTTGCCAGTGACCACAACCCCTGACACACGAATCCCTCCTTCAAACTCCAAATCCGCACGTTCGCCCTCATAGATTCCGTAAGCTTTGAGGTCTCGCGGACTCATGTCCTCGATGGCCAGATTGATGCCCTTCATTTTTCCGATAGGAGAACAGAAACCCTGCGAATACCGGTCTGTTCCATGATCTATCAACTCTTTTTCTCTATTTGCCAATGCTGTTGGCCCCTGGGTTCGGAAAAACACGGGCATTCCCTTATGCTCGATCACCTCTGAGAAGACCCCGGATATTTGCAATCCCGTGTCTAGCTCAATCGTACCGGTTTCTTCACATTCTATTAGTTTCTTAATTCCATCCAGTCCGCCTTTGCGGATGGTCATGGTATTGGTGAATTCCTCCAGCACCAAGCTGAGGTGCGCAAAATCAGGGGTCACAAAAAGCTGGGGCTGTGGCTTGGTGATGTCATAGTTCTGATAGGCGGCCTCCAGGGTAAAGGGAATTTTCTTCACATTGTTGGTAAGGCACCATTTGCTTTCGCCAATGGAGGAAAGCAGCCCTGCTCCATATATTTTCGGGTTTTCAACAGTTCCAATCAAACCGTATTCGACAGTCCACCAATGCAGGTTTCTGAGCAACGCCATTTCACTGGGCTCGCCCATGTTTTGTTGGAGGTAATCGATTTTATCTTCAGCTTCTTTTATATCCTTTTCAGAGGTACCGTGCGCCTCTTTGATGATGGATAGGTGGCGAATTGCCTCATACAATTCATGATCCTTCTTGTTGGAAATGGCCTTACCTCCAATCTCCCCAAAGTGCCTTAAGAACTCACTATAATCAGGGTTGGCAATGATCGGGGCATGCCCCGCAGACTCATGAATAATGTCCGGGGCTGGGGTGTACTCGATATGATCCATTTGACGGATGTCAGAAGCGATCACCAGTACGTTGTAAGCCTGGAAGTCCATAAAAGCTGCCGGAGGAATGAAGCCATCCACCGCTACCGCTGCCCATCCGATCTCTTTTAGGATACGGTTCATCCCGTACATGTTTGGGATGCGCTCGATGTTGATGCCTGTTTCTTCGAGTCCCTGTAGGTAGGATTCGTGGGCTACGTCCTTGAGGTAGTGGACGTTTTTGCGCATAACGTATCGCCACACGGCCTGGTCTATGGCCGAGTATGCGTCATAGTTTTGGGGTTTGATAAACTTCCGTAAATGCCTCGGTAGCCTATCTATGACGCTATTGCCAGAGTAGGTTTCCTGATCACTCATTTTTTGGGTCAATGTCTAATAAATTTAACCCAAAGCCCTCAGGAAGCCAAGAAAAAACTAACAAATGTTAGTTTTTGATTAGAGCATTGATAATGCGAAAGAATTAGAGTGAGGATGGGTCATTCAAGTGAAGTATCCAATCTGGTGAACTCCAAGTAAAGCGAAAATATCGGCACGTCCGCTAGAAAGACTTCGTTATTTTCCAAATAATCCTTCAAATTATCATGTTTATACGCTCCTAGTCAGGACAGTGTTTTTCATCTCTATGAGTTGCTGCTGTTAGATTGAATTATTCAGAACCTGCGTCGACAATTCTAACATTGGCCTGTGAGCTGCACCTAAAGCCTGACGCTCCTGAATATTCAACATTGATGGTGTACAAGCCCGGTTGGTCCAGTCTTAGTTCATGTTTAGGTTCATAACCGTCCGCCTCAAACATCTTGTCAAAATTCACAAACAGTTCCATTTTTTGAATTTGCTCCGGGTTATCCACCATGAAAGTCAGGTCAATCTTTTCGCCAACCACAGCTTCTAGGGTCGTTCCATAAATTCCACTATTGTTGCAAAAATCAAAGGGCGCATGACTGATTTGACTGCTGATTCTTTTGTTGGAAGACGGAAGTTCAACGATCAAACCAGGGTTTCGAATGATGGCCGAATCGGTTGCCTCTGGCACGCGATGAACCAGAATATTCTTCAACCAATCCATCGCCTTTTTCGAATCACCCGTTGACTTTAGTTCAATGCTCAGGGTTTGCGGGCCTTTTGGCAAATGCAGAACATCTGATTTGATCTTTTCAGTATCATCTATGGTCAGCGTGGTGCTGGCATTTTGGGTAGAGATTTCAAGCGTACCTCCCAGGTCTTGTTCATTTGCTTCTATCCATAATTCTACCGCATAGTCCCCCTCTTCCAGCACATTGATATTGTAGCTTAGTGAATTACCGGGTGTATCCCAGTTGGTCCATTCGAACCCCGGCCCCTCATCTCTTTTTATTGTTCCCGACTTAGCAGAAATAGCATCGGCATTGACAAAAGTCGCTCTTTCATTCCAATCACCTATTTGGAAAGTGCTTATGGTAAAGGCATTCTTACTACCGGAGACATCTTTGTACCAGCCGGACAAAGTGTCCTGAAGCATTTTGGCCACTTGAGGAAGTTCCGCTATGAGATTGTGTTCCTCCTTCTCATCATTATAAAGATCAAACAGTAGGTATTTGACCTCCTCATCTCCATAGAGCGCATAGTTCAACCGCACCAACTTATAATTCTTGTGTCTCACCGACATTTCTCTAATCTCCGGTTCGTCCATGTTGAGCCTGTCCATTGGGATCTGGTACAGGTTGGTGTTGTCAAAATAAAACCTGTCTTGGAGCCATGTCGTGTCCCCCATCATCGATGGAAAAAGGGTTTGACCATCAATAGAGAGTTGATCTATCTGGCTTTTGAAACCACAAATGTCTGCGAGGGTAGGCAGGACGTCAATTACTCCGGATATAGCCTCTACTTTTCTCCCTGGCTCCAATTTACCCTTCCATCTCATATAGCAAGGCGACTTGACGCCTCCTTCCCAAATGTTTGCTTTGGTTCCTTTGAGTTCTTTTTTCCAACCCCGGGTCCGTTCCTTTTTTTCCTGGTCATTCATCCGCCGGGTGTTGTAGGTCAAATCAAACCCGGGCGAAGAACCATCATCCACCATGAACATAATCAAGGTATTGTCATCCAGCCCCAGCTCTGTAATCCGATCAGTCAACCGACCGATATTGTCGTCCAGTTCTTCGATCATGCCATACAGCCTCGCTACATGATTCGAGTAACCTTGCTCCTTGTATTTTTTGAACAGATTCTCCGGGCAATTGAATGGCTCGTGGATGGACTGGTAGGGGATGTAGCACAAGAATGGATCGTCTTTATTTTCCTCAATAAATTTGATCGCGTTATCCGTTATTACCTTCGTAATTGGCCCTTCCACATTGACCAATTTGTTGTTGTAAAGGACATTGGTGTTGAAGTAGTTGTACAAATTGGATTCCAAGCCCGTGTCAAAACCACGATTCCATGTGTGATAACCTGCGGATTTGCCGCTGTGCCATTTGCCAAAAGCTCCGGTAGTATAACCGACCTCCTGCGCCAGATCAGCGAAGGTGCGCTCCTCAGTAGATACAAAGTCTCGTCCCCAATGTACCCCCCATACTCCAGTACGGAGGTGGTATTTACCTGTCAACAAGGAAGCCCTCGTTGGGGCACAAGCTGCAGAACTTTGATAAAAATTTGTAAACTGAATACCCTCTCTCCCAATCTGATCAATGTTAGGAGTTTCTATTTGTGTATTTCCTTCTAAACTAATGTCGGCATAGCCATAGTCATCTATGAGGATGATCACGACGTTAGGCTTTTCAGTTTCTGTATCGGGCGACTCGCAGGATTGTAATTGGACTGCTGCCATCACCAATAGCAAGTGGTATAAAACGAATGTCGTTCTCATTCCTGTTGTGATTGACAAAGCATCAAATCACTTAAGACTTGGCATCATATCCCTGGTGATCACATAGTCCTGACCGACGGCATCAAGCCACCAGCCCACATTGGCATGTTCGTGCGAAGTATATCCGAAATCTGTGGTGTTGACATTGTCAGTTCTTGCGTAATCATACCAGGGCATAAAATACGACCACCGGGCTCCATCGGCCCATTGCTTAGAAATGTTCTCCGTATTCCCAAACTCACTCATGGCAATCATTTTGGTGGGATACGTCGCCTGTATCTGCTCAAACTGAGCCACTAAATCGGCAGCATCGGTGTTGTTGTAAATGTCTCGTCCAATGATATCGACATACTCATCTCCGGGGTAAAAAGAATCATCATTGGTCTGTGTAGTCCACACCCAGATCAGGTTGTTGATGCCCTTGGCTTTTAGGTGATCATACACAAACCGCCATAGTGCGGTGTATGCCTCTCCACCCTCAGAGCCCCACCAAAACCAGGCCCGTCCTCCGCTAAACTCGTAGATATTGCCGGCTGCTTCGTGCAAAGGACGCCATATAACGGGTATGTTATTGTCTTGCAAAATTTGGAAATACTCAGCCAGTTCATCCAAATCCTCTTTTGCATAAGTGTTTTCCCACGTACCCTCGATGACCACATTGGAGGGCTTAAATGACGTTTCGTTTTGATAGACCAACTGCTCTACATCATTTTCTGACTCAGAGGGAGGGACATTCCAATGCCAGTTGGCAGCCACCAATCCATTATTATCCCACCAGTCTTGAATGAAACCTATGTCAGAATAATCCACCCAATTGGCCGGAGAATATCTCAAGAAGATATAGTCAAAAGTGGCCATGGCTGGATACTTGCCTGTGTGACGGTTTACCCACTCGGCTTCATTAAGGTTCCATGCCGGAGTGCCGTGGGTGGCAGAGACAATATTCTCACCGTAGTTTTCTTTTAGAAAGTTGTAGACATTCACCGCCTGAGGTAAGGGATTTTCGGTGACAAGCGTCTCTGTAATCTCAACAATCAGTGTCTCCTCCGTAGTAAACGTAAGGGTGAACGCCTCCGCTAAAGCCACTCCGGCTTCGTTCTTAACAGCCCCGGCTGGCACTACCACGGTGTATTCAGTGCTTCCCTCAAGTATATCATTGAGCACTATTTGGTTAGTGGTGATCTCTTCTGCATCTGCTCCATTTCCATTGAGTGTGATGCCATGGGCTTCTTCCAGCGAAATAGGTTCACTAAAGCTTATCCTTATTTTGGTACCTACAGCGACATTGGTTTGCCCGTTTTCAGGAATACTGGCCTGAAAGGCAGGAGGATTTTGCATCATCCCTTCTTCCTTATCCTCACAGGACATCAACAGCATCATCCCAACAATGGGTAAAAATTGAAATTTCATTTTTTTTATTTGCTCAAACATCTTCATATCTCTTTTCCTTTTCTTCTCCACATTCCATTTTATTCCATCACTCAATCACAATTTTTCTTGTGATCACCTCACTTTTCAGATTTAGTTGTACCTGATAAAAGCCCTTTTCATATTGCGACAAATCTATCTGAAAATCAGTCTTTGTGATGTCCCACTCTTTCAACATCTTACCTGACATAGTATAGATTGATATTTTGGCCGGTTCGGTCAATTTGAAGTTTATAACGCCCCGGGCGGGATTCGGGTATATAATGGAGTCATCTATTTCTTTCAGCCCGCCCAGCGGGGGATCAGTATCGGGAGCAAACGCATCGAGTATCTTATCTTCCAGCTCCGGAGTTTCCCAGGTCAGGTTGTTTCGATTGAATGAATAGAACCATGCCATGGGCGTGATCCCCTCTTCTTTACACGCTTCGGCAAATACCCCATAGTACTCGAGTCGTGCGCTCAGGTTGTTTTTGTCCAAGGCTCCCCACTCTCCGAGCACCACGCCCCTGCCATTTTTCACAAAATGATCTGAAATTTCCTTTATTTCATTTCGCAGTGTGTTCTTCTCAGAAGTCGTACCCCAGCTGGACACCCCGGGTTCTTCCAGGCAAAATCGATAGGGGTTGTAATTGTGAGCGGACACTATGATGTTGGGATCGTCATTAGGGATTTCCAAATCCTGGATCGCCGCCCAGGGAGTAGCCGTCACCTGTGGGATCATGATAAACCGGGTTGCGTTATTTCCACCGGCAGCTCTGATGGCGTCTACAGCTGATTGGTTCAGCACGTTGACTACATCACGATGTTCCTGAGTTCCTCCATTCCATTCATTGGGCGAACCCACTTCCCTTGGTTCATTCATCGTTTCGAAAATCAGGTAATCCCCGTATTCCATAAAGCGGTTGGCTATCTGAGTCCAAACAATATAGATCTGCTCGGCCACTTCATCCTGTTTCTCATAGGTGGGTATGAGCCATGAGCCCTGCTGATCATCATGCAAATCATCATGATGAATATTGATAATGACGTACAGGTTGTTGTCAAAAGCATAATTGGCTACCTCCTCCACTCGATCCATCCACTCAGTGTCTATGGTATAGGTGGGTGCAGGCCCCATGTGATTGAACCATGTGACCGGGATTCTTATGGATTTAAATCCCCTCTCAGCAATCGCAGCGATCATCTCCGGTGTAGTATAGGGCTGTCCCCATACTGTTTCACTCTCAAGGCCATTGTGCTCATCACACCACCAGCAGACAGCATCCAGTGTATTGTACAGGTTTAGCCCCGGGGCCATTTCGGCAGTAATCTCAACCCCGGTAATGTCCCGCATCCCTGTATGGGACGTTTGGGCATTGGCCGTATCCATAAAAATCAGTGCCCAAGTGATGATAAAAACCTGTCGGACGCCTGTGTTCAATATCTGCTTCATTGCTTTCGCGAAAATTTGAGCACGCAACCTAGCGCAAATAGCCGAACCCTTAATGGATGATTTCATCCCATTCACTGTATTAATTGTATTACACACCCAACCTTTGCCGTGAATCGGCCAGGTCTTCCTGTTTGCGACAATCGCCGAAACATGTCCTGCTTTCTGGGCCGCAATTTCAGGAATAGCAATTGTTAAAAAATACGCAGCCCTTCTACGTAGCTTTTCTCATCTTCACACTGAACAATAATTATTAATCCCGGCTACCCCATTTATTTGCCGGACACTCAATCAAAAACAACTGGTATGAAGACCCTAGTTAACACCACAACACTCGCAGTACTGACCCTGCTTTTTGCAATTTCTTGCTCTCAGCCCCAAACAACCATAGACGCCCCTGAGAAGATCGACCGGGCAGCATCCCCTTTCGGGAAAATGGAAGTACCTGAGGAGATCAAGCCATTCGAAACCCCATTTGGGACATTCAATTTTGCTCGGCCGGAGTTTCCGGATGCCGTGGTGAACATCCAGGAATTTGGTGCTCAAGCCGGAGGTAAGACCTTAAATACAGAAGCCATCAACAAGGCCATCTCCGAACTCTCAGAAAAAGGCGGCGGCAAAGTAGTCGTACCTGCAGGCGTATGGCTCACCGGCCCGATCATTCTCAAAAGCAATATCAACCTGTACCTGGAGGAAGGGGCCGAATTGCTATTCAGCCAAAACTTTGACCACTACCTGCCTGCGGTTCTTACCAACTGGGAAGGAAATGAGGTGTACTCCTACTCTCCCTTCATCTATGCTGTGGAGCAAGAAAACATCGCCATTACCGGAAAGGGTGTACTCAACGGACAAGGCAAACCCTGGTGGGAGCATCGTGGCAACGGTGTACTACGGGCTGCTAATACCAAGCTTAGAAAAATGAACGTGGACGGTGTTCCCGTAGAGGAAAGGGTGTTTGACAACAAGGTGGACTATCTTCCCCCCGTCTTCTTCGGACCGATCTATTGTAAAAATATTCTGCTGGAAGGCGTTTCCTTCAAGTACGGTGCATTCTGGACTATCAACCCCAGCTATTGCGAAAACCTGATCGTACGTGACCTCTACGTCCTGACCAATGGAGAATACGGCGACACCCCCAATGGTGACGGCATCAACCCCAACTCATGCAAAGACGTGTTGATCGAATACAACACCCTCGATACCGGAGATGACTGTATCACGATAAAATCTAGCCGTGACGTAGACGGCAGGAGAATCGGCCTTCCATGCAAAAACATCCTGATCCGCCACAATGTAGGTCTGCAAGGACATGGCGGTATCGTAATTGGCAGTGAGATGTCAGGAGGGGTAGAAAACCTTTATGCGCATGATTGTAAGTTCAACGGAACGGATCGTGCCCTCAGGATCAAGACCCAGCGCGGACGAGGCGCTTATGTGAAAAACTGCTGGTTTAAAAACATCTCTGCTGACTCCATCGAGCGAGAGGCCATTCGAATCAATATGCTCTATCATGGAGACCGACTGCCAGCACAGGAGGTGACAGAGGAAACCCCCTACATCGAAAACATCCATTTCGAAAACGTATCATGCGAATACTCCAAGAGAAACATCATCCAAATCATTGGAATCCCTGAGATGCCTGTGAAGAATGTGACCTTCAAAAACATCAGCGTTGCTGGAAAGAAAGGCATGGACATCCGCGATGCCAAGAACGTTTCGTTTGAGAACCTCACCCTTTCCAACATAGAAGGTCCACTCGCATCTATCATTTACAGTGACAGCCTTATGATTGACGGACTGAAAATAGGCGCTACAAGTAATGACGTACCATTCAACTTCCTGGATCTGACGAATTCCAGCCTGTCTGGTGTGGAAACAGAACTGGAAGGTACGTTGGTGAAAATCTCAGGCAATTCAAGCAACGTGTCTTTTGATGAAAGTGTGAAAGAAAGCAGAATAGAAAGGGAATAATAGGCTGCTGAACACCATTCATGAAAACTGCATTATCGATTCTTGTAGTCGCCCTTGGGCTCACTTCTTGTCAGAAGCAAAATGATCCTGAGAATGTTAAACCACGGGTCGTCGTAAGCACGGACATAGGAGGTACCGATCCGGATGACTTTCAGTCCATGATCCACTACCTCATGTATGCGGATCGGTTCCAGACCGAGGGGCTCATTGCTTCGCCCTATGGCGAAGGACAGAAAGAAAGCATCTTTCGGGTGATCGATTTGTACGAAAAGGATTTTCCGAAGCTCAGCCAGCACGGTAATTTCCCTGCTCCTGATGAGCTCAGAAAAGTGGTAAAACAGGGAGCCATGGATGCCTCCAATCCCCAGGGATTTAGTCAGTCCACCGAGGGTTCGAATTGGATCATCAAAAAAGCCAGAGAAGAATCAGATCAACCGTTATGGGTGCTGGTGTGGGGTGGACTCGAAGATCTGACTCAAGCTCTACACGATGCTCCGGATATTCAGGACAAGCTCAGAGTGTATTGGATCGGTGGACCCAACAAAAAATGGAGTGTACATGCCTATCTCTATCTGGCCAGAAACTTCCCTGACCTTTGGATGATCGAGGCAAACTCAACCTACCGAGGCTGGATCATCGACAAAGAAGCTAAAGAGGAATTCAAAAAGGATGTGTTTTTTGAGCGGTTCATCAAAGGTATAGGTGCTCTCGGCCAGGATTTTGGCAATCACTACGGTGGGGAGATCAAGATGGGTGATACACCCTCTGTGGCTTACCTACTGAATGGCGAACCCACCAACCCTGCTGGGGAAAGTTGGGGAGGGAGTTTTACCAAATTACCGTACAGTGCCTTTCGGCCATTTGCCAGGCATACGACCATTAAGGACACCATTCCGGCCTACTCGGTAATCGAGTGGACCTTTCAAATGGAACAGAGTTATCAACCGGGAGATTCTGCAACCATATGGATGAAAATCGCAGGGCAACGCATTGATGGTTTCTTTGATGCATCATCCAATTCCTTCAGCGTCCGGTTCGTACCCAAAAAAGCAGACGACTGGTCTTATAAAATCCACTGCACTGACAAATCGCTTCATGGCTTGACAGGAGAATTTGTCAGCGTTAATCCCTGGCCTGGCGAACAACACCCAGAAAACATTCCACTTCGCAACTGGTGGTCAGACTTAAAAGAGGACAGCGCCTATTTGGAGCAATACCCCGGCGCCAAAACCATTTCAAAATGGAGAGAAGACTTTCTTGGAGACTGGTCAGAAAGAATGAAATGGCTTGAGTAAAGCCTTTCAATCAACATTGGACAAACTGAATGACGCCTCAAATAGAGAATCATGTTGACGAACAACCAATTTTGAATCATGGAGCCTAAGAATTTCACGAATGATTTCCAATCCAAAACCTATTGATTGAACGTCCTTTTTCTCTGAGTCGTCCGCAACACTATTTGAGATACTGAATACCGCAAAGTGCTTTTTATTCCTTTTGAGACTAACCTTAATTTCACTTCGTGCATGCGAATATTTAAGCGAATTGGAGATTAAGTTGGATAAAACTTGCTCTAGTCTATTTGAGTCTGCTTGACACATCAACCCTTCTTCGACATCAAGTTTAAAAGTGTTTCCACTCTTGTCAATCAAATCACCAAAACCACTTAAAACTTCTATAAGAAGCCTGGAAAAGTTCGTTCGCTCGATCATCAATTCTACCTTACCTGTACCGATTGCCGCTGTTTCCAAAATGACATGAACAATGTTCATCGACTTCTCTGCGGACTTATTGATATGTCTAGCGAGTTCCTGATGATCATAGCTAGAATTCTCAGCTATAAGTTGACTGAAACCATGAATCTGAGATAGTGGGTTCCTAAGATCGTGAGCAACATAACCCGCCAAGTTTTTAAGCCTATTATTCGACTCGATCAACTCCTGTTCTTTCTGCTTGATTTCTATGAAGTTTCCGATCGACTTAGCCATGAGGGCAACTAAATCTCGTTCGTGCTCTGAAAAGCCATACTTTCTTGGCACTTTGGAGGTAAAATTCAATGTCCCATATAGTTCACCACCGACATCCACCGGCGCAGACAAATAGGCCTCCAACTTCATATTCACGTAAACAGGGTGATTCTTAAACTGTTTCAGCTTTCCAACTTGGGGAAAACCCAGTACAGAATGGGATTTAGCAACCTCCCGGCAATAAGTGTCAGAAAGTTGAAAGACATCATCCTTAGAAATACTATTGTCTTGGTTAATGGTATTCTCAATAATGTACTGATCACCATCTATTTTAGAAACTATCCCGATCTCCATATCAAAAATGCTAAGACCGGTCTTGAGGTATTCCAGGATCAATTGATCCAGATTATCAAAATTGGTTGAAGTGAGCCATTGGATACGCCTCAAGTTCAAAGCCAAACCCATGGCCTTCTCCACTTCAGATTTGGAGTCATCTATAGAGAAGAAGGTTTCGTTATCAATGAATTCTGGATACCTCATAGCTATCTAAAGATAGCTAATTGGTTTTCAAGTGTCAACAGAAACTGGATTCGAACCTATGCGTTCTAGAGTGAATTCATCAAAGTGAATTCCGCTTCAAAAAGGTAAAATCGTTTTTCACCTCGATGGCTTCGTTATTGAGGATCGATTTGGCTGCCAGTTGCCCCATGTTCTTGAAGTTGGTGGTGACAACTGAAATCCCCTCTGAAAGCACCTCTTTGAGAGCCGTGTCGTTATAAGACAAAATCCCCACATCTCTTTTCACCTGCAGGCCGGCGATCCTTTGTTTCTTGATCAGACTCACCAGGTCATTGTCATTGACCACCACGTAGGCCGTCCCTTTTTCTACATTGAAGTCCTCGTCTATCCTGTTGATGATCTCGTGCTTCACCTGATTGTACCCACAGTATCGTCTAAAGCCCAGGATGATTTCTCTTGGGAAGGGATAGTCAAGGTTTTCAGGAAATACCAGCACCAGTTTCTCGTATTTTTCCAGTTCATCTTTGGCAGAAACCAACGCCTCGTACAGATCTGCTCTAAAATCCTGGTAGATGCAGCTAAAGTAGTGATCATACCCCTCGATCATATTGTCCAGAACGATGATCTTATTCCGGTCAATTTTCCTGAGCAGGGAATTGTACTCCTTCATGTCCAGCTCCTGGTTGAAGTGCGGCATGAATACATAGTAGCTGTATCCCTCTATATGCTCTTCGATTAATTTTTTGAATAGCTCATAGTCGCAGTGATAGATATAGAAGTCGATGTTTACCTTGTCACCCAGGGCCTGGGACATTTCGTTGAAGACCTCTCGTTTGTATACACTCAGTTTGTTAAAGAGCACAAGGACTTTAATGCGGGATTCAGGGGCCGAGTTGATCACGTAGTATCCTTTCCCCTTTACCGATTCGATCACTCCTTTTTTCTTCAGAGCGAGATAGGCTTTTTCTACGGTATCGCGGGCCAGGAAATAATCAAAGCTCAGCCGGTTAATTGAAGGCAGCTTCTGACCGTACTTGATCTGTCCTGTTTCAATTTTGTCGATGATACTATTGAAAATCTGCTTGTACTTCGGGACCCTTGACCCCTCACTGATTTCAATGGTAATAAAATCTTCCATATACGCTGCTCTATCTTCTCAAATTCAAAATTAGGACTAAAAATCAGAATATGTCACCTTATACTACAGGATGGTAAAATACCGAATTTTGTGGACTTTGGCACCCTGAAATAAACACACAAACACTTGTCTTAAACAATAATGAAAGAAGCAGAAATTACAAGCTATCAATACGTAGACTACCTATGGGACGAGGGAAAAGCAGCCGCACTTGCGGGTGACGAAGTTGCCCTCTTACTGTATAGGTCAAACATTCTGGGTGCCGACCTCAGAATCACCAACTACGGTGGCGGCAATACCAGCTGCAAGACTATGGAAAAAGATCCTCTAACCGGAGAGGAAACAGAAATAATGTGGGTGAAAGGCTCTGGTGGTGACATTGGTACATTGACCAGAAGCGGCCTGGCCGGGCTTTATGTAGATAAGCTCCGGGCACTAAAAAATGTCTATCGAGGACTGGATTTTGAAGATGAAATGGTGGCACTGTTCAACCACTGCATCTATGACCTGGACTCTAAGGCCCCGTCGATTGACACCCCACTGCATGCATTGCTTCCATACAAGCACATCGATCACTTGCACCCTGATGCGGCCATCGCGATAGCGGCGTCCAAGGAAGGTGAGAAGATCATGAAAGAAATTTACGGAGACGATTTCGTCTGGATTCCATGGCAGCGTCCCGGGTTTGACCTTTCCCTCAAATTGGAAGAGGCCATCGTTAATAACCCAAACCTTAAAGGTCTTTACCTTGGCGGTCACGGGTTGTTCACCTGGGGTGATACAGCTTTCGAATGCTATATCAATTCGCTTGACGCAATCGAAAAAGCCAGTGCGTATCTGGAAGCAAATTACGAAAAATCAAGACCTGTTTTCGGTGGGTCTAAAATCGAGTCGCTACCTGCTGATCAAAGGAAAGACCAGGCGGCGACCATCGCTCCTATCTTGAGAGGATTAGCATCCAGCTACAGCCAAATGATCGGTCACTTCACCGATGACGAAAGGGTATTGGAATTTGCCAACAGCAACGATCTGGAAAAACTGGCTCCCCTTGGAACAAGCTGCCCCGATCACTTCCTAAGAACCAAGATCAGTCCATTGGTACTGGACATACCAAAAGACGCTGACCTGTCGGATAAGAATGCCATCAAAGCTCAGATTGAGCCTGCATTCGAGGCATATCGAAAAATGTACACCGAGTACTATGAAAACCACAAGCGTGACAACAGCCCTGCGATCAGGGATTCGAACCCTGTGGTAATCATCTGGCCAGGCGTAGGTATGTTCACTTACGCTAAAAACAAGC
Organism: Reichenbachiella sp.; assembly: GCA_965222305.1. GTDB lineage: Bacteria > Bacteroidota > Bacteroidia > Cytophagales > Cyclobacteriaceae > Reichenbachiella. The sequence goes on from OZ244943.1 coordinate 2,829,427, forward strand.
AAACTGCACGTGTAGCCAGCGAATTCTACATCAACGCCATCAACGTGATGAAAGGTGCTGAGGCAGTTTCTGAATACGTGGCCCTTCCTCTACAAGAAGCATTCGACATTGAGTACTGGTTGCTCGAAGAAGCCAAGCTTCAGAGAATGCCTAAAGAGAAGCCTCTTTCGAGAAAGATCGCTTTGATCACCGGTAGCGCCGGAGGTATTGGTAAGGCTATCGCAGACAAAATCGTCGCAGAAGGTGGATGCGTGGTAATTTCTGATATTGACGAAGGTCGATTGGAAGAAGCCAACAAAGATTTCCCAAGGGATACTTCGACTTATGCCAAATTGGACGTGACTGACGGAGACAGCATCGAAGCAGCTTTCAAAAAAGCTTGTCTTGAGTTTGGTGGAGTAGACATCATCGTAAACTCAGCAGGATTGGCTATTTCTAAGCCTATCGCTGACACAACTGACGGAGACTACAACCTCTTGATGGATGTGTTGACCAAAGGTCAGTTCAACGTATCTAAATCAGGAGTCGAAATTCTAAGAATTCAAGGACTGGGTGGTGACATAGTCAACATCGCCAGTAAAAATGGTTTGGTTTCAGGACCTAACAACGTGGTGTACGGTACCGCCAAGGCTGCACAGCAGCACATGAGCAGACTGCTGGCAGCAGAGCTTGGCCCTGACAAAATCAGAGTGAACGTAGTGAACCCGGATGCTGTGATCGAAGGCAGCAAGATCTGGGAGGGCAAATGGGCCGCAGGTCGTGCCAAAGCATATGGCATTGACGTGAAGGATCTGCCTGCTCACTACGCAAAAAGGACTTTACTCAATGAGATCATCTCAACAAAGGATATCGCCAATGGCGTGTTTGCATTTGTCGGAGGACAGCTAAGCAAAAGCACCGGCAACATCCTCAACGTAGATGGTGGAGTAGCAGCAGCTTTCGTTAGATAAACCTAATTAAATCAAAATGAGAAGCCGCTGAAGTTTGTTTCAGTTGAAAATGTAATAGTCAAGTGGTTTTGACAAAGGGCTGCTTCCCAGAAGCGGCCCTTTTGGTAAACGCACCTTTGACTTTTTTTCCTAAATTATCATTTCAACGGCTTCTTTAACTTCTCAACAGTATCATCGCTATGAATCTCAATAGTCAAATAAACGCTCACAACGACCAACTAACCGACCCACACAACAAAGATTTTACCCACCTGTCCGCCAAGCTGAAAAATGCCGGAGTGGATGTCGATACAGTAATAGAAAACCTCGCAAAATTTCAAGTGGCCATCCCAAGCTGGGCATTGGGCACCGGTGGCACGCGATTCGGACGATTTCCAGGAGGCGGAGAGCCCGGCTCATTGGAAGAAAAAATCGCTGATGTAGGACTCCTTCATCAACTCAACGGATCAAGCGGAGCGATCAGCCTGCACATCCCCTGGGATATTCCCGAAGATGCCGGTGCCATCAAGAAACTCGCAGGAGACTACAACCTCGCATTTGACGCAGTAAACTCCAACACCTTCCAGGATCAGCCTGACGCCGAGGAATCCTACAAGTTTGGTTCACTTTGTCATGTAGACAAAAAGGTGAGACAAGCCGCCATCGATCACAACAAACAGGTAATCGACTATGGTGCGGAGCTAGGCTCTAAGGCATTAACTGTCTGGCTCGCAGACGGTAGTACATTCCCCGGACAGCACAACTTTAGAGATGCGCTTCAAAGAACACTTGAATCACTGCAAGACATTTACAGCCACCTACCCAGTGATTGGACCGTGCTGGTGGAGTACAAACCTTACGAGCCCAACTTTTATTCGATGGTGATCCCTGACTGGGGTACTTCTCACTTACTGGCATCACAGCTGGGTGACAGGGCGAAGACTCTTGTAGATTTAGGCCATCACCTGCCCAACACCAACATTGAGCAGATCGTATCGATCCTGATGATGCAAGACAAGCTTGGTGGGTTCCACTTCAACGACAGCAAATACGGCGATGACGACCTTACAGTGGGCAGCTTGAAGCCTTATCAACTGTTCCTGATCTTCTGCGAGTTGGTAGATGGGATGAAAAACACCGCCAATCCTGAGCCAAGCTGGATGATTGACGCAAGTCACAACGTAAAAGACCCTATGGAAGACCTGCTACAATCTGTAGAGGCGATCATGATTGCCTATGCGCAGGCGCAAATCGTAGATTGGTCCGCACTCAAAGCCGCACAGGCGAAGAGCGATGTAAGTCAAGCTCAGGAAATCCTACAAGAAGCGTTTAGAACGGACGTCAGAAGCCTGGTGTCAGAATTAAGGCTAAGGTCAGGTGCTGCGATCAATCCGATCCAGGTGTACCGATCAGCCGAGGTTCGAAATGCGCTCATCAAGGATCGCGGATTTTCTGTCTCAACAGGATTATAACATGGGCAAGAAAGTCTCCGCTATATTTGATATTGGTAAGACCAACAAGAAGTTTTTCTTATTTGACGAAGATTTCAACGAAGTGCACAGGGAGTATGTGCGCTTCGATGAAATCCCCGATGATATGGGTTTTCTTTCTGAGGATTTACCGGAACTGGTGAATTGGATGAAGTCCATTTACCAGCAGACCCTTGAAAACCCAGAATTCGAGGTTGAAAGCCTTAATTTCTCTACCTACGGTGCCTCGCTCGTTCATCTGGATGAAGAAGGCAATGTGGCCACTCCCTTTTACAATTATTTGAAGCCCTTTCCAGAAGAACTTGAGAAACAGTTTCTGGAAGAGCACGGAGGACAAGAGCAATTCGAACTGGAAACCTCCAGCCCTTTTATGGGTATGCTAAATTCGGGCCTGCAGCTTTATTATTTGAAGTACCAAAAGCCTGAGTTGTTTTCTAAAATCAAAAGAAGTGTTCATTTTCCGCAGTATCTCAGCAGCTTGTTTACGGGCGAGTATGTCACGGACTTTACGAGCCTTGGATGTCATACCGGGCTTTGGGATATGTCCGAAGGAAAATATGCCGAATGGGTGGAAAAAGAAGGACTGACCGCACTAATGTGTCCCTTGGTGTCCACCAAAACCCACTACGAAGTAGATGGAGTCAGAATTGGAACCGGCATTCATGACAGCTCTTCGGCGCTCATTCCCTATTTGTATACGAATGATTCTCCGTTTGCCCTGGTGTCTACAGGCACCTGGAGCATTTGTATCAATCTGTACAACAACAAGTCGTTGACCGGCACAGAGCTCAGCGCGGACTGTCTCAACTTCCTCAGCATTGAGGGCAAGGGAGTAAAGGCATCACGGCTGTTTCTAGGCAAGCATCTAAGCAATGTAGCGAAAATCCTATCGGATCATTTCGAGGTAGACTACCAGAGCTACAAGTCGCTAGGAGCTGCTAAAAATTTTGTCTCCAAAAGAAAATCCGGAGACCAACTGCTGTTTGATCATAGACTGATCCAGCCTGAGCGATTTGGTTTTCAAAATTGTGATGAGCCTGATTATTCGCTATTTGACGGATATGAAGATGCGCTGTATCACTTCTTTGATGAGATCACCGACATCCAAATCAAGTCCCTATCCCTCGCGGTGGGAGACTCAGAAGTAAAAAATATTTATGTTGACGGGGGCTTTAGCTCGAGCGAGGTTTTTATCCAATTCCTGGCTGATAAGCTACCCCGACACAACATATTCTCATCGTCGTTTTCGCTGGGCTCAGCTTTGGGTGCAGCGATTGTTGTCAATGACAGGAAATTACCCGATCTATTCCTGGAAAAAATTTACAACGTAAAACAAACAACACCAAGATGAATTTAGAACTGCTCCACCCCCGCAACCGCATCACCATGATTATGGAATTGATCTATAATAATGGGATGACCACTACCTCCGGGGGCAACATCTCCATAAAGGATGAAGACGGAAATGTATGGATCACACCGGCGGGCTATGACAAAGGCAGTCTCACTCCCAAGGACATTGTCTGCGTGAAGGCGGACGGATCGGTGGAGGGCATTCACAGGCCTTCGTCAGAATACCCGTTTCACAAAGCCATTTATGACCTGAGACCGGGTTTGAATGCGGTAATCCATGCGCATCCACCGGCACTGGTTTCCTTTAGTATCGTGAGGCAGATACCGGACACCAACATCATCCCCCAGACCAAAAAATTCTGCGGGCCTGTGGGCTATGCCCCATACAAACTACCCGGCAGTGATGAGCTGGGAAAAAGCATCTCGGACATCTTCGAAAAAGGATTTGACTCGGTGATCATGGAAAACCATGGCACCGTGGTGGGCGGCAGCAACCTTTTCCGTGCATTCCAGCGATTTGAGACCCTGGAGTTTTGTTCGCGATCCATCATCAACTCACGTAAGCTGGGTGGATACAAATCCCTCAGTGATGATCAGATCGCTTCATTCGAAGAGCAGAATGTAGATCTACCCGAAGCGGAGGAAACGATCTATACCACAGACGAAAAAGAAATCAGGCATGAAATCTACACCTACGTGAAGCGGGCCTGCCAGCAAAACCTTATGATCAGTAGTCACGGCACCGTATCCATGAGGTGGCGGGACAATGACTTCCTGATCACACCTACCAGCCTCAACAGACGATTCATTGGTCATACGGATATTGTGCAAATCAAGAACGGTACCCGGGAAAAAGGCAAGTTCCCCAGTAAGGCGGTAAAGCTCCACCAGAGCATCTACGAGCAAAACCCGGACATCAACTGCATCATCAATACCCAACCTCCGGGGGTGATGGCGTTTGGGATTTCGCATAAGACCTTTGAGACACGGACGATTCCTGAGAGCTACATTTTGCTCAAAGACATTCCATTCATAGAGTTTGGCGAGCACCTCAACGGAAAAAATACAGTACCCGAAATCATCTCAAAAGACACCCCGATCGCCATCATCCAAAACGACAGTGTGCTGGTGACCGGTAAGACCATGCTGGAAACCTTCGACCGATTGGAAGTAGCGGAGTTTAGCGCCCAGTCGCTGATCGAGAGCACGATGCTCGGTGACCTGGTCGCCATCGGTCAAAAGGAAATCGATGATCTGGTGAAGAAGTTTTTGAATTGATGGGTGGGTAGCTAAGGCGGTGCTTAATTAAGAAGCGGGCAAAATTAGGAACCGCCATGCAAAGCATGGCGGGGACTGGAGTTGCTTCGTCTTTTCACTCATTAACACCTATTTCGTTATGACTTACCTCTAACAATTAATATGATTCCAATAATTAGAGTGGGAAGCCAAAACATAAATGAAAATTGACCCAAATCCCTTATGAATGGAGATAATCGTTGACCTTGGTATGTAAACATTGAGGCTCCAACAAAAAACATAATTACAGCAATCACAATAATTGAAACACCAATTTTTCTAGTTCTGGTCATACGCTTAGTCATAATTTTGGATTAAATCTGTGTGAGACTGTGTTCCCGTCATGCTCTGCATGGTGAATCTACAACGCAGCCACCATATGATCAAACTGGCTCCAGCATCACACGATCCCGCTACGCTCAAAGGCGCACTATTTGAAACAACATTTCTTGAACTCTTCCAGCGAATTAACCCGCATACCTCCATCCATAAAATCTATGACTTGAATTGATCCGTCATCAATAAGGAAATACGTCAAAAGGTTCACATCAAAAAGCTGAAAAGCATATCCAATACTATTCTTCCTTGCGAACTCTTCTACCTCAAGTTCATGCCATACTGATTCTGAGATTGGACAAACTACGCTCCAGTTGTCAACAGCATATTTGAGATCATTCTTGTAGTCCGTTAATACTGCTGTGTTCCTGGGGAATTCCCTGTTCTTCCAATATACAAGGGATAAATCGTCAAACAAGCAGTCAAATTCTTCTGGTTTTGAGGGATCAAAATTGCTAACACAGGCCGACTTAAGGGTGAAGAAATAAAACGCACTCAGTGAATCCGTTTTTTCATAGCAGGGCAATTTCTTCGCTCCACGAAACAACTGTTTGAGGTTGGATTCACTTTTTTCCAAAACCCTTGAAATATCTGCCTCAATGCTTAGCTGAGCCATTGAAATATTACTTGCGGGAATTAGCAGAATGATCAAAAATATTCTTTTCAAAAACTTAACCCTGTAGCTTTGTTTTCCCTCGTTACTGTTCACTTTGGAATAATTCCATTGCCTTGAGATAGTTCAAACCACCTTGTTTGGTTTGGTCATGGATGAATCCATTTAATTCGGGGTGGTTTTGGTTGATCCAGCCTACAAGTTTCTCCCTCTTGTAATTCCACTTTTCGTTATCAAAAGACACATATTCGATTATTTCCAAACCATAGATTTTGTTGTTCTTGAAGATCAACCTCTCTCTTGTTATGGTGGGTTCTTCATTTAAAAATAGAGTTCTTTTACAAGTCTTAGAAACAATGATATCGACACTTTCTTCGCCTTTCGTTAATTCAATAATTTCATAGGACGGGCTAAAAATAGAATCCCAAGTTAGCCAGTTACGATGCTCCAATAACGAAAATGAATTATAATACTCTCCGTCAGTTACTCTTACACTATCAAAATAGAGTTGATTGATCGCATTAAAATTGGACTCAGTCATGGCCTGATAAAAATCTCTCGTCAATTGATCAATACCAGAATTCTTCTTCGTGTATTTGCAGGACATTGTTAGCAAAACAAAAATGGCTATTTGGTATACGGGTCTGCACACGCGTGAATGAGCCAGAACACTTTTTAAGTAGAATTCCACTTATTACTTTTATGATAATACGATCAAATCTAAGGGATTCACGATGCCTTTGAAAGCTACCTCTGGAACATAAAGTAACCCTGTCAAGAGCTAAGATTTTCCAATTGATAGGGGCCAAAAATAAGCGTGCCCGAGTCGGCATGATTGCTCACACCTATCGGGCACGCTTTGCGCTAAAACTTAATTACTTACTAATTAAGACCTTTCTTCTTTCCTGCTGGTCGGTCACCACGATGTACAGCCCCGGACTCATCGTCACGGATGTACCTCTGGCCAAAAGCTTTCCAGAGAAAGAGTAAACGCTCAATTGGCCTACTCCTCTCGTGGAAATCGTTTGATTGTTAACTAAAACTGAACTATTGGAAAATCTTTCTTCTGATACAGACAGCATTCCACCGCCTCCACCACCATTGTCAAAGACCTTGGCCGAATCAGCCACTACCGTGATCTTATGTACATTCACATACTGGCCCTTGTATGCTCCCAGATCAGGATTGTCAAGGTAAGAGATAAATCGGAGCATCACATTTTGGGTTGTAGAAAAGTCCATCATATCCTGAAAAACCACATCCTCACTGTCGTATGTAGCTCGGTAACCACTTCGTACATCCACCTCATCCGGGATGTATGTGTTGAACTCCCATGTTTGTCCACTGTCCAAGGAAATTTCCACATCATAAGCTATCAATCGACGGTCTGGCTGAATACTGATATCTACAGATGTCTCTATAGTCACAGACTGCAGATTACTTACCAAGGGACTCAAAATGTAGCTTTCTTTCAAATCCAGGTCAGCTGTGTCTACCTGTGGCCGCAGCTGAATAAATCCATGAGACACATTAGGATCAATCTTTTCTTCTGGCAGATCATCTTCATACTTTGTATCGCAGTCTGGCAGGATCATCGCATTTTTATAGGTAAAACCCTGCTGGGTTCCCGACTCATTATGCGCATCGTACATCGAGGGATTGTTTCGACGTTCGTAGGTCTCAGGATCGATATCATCCTCCGGGCATCCATCACCATGGACGGGTTGTCCGTTGCCAAAAAAGTCATAGGTAATCCCTCCTATGTACCATCCATCGGCATGGGGTTCGAGCTCAGAGGCTGTCAAAGTAAATTCTGTTTGTGCTTTTGCCCCTATCGATAGTAGCATTATCGATAAGAAACTAATTGTAATGTTTGTTTTCATAGTAATCACTTGTTTGTCCAAGCAAACTACTGATAACTATGTCGGAAAGTATCCTGTACTTTCATAGAATAATTACTCGCACTACACAAATTATGATTTGCTCTCTTTAGCCGTTTCCCAGCATTGCTTGGCCAGCCGACAATACAAAAGGGCCTGCGTCCAGCGGTCGCCTTCTTCCACCCATTCGTTTCCAACTTTGACTTTACGGGCATAGTAGTATTCAGAAGGTAGTAGCTCGGGCGTAAAACATAAATAATCCCCAGGCTGAGCCGTTTTGAGGAAGGCCGTAAAAGATCGCGTCCACATTTCACAGAAATGCTGCACAAAGGGTTCGTCAGAATTGTCACCAAAATCCACTTGGATACTGCCGGGGTTGCCAATACGGGCATGGATAAACCTCACCCGATCAAACACCGGCTGCATAAAGCGGAACTTGTCCTCCAAATCTCCATTGACCATTTCCAGACCGGTGTACCAGTGTGAGAAATCCCCATTGAAACGTAGCTCCGGGAATCGTTTGATCAGCTCGACAGTCCGCCACATGTCCTGGGTCAAGGTAGCGCGATGGGTTTCCACGTAAATTGGAAAATCATGCTTTGTTGAAGTTTCGATCACATTCCCAATGATACGATCTGCTTCAGCCTCAGACTCGATGCCCCAACCTGCATGAATAGTCGCACAATCGTAGGGGCCGTTGGTCCATTCTTTGATTTTTTCGTCCAGATCTCCGACTTTGTTCATCCGAAACTGGCCAGTGAGCTTCAAACCCACCTTTTCGCAAATCCCTGGGTCACCATCCTGCACACCGACAAATCCTGCTTCCTTGATTTTTAGATATCGTTCTTCCTCTGATCCGTCTTTTGGGCCTTTGGAGAAATCCGGTAAGTCGTGGATGTTCCAGTAGTTCAAGTCCAATCGGAGGTAGGGAGCGCTTTGGCTGCCGTCATTGCAGTTTCGTATCATTTCTTTACAAAATTTGAGATTAGGAATCCGGCTAAGAATATGGTCGTAGTACCCATCACGATGGAAAGGTTTACGTGCAGTGGGTTTCTGAAGCCTTCGCTAAAAAACTGTGGAGAAAGTGCCATCCATACAATCACGATCAAGCCAAGGGCTACCCCAATGGCCGCACTCATGTTGGTAGCCGTCTTGGCAAAATAGCCCAGCAAAAACAGCCCGAGCATTCCTCCACTAAAAATAGAGGCCAATGACCACCAGGCGTCCAAAGCACTTTTGACATTGATCATGGCCAGTGCCACCCCTATGCCTAATACTCCAAAAATAGCTGAAGTGATGTACAAGACTTTCATACTGTCCTTTTCGGAAATATTGGGATTGCTCTTTTTAAAGTAATCTGTCAGGATTACGGTAGCAGTACTATTTACACTCGTAGAAACCGTGCTCATCCCGGCCGCGAATATCGCAGCGATTAAGAGTCCGGTAAAACCGGTGGGCAATTGATTGACAATAAAATGCGGAAAGACCTTATCGGCTGCCATGCCTTCGGGAAGTAATTGTGGCTGGGCTGAATAATACGAAAACAACCCAGTACCGATAAAAAAGAATAGCATTGAAACAGGTACGTAAAGCAGCGACCCGAAAAGTGCTGAAGATTTGGCTTCCTTTTCCGACTTGGCGGACATGTAGCGCTGTACGTAGTTTTGATCAATACCGTAGTTCTGTAGATTGATAAACAACCCATAGATAATCATCACCCAGAAGGTTGAAGTGGTAAAATCAAACTTTAAAGAACCCAGACCAAACTTCCCGTTCGCTGCGCCAATTTCCAGCAATTGCCCCGGGCCCTCCGGCATCCCGAAAAGGAGCAACCCGGCACACAATAGTGCCCCGGCGATTAGAATGATTCCCTGGATCGCGTCTGTCCAAATCACCGCCTGTATTCCACCCAGCATGGAGTATACGATTACACAAATCCCAGTGACCACAATCACCGTCGCTACATCCCAACCAAACATTAAATGCACTGGCAGCACAAGCAAATACAAAATACTCCCCGTCCGCATCAACTGAGTCAATATGTAACATATCGAAGCATATCGACTCGCCCAAAGGCCAAATCGTTGCTCGAGGTAAGTGTAAGCCGAAATACTATTGATGCTTCGATAAAGCGGCACAAAAAACTTAACCGCTACCACTGCTGCAATGGGAATCGAAAGACTAAAAACAAAGGCGTTCCAATCCGAAGCATAGGCCTTCCCAGGAATTGCCAAAAAGCTAATGCTACTCACAAACGTCGCAAATATCGACATCCCTACTACCCATGTCGGTAGGCGGTTGCTTCCCGAAGTGTAGGCTTCACTATCCTTATTTCTAAAATAAAAGCTGCTTCCGAAAGCTACGATGGCTAACATGTAGACAAGGAAGACTGATAGGTCGATTATTGAGATTTTCATTTTTTCAACTGATCACTGGAGCGTCCCGGACATCCGGGACGTTCGAAATTTACCAGGCATTTTAAATGCCTTGTTAAACCGGCACGCATTTGAAATGCGCGCCAGCGATTCGAATAATTTAATTCAAGTACTGTTGAGAAAAAGCCTTCATTTCCAACTTCTCCAATCGCTCTTCAATGACCTTCTTCTGCTCAGGGTTCAACCTTTGAAAAGGCTCTGGCAAATAATCGTCACACAATCCTAAAACCGATAGTGCGCCTTTCAATCCTTGCAAATAAGAAGACGATCCATATGCGCCTACCGAATAAATCGCCTGGCTGATTTCCAGCACTTTATTTCTCAGGATTTCCAGTTTTTCAAAGTCTTTATTGACCGCTGCCTCATACTGGGCGGTGTACAATTTTGGAAACATATTCGCTCCGCCGTTGACCCCTCCTGCTCCTCCAAGCATGACAGCATCAGCGGTGATTTCCTCCGGCCCGCAGAAGATGGGAAAGTCTTGATCTTTCATCAGGTACTGGACCGTACGAATGTAATTCATGTTCGCCGAGCTGTCCTTCAATCCGATCACGTTATCACTAGATTCCGCTACCGCCTTCACTGTACCCGGTTCGATCACCGTCTTGGTATGCACCGGCATGTTGTACAAAAACAATGGCAAGGGCAGCTTTTCTGCTAAGGACTGAAAGTAGTAGGTCAACTCAGGCTGTGAGGTACCAAAATAGTACGGAGGTGTCGCAACCACTGAACCAGCCCCGGCATCAGCTGCCACTTGTGCAAGCTTTACGCTCTCGGTAATCGAAGTATCTGCCACACCCACGAGAATTTTAGTTCTTCCATTCACGATTTTGGCTACCTGCTTAATGAGCTCTTCTCTGATTGCAATGCTCATATGCGGGCCTTCGCCTGTCGTGCCGAGGATAAACAAACCACTCACCTGAGCTTGTAAAATATGCTCTACAAGTTTTTCTAGTCCTTCCTGATCCAGCGTATTCGTGTCTTTCAGAGGAGTAACCAGCGGAGGGATAATCCCTTTGTATTCATTAAAGTTCTTGCCTTCGTTCATTAATTCTTATTGTTTGAAATATTTTGATTTGACCTTTTCGATTGCTTTTGGAGCAGCATTCACAGGAACCAGGTAAAACGAGTACTCGTAGTTTCCGGCCTTGTTTTGATACTGTTCCAAAGGTGCCGCCACCGGAGACCAGCTATCATTTCCACCTACGCCCATTTGTACCAGGTCAATGTTTAAGGTCAGATAGCCTGGATTCTGCAATTCATAGGTATGCTTGGCTTCTTCGATGTTTTGATCGGTATATCGTCTACAACTCATGCTGAGTAGACTGTCCGCTACAACGAGCATTCCTGTTTTTTGATTGGACAAGTACATCCATCGGACGTCTGTCAAATTCCCGTTTTCCTGAGGTTGCGGGTAGGGTTCGTTGATGGCGTCAATATTAGCGTCATACACCTGCGCATCAAACCCATACCGCCGATCCACATAGTTTTCCAAGGGACCTCGTCCGTACCATTTGGCTTGATGGTAGCTTTCAGAGATGCCCATCTGCAAACCGATTTTGGGGATGTTCGGTAGGGTGTCATTGGCTGAGAGTTTATAGGTTACTTTCAATGCACCTCCATCACTGACCGAGTACTCAAGTTGAAGATTAGCCGCTCCCTCCAACAAGTCGAATGCCGTAGAAACCGATCCTTCTTGACCTTGTTCGATGGATTTCAATTCCGTTTTAGCCTCGTACCAGGGCTTGAGCTTTTTATGTGGTTTCCAGCCTTTTCGGTCATTGTCGGTAGCCGGACGGGTGAAGTTGGGAACTAATGGTGTCAAAACCTGCTCTTGGCCATTCCATTCATAGGACTCCAAAAAGCCGGTGTTCTTATTAATCACAATCGAGTAATTAGCTCCCGAATATTTGAAAACGGAATCAATTTCAGTGGGAACCATAGGCTCATCAGTGTTCAATTTGACCTGGGTCAAACCCGAAACAGCCAATTGATTGCTCGCCACCAAATGTCCGGCCTTCGCCCAGTCTTGATCCGATTTCAATTTCCACCCGATTGTACAAAGCAGTTCACCAGAGGATTTAGGAATGTATTTCGAAATATTTAAATCCAATGAGTCTCCTGCTGCAATGTTTAATTCACCTATCACCTTTAACCTCACTTCATTTCCATTCTCAAAAAATTTAAGTGAAGCGATGTATTCATTGGAATTCAAATGGGCATGTCGGTTGAAAATACGGATCTTGCCATTACTGAGATATTCCGTTTCGATAGGCTGATAGACTCTTTTGCACTCATACATGGCAGCTTTCGGTCGGCCGTCTGCTGACACAATCCCGTTGAGACAGAAATTGCCATGATGACGGGTTTCCCCAAAATCTCCACCATAAGCAATGAACTCTCTACCCAGCGAATCTTTCTTAAACAATCCCTGATCCTTAAAGTCCCATATGCACCCGCCAATGATCCGATCGGTGCTTCTAAATTCATCCCAAAACTGTTTCATGTTTCCGGTAGAGTTGCCCATCGAATGCGAGTACTCCACAAATATGATAGGACGATTGTCGCCTTCCTGATTGGCCAATAAATCCACGGTGAACAACCCCGGGTAAAACCGGCTCACCATGTCTACATAGGGCTGGTCGGTCGGCACTTGAATTCGGTGCGAATGGTCTTTTGGGTAATCCGGATGTCCCGGAGGGATGTATCCGTCAACCCGATGATTTCCCTGAGCAGGTTCGTAATGCACAGGACGTGTCACATCAAAATCATGAATCCATTCTGCCATCGAGGCATGATTGGGGCCTCTTCCGGCTTCATTACCCAGGCTCCACATGATGACGCTCGGGTGGTTTTTGTCTCGCATGACCATACGGGTCGCCCGCTCCATGTGCGCGACAATCCATTGAGGGTCGTTGCTCAGCTTACCACCCAGGCCATGAGTTTCCAGGTTCGCTTCATCCATGACCAAAATCCCATATTGATCGCACAGATCATACAAATACGGATCATTGGGGTAGTGACTCGTACGGATCAGGTTGAAATTGAACTGCTTGATCAATCGCACATCCTCTTCTATATCCGATCTTGATAGCGCCTTACCCTTCACCGGATGGTGATCATGACGGTTGATCCCATAGATATAGGTCTCTTTTCCATTGATTAGGAGTTTACTATTCTCCTTAGAGAATTCGATGCTTCGAAAGCCCACTTTACAGCTTTTGGCCTCCAGCACATTCCCTAAGGTATCTTCCAAAGACATGACCAAAGTGTAAAGGTTGGGTGTCTCGTCACTCCATTTCAGGGGATTTTTTATGGAGTCCTCCAGCAATCCAAACTTTACATTGTCCAGCCGAGGATACGATTCATTGATGATTTCTTCTGCGGAAATTGAGAGTGGTTCTTCAAATACATTGTTTCCTTCTGCATCTACCAATTGTGCTTTAAACCTAATGTCCTTGCGCACCGTGTCCCCAGTCAGATTGTCCAGCCTTGGACGCAGACTGAATACAGCGTCCTGATAGTTTTTGTCAAGCTTGGTTTGGTAGTGAAAATCAGCAATCCTCAATTTTGGCTCGGCCATGAGGTAGACCTCACGCTGAATACCACTCATGCGCCAGTGATCCTGATCCTCGAGATAGGCCCCATCGCTCCATCTTAGTGCCTGCACTGATAAAACATTTTCCCCTTCCTGTAAATAGGGTGTAATGTTGAACTCTGAAGGCAGGCAACTATCCTCTGCATAACCCAAAAACTCGCCATTCACCCAAACCTGAAAAGCGGAGCTCACCCCGCCGAAATGAAGGGTGATGTTCATTTCATTCCAATTTTCAGGAACTGTAAAGGTTCGTTGGTAACAACCCACTCCGTTGTAATCTTTAGGCACATAAGGAGGACTGACTGGACGAAAAGGATACACCGCACTGGCATAAATGGGAATGTCATAGCCTTTCATTTCCCAATTGGAAGGCACTTCTATTTGATCCCAGTTTTTGACTCTGGATTGATAAAAGTCAGCAGGAGCTTCCGCCAAATTCTTCGAGTATCTGAAATCCCAGGTTCCGTTGAGGGATTGATATCGGTTCGATTTTTCTCGATCTCCTTCTAGGGCTTCTTCGATAGTTTCAAAAGAATAGGCCGTAGCCCGTGCAGGATCACGATTGATAGAGGTGATCAAAGGGTCTTCCCAAGGAGTGAATTCATAGATTTTTGGGGTTGGCGGGATTCCGGCGGGTTCTCCGGTGACCGTCTGTCCATAAAGATTGCTGACAAGCAGCATTGAGCATATACCCAATAGCCCTGCTTTAACCAGCAAATTGACGATTGTAGATTTTGGATTTTGGATTTTCCATCCATTAACACTATTTCTAATCATGTTCATTTCCTGCAACTAATTCTAAAATCATCAATCTTAAATCGTCAATCAAGTCAGTGTCCATTGAACAACACATAAAGTCCCACCATTACCACGATCAAAGCAATCCATGCCATCCACACTTTTCGATCCGGCTTAGCCAATCCGCTTAGCTCAAAGCTATGCTTTTCTTTTTGACCTTCTGAGTCGAATAAACTTACCAGCCCTGCTACAAGCAACAAGAACACAAAAATGTAAAAGGACAGCATCAAGAAGTGCGGCCAGAATTCGTACTCAGCTGATGGGAATATCCAGAGGTACAATACACCGGTTCCGAGACTGATGGCCGTTCCACCAAGTAAGACTACATTGGCGGCCAAAGTCGTCATTCGTTTCCAAAACACACCCGCCAAAAACACCACCGATAACGGCGGAGCGATGAACCCAAGAATTGCTTGAAACACATCAAACAAGTTCAAACCCTTGATACTGTCAATCGCCAGGGTCATTACTATGGCGATACTAGCCCCCATCACCGTCACAATCCGACCCAATTTGACGATCTCCTTTTGCGAAGCTTCAGGTCTGTAGTTCTTTACGTAAATATCCATTGTGAATACGGTGCTCAATGAATTCAGAGCCGAGTCTATCGTACTCACCAAAGCGGCAATCAGCACCGCCATCACCAATCCGGTCATTCCGACAGGAAACAATCGGGTCACCATGGTCATATAGGCTTCATCAGGATTGTCCAAGTCTGGAAACAGGATAAAACATACGATCCCGGGAATGATGAACAACGCCACATCAAATATTTTCAGCCATCCGGTGAAGTTGGCTCCCATCTGGCCCTGTTTGAGGCTCTTTGCACCTAACACCGACTGTACCATACTCTGATCGGTGCACCAAAACCAAACGCCCATTACGGGATAACCCAGGGCAATCGCCAACCACGGATAATTTGGATCGTCCATTGGTAGCAACAAATTCCAATACTCCGGTGGTGCCGCTTCGTAAACAGCCATGATCCCGCCTGCCTTCATCACCCCGACTACAGTCAAGGCTCCTGACACAACGATCAGCAAGATCATTTGAAACACATTCGTATAAGCGATGGCCTCTAATCCTCCTGCGATGGTGAAGAATCCAGCAATCAAAACCAGAATGATCACGGACAACCAAAGCGGCATGGCCAAAATCTGACCTACCAATATCCCCCCTGCAAAAAGGGTCAAGGACAACCACGAAATCAAGATTGTCACCGTCGTGTACCAGGCCAAAATGCTTCGGGTCGACTGCCCAAAACGCTTGCCCATAAACTCGGGCAAAGTTTGAATGTCAGCTTTTAAATACCGAGGCGCAAAAACCACTGCGAGCAGAAAAATAAACGGAAAGGCATACCAGCCAAAGTTGCCGGCTACTACACCTGTGGTATAACCAATACTAGCCGAAGCGATCAACATCGAAGGGCCCACATTCGTGCCCCACATGGTCAGGCCGATGCTGTACCACTTGAGTGACCGCCCCGCCAAAAAGAGGTTTTCGTCTCCGCTCTTCTTCTTTTTGACAAAACTGACCCAGTAGCCGATGCCAATCAGGACGACCAAATAGGCCCCGACAATGACAAAGTCTATGGTTTCCAGATATTGATTTATATTTTCCATGTTTTTCGCTGTTCGCTATACGCTGATCGCCAATCGCCCAATCCGAAATCTACAATCGTCAATCCTCCTTTATTTCACCAACTCCCCATCCACCACGAATGGCTCGGCCAGGTATAGCGGCTTGTCACCGTCCATGATAGGCTCTTTGGAGTACTGCATCAGCAACACCCTTCTGGATTTATCGGTATTGTTAGACCCGCTTCGGTGAAAGCACACACTGGAAAACAAAGCAATGTCTCCTTTTTTGCAAATAGCAGCCACACCGGGATTATCTCCATGGTAGCCCACCATATCGTTGGTTCCTGCCTCCAGCACATGTTCGATTCTTTGGTCAGTCCCGGCATCTGCATAGGGAAGCAAATAAACGGTTCCGTTTTCCTCGGTCACATCATCCAAAGGCATCCAGCAGGACAAATAAGGTTCATGCTTTTGCTTCACATAGCCTGAATCCTGGTGCCAGGCAAACTTCATTCCTTTGTCGGCAGCCTTCACCACGTACTGCTCCAAAAACAGGTACACATTGTCCCCGAGGATCGAACGGGTAATTGCCTCCAGCTCCTTTCCGTATAGCAGCTCCTGCATCGGCTCGCTCGACTTGTTTTTCATAGCGATGAAGTACCGCTTGCCCTTGTGGTTGATTTCATCTACCTCCACGCCTTTGGCGTCCATTTCGTCATCCTTTTCCTTGATGAATCGCTCACATTCCCCCTGGATCTTTTCGATCATCTCCTGGGAAATCACGTTCCTGAGTATCACAAATCCATCCTTTTTGAATTGCGCTACTTGCTCCTGGCTAATAATATCATTCATAGTCTTTTCACTTATTGTTGGTTATATAAGACCCTCAAGGTCAAACTCTTTTATTGTATCTTGTACTTTCTCCGGTTTCCCTGAATTCAAGGTTTTTTCCATGGTTTTCAACAAGGCAATCGTCCCAAGTCCTTCTCTCAAATCCGGATAGGCAGTAAAACCTTTTTCTATGCTGTCCGCAAAATGTTCCCAGTAGTTGTTGTACTCGCCTGCGTGGTGGCTCTTGCCTTCAAATCGGAAATAGTGTTTCAATTTCTTCTCCCAGGTGATCATCTGTTCCTCACCATCATTGTTGGTGATCGCATACCGAAGATCCATGTAATCGCCCTGGCTGCATCCCTCTGTACCACGAAGGATACAGCTCATTTCACTGTCACGAGTCACCGGTTGGATCGGCCCGGAATATGCCCCGGAAATCCTGGCCACCCTGCCGTCAGTCGCTTTGTAAATGAAGTGCATCGTGTCTTCGTTTTTCAATCCTCCGGCTTTGCCATTGGCACTCAACATGCCATAGCCCATCACTTCATCGATATTGGGTAGATACCAGCGGATGAAATCCACGGGATGACTCAATCCCCCGTAGAGCCATTTGAAAGAATTTTCCAATGCCCAGGGTTTGTCCAAAAACCATCGATGATCAGCATGATAATAGGCCTCCACAGAGATTATCTCACCAATCAGTCCTTTGTCAAAATCCTCTCTCTGTCGGCGCATCGGCTCAAAAAACCGACTGCTTTGCCCAACAAAGAGCTTCTTTCCGGTTTTCTTTTGAAGTTCGAGCAGGTTCTTTGCTTCTGAAAGATCATCCAGCAACGGCTTGGTACACACCACGTGCTTTCCGGCTTCCAGGCACATTTTGATGTGCTGGGCATGCAACTTGTCCGGAGTATAGATCCCTATTGCGTCTATCTCGGGGTTGGCGAGCATTTCCTCCATAGAGGTGGTGTACTCATGGAAATCAAATTCCTTGGCCCGCTGCCTGCACAAACCCTCATTAAGATCACATATCTGCACCAACCGCAGTTTTGTGCTGTTCAATGCCGCGGAGATCGTGCTCCGTCCTTCTCCCAGTCCCAGTATTCCTATCCCAAGCATTATTTTAAACTTTTCATTATTTGGTTAATTCCATCAAAACTTTCGTCAACGATCAACTCGATTGACTTTTCCAACTCCATCTCATCCGTGCATTGCACCAGTTCTGGATACCAGGGAATCTTGGCTCCCTTTTTCACCCAAACAGGCATTTCGTCAAGAGGTGCATAATAGTCTTTCAGCCATTGACTGCCTTGAACTGTCTCTCCGTTGAAAAAATTCACCCATTCGCCGTCCGGCAAATAGACATCCCGTTCGTTCTCAGAATTCATCATTGGGGCAACCAAAAAGTCATCACCAAAGAAGTACTGATCGTCAACATGCCAACACATCTTGTCATATGGATGGTGAAAGATCATGGCACGAAGAACAGGTAAACCCGATTCGGTAGCTTGTTGGCTGGTTTTCAAAATGTAAGGGATCAGGCAGTATCGTAGGTTCCACCACCACCGAAGCGTGTCGGCAATTTCAGGATATTCGTATGGCTCCCGTTTGGAAGTACCGTGATAGCGGATGTGAGAGGAAAACACCCCAAACTGAGTCCAGCGTACATATAGGTCATTTGGAATCACCGAATTCATAAAGTTGGGTACCCCATGGAAGCCCGGCACATCGTGGCTCCAAAAGCCAAATCCTGAAAGCCCCAGGTGCAGTCCACCTTTTAGCGATCCCGCCATTCCGTCCCAAGTACAAGCCGCATCACCTCCCCAGTGCAAGGGATATCGCTGGCATCCGGCCCATCCGGCACGGGCCCATACGATCCCATCCCCGGCTATTTCTTTAGTAATGTCGTACGCTGCTTTTTGGTAGAGTAGTGCATAAAGGTTGTTGAGCAGCTTGGGTTCCATGGTCTCATAGACCGCATCCATGTGAATCTCTTCCCCAAAATCCGTCTTGATGCACACCACACCCATGTCCAGCAATTCTTTCAAAAGACCCTGATACCATTGAGTCGCTTTTTCACTGCTGAAGTCTATGGTACCTGCATAATCCAGCGCACTGAAGTTGGAACCTCCTTGTTCGCGTGACTCCAGTAGAGGCCCGATGTATTTATTAGCGACAGCCTCATCGTGCTGTTGCGCTTCACGAGCGATGTACGGCATCTGCCAAAGGCTCACACGGTAGCCATCATCCTTTAATTTCTTAATGAAAGCCTCCGGGTCAGGGAAACGTTCGGGGTTGAATTTCCATTCACAGAGCCAGTCCGTCACGAACCAGCCCGTATCCAGGTGGATTACATCACAGGGGAATTTCTCTTTTCTCAGACGGTCGCAAATGTTTTGCACTTCATCAGCAGAAAAATAAGTCATCCGGCTCATCCAAACTCCATAGCTCCATAACGGAGGCATGGAAGGAAAGCCCGTCAACTGCTGATAGTGCTTGATGATCTGCGCAGGGTTGTCCCCTCCGATCAGAAACAAATCCAAAACCGGATGTTCGATCAAGAATTGAGCGGATTGGCTGGAATGGTCGGCCAGGGAAAACTTGGCATACGCCGAGGTATGAACAAAAGCCCCATACATCTCGCTTGACAGGTAGAATGGAATGTTTTTATAGGTTCGACGGTTGTTGACTCCTTGTCCGTCCTGATTTTTGAGTTGGAAGGTCTGACCCGACAAGTCCATCTTGGTGAAGCGCTCACCTGTTCCGACAAAAGATTCATTCGGTTTCGCTTTGAGCGAAAAAGTGATGCGATCCGGTTTTCCGTCTTTTTCCACAAAGGCCAAAGCCATCGCGTCATTTCTTGCCGGAAAAAACTGGTCTTGATGATTCAGGGCCACAGCCTTTTTACCGTCAGGATAAAAAGCCGCGTTCAACGTCTCATGAGGTTCGGGCAGCAGATCACTCCAGTGGTCAATTTCCGGAACCGAAAAATCAAAAATAGCACGAATGACTTCCTGTGAATCCTTAACCACCCAATGAGAGTCATTCTTCTCGAAAACTAAAGGCTGCTGACTCAAGCTTTCTGATATCTCAAGCATAGGACTAGAATCAGGCACTTCGTCCTCTACACCAATCGCAACCCGAAGAATACTATCGCCATAAAGGCCAAGCGTCAATTCATAGTTTCTTCGCTCCGCCTCCAAATCCGGTTCGATATCTACTACGGGTTTATGTTTTTGAAAGGGAACGGTCAGAATGATTTTCCCTCCTACTTCTTTGATATCATTAGGACGACAAGCCTTCCAGAGAATTTCCTCCCCTTTGAATTCCTGGTCAAACTCCAGGAAATCGATCATATGGTAATTGGTGCTATTCAACAGTGAGGATCTTATGGTCTTTGGATTCCTATTTCAATGACTCCAGGTTCAGAACCAGGCATGGCTACATTCTTTTCATTCATCAATTCTTGTCGTCTTCAAACGGTTGATCTTTCGACCCCCAACCCTATAGCAGGCCATCCGAAAACAATCAATCAAAATTAGATTTGTTAGGGCATTCGCCCTTCCTGCACTGTGGGGTGGAGGAATTGAGGATTTTACTAAATTGCTATAAATCCTAAACCGATGAATAAATCCATCTATTTCGCTTTACTAGCACTTATCACTTTGTTTTTATTGGGCTGCGCTGAAAATAATAACTGTATCGAGTGCGAACCAAAATGTAATGAGTGTGGAACGCACAATTATTTGGGCGAGTTTGAAGGTACCGTTATATTCGATAATGGATACACGAGGCCCCAAGGTGAAGATGAAATTGACGTAGCCCCACCAACAATCCAGCATCGGAATGGTGTTTATTATGACACCTATTATTTTTGTGATAATTCCATGGATTCTGTTGATCATTTCAAAGTAATGCGAGTTTATGGAGCTAAATACTCTGGATGCAGTGAAGACAGCATGTACCTCTTTGTAATTGACCATGAGATCATTGAACACTGTCCAAAGAAATTAGAAGAAATTGAAACCTTTGAGTTTCTGGAAGGAATATGGAATTTCCATAGCCTTATTCCCTCGGGAAGGGATACAATTTTTTCCCCTTGTGAATATTATTCGACCATTGCATTCGCACATGACAGCACTTATCTTGAAATAGATCGAGGATTTCTCACTATTGACATACATGAAAACACCATTGAGGTTGAAGACTTTCACGGATTTCTTCAAATAGGAGAAAATCAGGCCATACGAGAGTTTCACAATGAAATCATGCAGGTCTTTGTTGGCCTACCCATTGAGTTACCCACGACACTCACGTATAGGCTGCACAATAATGTGCTTGAAATTGAAAACCCAAAAACGGGATATGTTGCTACTTATTGGAGAAACCGGCCATAAGTAAAAATAGAACCTTGATTAGTTCGGTTTCCAACCATTAAATATATTTTCGATCGAGTATTCCCGGGCTTCCTTGTCTGTCAACTGATTTGACCAATTAATTCTGAAATCAGAACCCGCCCCTTCTCCTCTGGACTTATACTCAGCATAAAATGTAGTACCTAGATCTTCTTTGTTACTCCATTCCTTCCAACCCTCGGGTCGAATGTGAGCGCCCATTTCACAATTGAGAAAAACAGTTTTAGCGTATTTCCGCCAGGGACGACCTAGATAGACTTTCGTCACATCCTCTTTAGCCGTGAGTTTGCAATCCATAAGAATAAATCCATACTCAACGCCCTGTGGTGTAGAAGCCGCTGTGATATACGAATCACTCAAAGAGTGAATCTCACACTCTTCAAATACCACTGTTGCCTCACCGAAAATGAAATCCGTCGAGCCAACAATCAGACAATTTTTAAAATACTGCCTTGAATTCTCGCCTGCCAGATACATGGTATCCTGATATCCTTTGAACTCACAATTTTCAAACTGTACACGATCCCCTTCGACATGAAGCGCCACGGCCTGACCTACCGGGCCTGCTGAGTTTTCTATGATAAGGTTTTTGGCATAGAAATCATTGGCCTCCACCTTGAAGGTATAGGTATGAAAAGTGCTGTTTCGCCCCAGATCTACCGACTTGAAATAGTCTCCATAGGTGATTACCGTTTGCCCCGTGCTATCCCCAATGATCGATAGGTTGGTGTTCCATGAATACACCCTCACTTTTTCAGTATAAACCCCCGCTTTGATATAAATGATAATGGGCTCATCAGGAAACGCTTTGGTGGCATCGATCGCCTCCTGGATAGAGGTATGATCACCCGAGCCGTCTTGAGCCACTACGATTTGTGTTTTGTAGTTCTGGGCAAAAGCAGAAGTAAATAGTCCAACAAGGGATAATGTCAGCAGAATTCTCATTGGGCCCTTATTTTAACGGTGTGAGACTTGAGTCCTTCTGACTTAGCCGTCAAGGTAATTTCTCCGTCCTGTCCTTTTTCAGACTGAACGATCACCAGACATTTTCCTTTCCAGGCTTTTCTCTGGCTCGCTTTAAACGGCTCCCAACTGGCTTGATAGCCGTTGTCCACCCCAACGATTTTCCCTGGCCCAGTAATTTCGAATTGCACCAAATTATCAGAATGAGGAGTCAAGACACCCTGATCATCCAGAATATCCACAGTGATAAATGAGAGGTCATAGCCATCCTCGTTGATTGCCGAGCGGTCAGGTGTCAAATTTACCCTGGCAGGGTTGCCAGCAGTTTTGATTTCTTTGGAGAGGATTTCCTTTCCATCCCTTCGCGAAACCACTTTGATCATTCCTGGTTCGAAATTGACCCTCCACTGGACATGCAAACCGGTATCTCCTTTGGTTTGAATTCCCAGGGACTTTCCGTTGATGAACAACTCCGCTTCATCGGCATAATTGTAGTACGCCCACACGTCTATTTCCTGCCCCTCTTCCCAGTTCCAATGAGGGAAAACATGCAACATCGTGTCTTTTGACCATTCGCTCTGGTACAGGTAATAGGCATCTTTCGGGAAACCGGCCAGGTCTATGATACCCAGATACGAGCTCCGTGCCGGATAGGGATAGGGATCAGGTTCACCCAAATAATCAAAGCCAGCCCACACAAAAATCCCAGCCATGTGGTCTAGTTTTTTCACTTCCCGCCACGTCTCCTCATGCGTCGATCCCCAATAGGCCGAGATCATATCATACGCCGAAACAGTAAAATCCGGATTGGCATTAGGGATAGGCTCTTTGTATTTGGCCGGCCATCGTTGAATGCTGTCGGACGGCATATCATAGTGCCCTCGCGTCGCAAACGCAGATGAGGTCTCAGACGCCAAAAAATTCCCACCCGGAAAACGATTTGGCAGGTCAACATAAGCCTGATGCTTGTAGTTGAACCCAAGTAAATCCAATGCTCCTGACTGATAAATAAAATTCTTGTCCGCTTCATTTTCCGTCAATCCGCTGGTCACCAACCGAGTGGTGTCCAGGGATTTTACAATATGTGCCAGCTCTCTAGTAATAGTGAGTCCAGTCGAATCAAACTGTTCCCTTATTTCATTGCCGATACTCCATGCGATGATTGAGGGATGATTCCGGTCACGCTTCACCATGTCTTCCAAATCCCTGACGTGCCAATCGTCCCACTCAAGATGATAGCCCTTTTTCGCTTTCTTTTTCGCCCATTCATCAAACGACTCATCAATCACCAGGAACCCCATTTGATCACATAGGTCGAGCAATTCCTCTGCAGGGGGATTGTGTGCCATACGAATGGCGTTGCAGCCCATATCCTTCAGAATTTCCAACTGCCGCTCTGCAGCTCGCACATTAAACGCTGCACCCAATGCCCCTAAATCATGATGGTTATTCACCCCATAGATTTTCATCGGCTCACCATTGAGGAAAAAGCCTTTTTCTGAATCGAAGTTGAAATAGCGGATGCCAAAGGGAACTTCCTGTTGATCCACTAAGTCGCCTTTATTATAAACAGAGACCTTAGCAGAATAGAGATTGGGGCTATTCGGCGACCATAGATTCGGATTGGAGATAGTGGCATTAAAAATTCCATTTTGTCCTGACTTAGTTGCTGCAACCATTTTATTCTTTGAATCAAAAAATTCAACCTGCACATCGAGGGATTCCTTTGATTCCAGTTCCACCTGCACCGCAACTTCCGCTGATTGTTCGGAGACCTGATCAGTCGTTACAAACACGCCCCATTGCTTTATGTGATTTTGGTTTGTCTTCACCAACTCCACTTTTCGGTAAATACCAGAACCCGTGTACCAACGAGAATTGGGCTGGAGTGAATTGTCCGCCTTTACTGCTATGACATTTTCTTTATCACCATACTTTAGATAAGGTGTCAGATCATATCGAAATGAAATGTAGCCAAAAGGTCGCTTGCCCAAATAGTTATCGTTGATCCATACTTCGCTATTGCGATATACCCCGCCAAAATCTATGAATATCTTTTTGCCTTGATCAGATTCGGGAATGTTAAAAGACTTTCGATACCATCCCATCCCGGCAGGAAGTGCACCTCCGGCCTGTTTGGTAGGGTGTTCTTCGCTGAATTCTCCTTCAATGCTCCAGTCGTGAGGAAGGTTTAGCTGCCTCCATTGCCTATCATCATATTCGGTAAATCGAGCCAAACTATCATCCCCTAAGAAAAACTTCCAGCCCCAGTTAAAGCCCACAACTTCTCTTGGATTGTCATCTTTTTTGCAAGTACTAAATAAAGCTGCTACTGTTATACTGAAAATAATAGTTCTTAGGTGATGCTTAAGTATCATGTATTGTTTTTATAAAAAGCTAAAAGAGGCCCTTGAAGTGACCATTGGAAATCGTTGCATAGACTTTATCCGGACTATCAAACCAACCATAAGTAGAATGATCAAACTTGAATTCCAGAAAAAATCTAGTCTCATCTTGGACATATTTAAAATCTATTTTTTCTACAACATCTGCTAAATAAGCGCTTTCAGAATAATGAAACCCTGACCCCCCAATATCCAAAGTGTAAGTCCAGTCTCCCAAGTAAAACCTATTCAACTCGTCTTCCGGGTTAAGATATTTCCACGAACCGATTAATTCATCAAACTCAAGCAAACTGGAATCAGGTTCCATCACCCTAATATCAAAAGACAAATTCATGGTATCAGAATTATCTAGTGCCAACTGAAAATCTTTTTTGGTTCTTAAAATATGTGCCTCATTCTGAACATTGAACCAGTAATCCCTTTTTGTAATTTCACTTAGAATCGATACAACGTTGGCTGATTCGCTGTCCGGATTAATCACGTGTTGTATTTGGAAATCAATCCGAGTAGAATAGTCTTCAGGTTGAGTATCCTCAGACTCGCATCCCAGCATCACCAGGCCTGTTATCAAGACAGTAAAAAATTGTGAACGTGCTTTCATGATTATTTTGGTTTAATTAAAAACCTACTTCTAAGCAATAACTAAGCCATTCTATATCAATCGTTTATTCAAGCTTTCCCGATCCCAAATCATCGTCCCAATTGAAGTTAATCTCACTTGTACCAATATCCTTCGAAGTAGCTACCGCTATACCTCTATCATGTTCTTTATTCACCGCACAGTAGAAGTGATAAACAACACCTTCGTGCTTTACCACAAAAGACTTATGCGCAAACCAGTTGTCATACAGTTCAGAAGGGGCGATCAAGTCTTCTCCCTCCCACTCGGTCCAGTTGACCAGATCATACGAACAGGCAAATCGATTGAACGCATCGTGATCCTTTCGGTCCGGCCAAAACGCTCCGAAGTAGAACATCACCCACACATCATCAATCTTCTGAATCACGGCATCACCGGAGATTCCCTTATGGTGGTTGATCACAGGTTCGGTTCCAAATCTTTCCCAATTGACCATATCGTTAGAAACAGCCATGCCAATGCGCTCTGCTCCCCTTTTGGGGTTGAGGCTGTCGCCACGGGCGTTGTAGTACATCACGAAAGGATAGCCGGTCGTTTTGCTATCATCCCGTAGCACCCAGGTCTTGTAAATTGTGCTGTTTTCCCACCACCGGGCATCCGGGTCATTGGATTTGAATATTGGTTCGGAAAACCGATTCCAGGCGTGAGGTTGGGTGATATCACCATCCGTGTTGGCCATTCCTATCGAAAGCAGTCCACTTTCGTATCCTGT
The DNA here is from genome assembly GCA_965222305.1 of Reichenbachiella sp. Classification (GTDB taxonomy): domain Bacteria; phylum Bacteroidota; class Bacteroidia; order Cytophagales; family Cyclobacteriaceae; genus Reichenbachiella. The sequence continues at coordinate 2,855,698 of OZ244943.1, forward strand.
CGAACTCCCACCAAAATACGGCATCCAATATTTGTCATCGTAAGTGGTCAACTCATACGAGCCACCCCACTCATTGTCCTGAAGACTAGGGTAGCCGGCTTTTTGATTGGCATCCCAATCCGTGCTGTCAGAAAAAGCCATAACCTTGCCTTTTATCTCCCAATCCAGCAGGTTATCACTTTGCGCAAGCCAGGTCTCATACCCTCGTCCATCATAGATGAAGTAGGTCATATACCACTGGTCACCCTTTCGGAAAACCGTTGGACAATCCACTTTCTTCGTCTGATCCTCCGGCACCAGGACCAAACCATACTTATGTGGTGTCTTGATTTCCTCATAGATTTCCTGCATCACCTCGGGTGACACGGTTTTGGGGAGTTCCTTAGGTGCACAAGACGCAAGAACTAAACAGAAAAGGGCAACATTAATCTTCATATCTAAAATCCTAAATCAAAAATCCACAACCGTCAATCCCAAACTTTAGAGCTTCTTCCCTTGCTTTCTCAACCGCTCTTCCCAGGCCTCACTCTGCGTCTTCAGGTCATAGCCTTCCTTGGACAGATAGTTGTTGATCCTGCCCTTGTACTTGCCAAACATCTTGTGCTTTTCCTTTGAAGATCCCTGGTCAATAGCGCGCTCTCGTGCTTCATAAAGCCACACCCAAATTTGTTTTTTCTGTTCGTCAGTCAACTCCTGGATCATATCTACAAACGCTGCATACGTGTTGGGCATCACGCTATACGTCATCCCATCCTTTATCTGATCAACTTGCTCGTAAGTCATACCAGCACCCAATAGCTGCGCGATGTACGCATTGTGACGAATGTACAAATTGCGATCCCGCTGGTCTTTCAATGCATCGATTCGAAAATCCCTTTCTTCATTGGGCAGGCCCATATCCCGAACCTGCTGCTTTCGCGCATCCAAAGAATCATGAATCGCACTCAGGTTACAGTATTGTTCGATCACGATCTGCTGGATTTCGTCATATTTATCCCCCAACTCCATCGGCTGTAAGAATTTCTCTGTCCGTCCTTCCAATACTTTGATGTACTCTGAATTCACTTTGGACATGTCCACTTTCTGCGCTTGTGTGCCTAGACTTAAGAGCACCAAGGCTGCTATCAATTGTATCTTATTTTTCATCATAGTTATTTTTTGAGCCACTCTTTTAAGTATTCAAACCCTGCTTCCAGTCCCGCTTCATTCTTGATGGTTTCATCAACATCTGGGCCATTATTGATCCACTCATTGCCCGGACCGGGTGAGTTGGAGAAGAATTTGTCTTTCTCCGTCCAGTTGTTTTCTGCCTTGATGAAGGACGAACCCTCATCGTAGTAGATGTACTGATAATGCTCCGGGATGTGCGCATAAGGCGCCTTTTCCAAATGGTGAATGCTGTTGCGGGCCACTAAGGACTTAGGTTGTGCTGATAGTGTATAGATTCCTCCCACGTCATACATGTTCTTGGCAAAATGATGGATTTCGTTGGCAATCACCTGGTTGTTTTTCATACAGGTCACAGTTTTCGTCCAGCCCCATCCGACACATATTCCGGAGTAGTTGATATGGCTTACTTCGTTGTGCTCGATGGTCACCCCATGCACAAATCCCGCACTGATCCCCACGCATCCCCAATCCTCGTTCGTCACATTTGTGATGAGGTTGTTGGCGATGTACTCATGATGGCTTACTTCACGTCCGTCTGCCGGATCGTAAGGGATATGAGCTTCTACCGTTTTGTCCCCAAAGAACCCTATCTGAATGGCCGTGCCGCCAATGTCTTCAAACAAATTTCCAACTACTTTGTTGTAATGGGTCCCTGTAATCAAATCCAATCCTGTGGCTGCCATGTGACGGAAGCTACATTTCCGGAAGGTTAAATACTCAGCATTGGTCACCTGAACGGCCGCGCTCTGCCGATCCAGCCACGCCTGGTTTTCCAAAGCTGATTTGTCCGGTGTTCCGGGCTTTTTGAGTTTGTACGCGTCTATCAAAGAAAAACCCGCCTGCAAAGGCACATGTCCTTCTTTGCTAGGGCGCATCCAGGCGCTGTGCTGAAAGGCAACATTCTCAAATGAAATGTGCTTTACAGGAAAGTCCAGCGTACTGCTGATGTCAACAAGCGTTTCCAGGTAAGGCACGATGGCCTCTGCCTTTTTCATATTTTCACCCTCTTTCGGCCAATAATATACTTTTCCATTGGACATGTCCTGATACCACTCCCCGGGTTGGTTAAGCAACTCTGGGGCATTCACTAAGTAGAATGCTGAGTTGCCATTCAATTCCTTTTTCTCATCGATAAAGGGCGCGGGCCATGGGTGCTCAAACTCCACCCGGCTCTCCGGCTGATGAAACCTGATGACCGCTTTGTCCTTTTGTCTTTCGATGCTTTTGACCCTGAGATTGGCGATCGCCCACCACTGATGGATCACAAACTCCAACTGATCGATCGAAGCAAAATCCTGATCCGGAAGCGGAATCTCAAAGTACTGTCCCTCTTTGTTGGAAGTCAGAATTCTATCCAACTCGCCATCTCCCAAATTGGAAGCGCGAACGGCCTTTTCCCCATCGACCCAAAGCTGACGAAACTCGAACGTCCGTCCTCCTACAGTTGGCAGATCAGCTTCCCAAAGTTTTCCTGCTGTGTTGGTAGGGAATCGTTCTTGACCTTCAGATTTTTTCCACCCGGAAACCTTCACGCCTCCGGAAATCACTGGGAGTTCATCACCCGCACCTTTGACAACAGTGGGGCTTTCCGGTGTCCCAGAATCCTCGGTATGGAGGTAAAGGGTTTCCTCCAGAAAATATTGGCCTTCTTTGAGTAGGATATTAATGCCCTCCGTAACAGACGGATCGGTCGTCCTTCGTAGGTTCCTTGCCTTTCGGAAAGCCTGATTTAAGGTCGCATAGGGCTTGGCTTCTGTCCCCTCATTCAGATCACTCCCGTTTGGGGACACCCAAATATCAACGGACTGAGCGCTGAGGCTAAATACACTCCACAGAATGCCACAGGTCAATAAAAGTTTATTCATCGCAATTTGTTGTTGTGTTTATTGAGTCTCTTTAGTTAGGATTGAAAAATGGATTTGAGGTATCGGGTGTTGGCGCCAAAATTGCCTACCACATCCCTCGTGTTGTTGGCATCTCTTGATCGCTCGATGACCAGCCAACCACTCCACCCCATTTCATCAAGGGTTTGTTTCACTTTGGGCGTGTCGATCCGTTCGTTGTTTTCCAACCAAACCCCATCAGTATCAGTGGCATGGATTTGTGCGATTCTATCTTTGCCTAGTATTTTCAGTTCTTCATACAAGTCTCGTCCGGCTTCCAGCGGGTTTTGAAAGTTGAAATAGATCTGAATGGCTTTAGAGCCAACTTCTTCTAAAAGTTTGACCTCTCCCTCTGCATCCAGTGAAGTTTCTACTCCGATCACCACACCGGAAGCTTCAGCCATTTCCGCAGCCATTTTCAATCGCTCAACGACTAAAGGTCTCAGTTCAGGATTCTTCACAATATCGCTGCTGGTTCCCAGAGGAAGAAAGGCAGTCTTGACTCCCATCAAATCCATCGAGTTGATCGTGTCTTTGACCATCAGGGGAACGGTCTCCCGCTCGGCAAACGACTGTGCATAAAACCCGGACATAGCAATTGACGATAGCTGCAAATTGTATTTAGCGATTTCGTCTTTGAGCATTCTTCTGTCCATGGGATTGAGGATTTTGTTGTCGAAGGTCGGTCGCTGGCCTAACCCTCCCATGTCTAGCTCAAGTCCATCAGCCCCTATTTCATGGGTACGTTTGAAGGCCCCTTTTTTCTGTCGTTTCAGGATCATCCAGTCGCACACAGCAATTTTGTAGCGCTGTTCTTTGGGGCCCTCCGCTTTCGCAGAACCGGTTTCTTGGCTTTCACAGTTAGCCATTGTTGGCACTACACCTAATACTGCAGAGCCTAAGGCCGCTTTCTTAATAAAGTCTCTTCTTGAATCGTTATTCATCATCAAATCGTAAATCCAAAATCTTCAATCAACAATCTATTTAAGCGTTTCCATTTCCATACTCGCCCAGATAAACGGCCCAATACCCTTCGGATCGTCATCGCCACGTTTTTCGTTGATGTAGTATTCAAAACTTCCGTCGCGCATATTTTTTCCACCCAGCCCGGCTACATGGCAGCATTTGGTCAGAGAGATTGTTCCATCCTCGTTTTCACGAATAAATTCCTTCAAAATTCCTGCATAACCCTTTTTGGCTACAGCCATATACGACTCATCCAGGTACCCCTTTCTGACACCCTTGAGCAAGGAGTAAGTAAACATGGCAGAACAGGTCGACTCCAAATAGTTGCCTTCACGAGTACCCTGATCCAAGACCTGGTACCATACCCCTGATGTCTCATCCTGATAGTTTTTGATTCCCACCGCCACTTTGTTTAACACCTCGATGATGACCGCTCTGTCCGGGTGATCCTCTGGAAAGTAGTCCAGCATATCCACGAGCGACATGGCAAACCAACCCACAGCACGTCCCCAGAAATTCTTTGAGGTTCCAGTGACAGAATCTGACCAATGCATCAATTTCATCTCATCCCACCCATGATAGTAAAGGCTCGTCTCAGAATCGTACAGATACTTGTCAATCAATTTGACCTGAGTGGCCACCTGATCAAACAGTTCAGGCTCTTTAAAAACCTGTGCATACTCAGCCAGAAAAGGCGATCCCATGTAAAGCCCGTCGAGCCACATCTGGTTGGTGTACCGTTTCTTGTGCCAAAAGCCCCCTTCGGTGGTTTTGGGGTGGTTGATCATGGATTTTCTAAGAGTTGTCGCTGCATCCAAAAACCGCTGATCCTGGGTCAGCTCGTACATGGGGAAAAGGATTTTACCCGGGTTGATCATGTCTATGTTGTACTTGGTAGAGTCGTAGGTCACGACAAAGCCATCGGTTTTGATCAGGGTATCCGTGTAGGCCTCCACATAGTCATAGTACTTTTTGTCACCGGTGTATTCGTACATGTCCAAAGAGGCCAAAGCGATCATCCCATGCGTATAGCCCCAAAAGGGTCGGCTGATATTGTCCACCATCCAAAGCTCAGGAAAGCGGGCCATCTCCGAGTCCATCATTCGGACGGACATCTTTTGATCTGTGGGTTTTTCGGTTTGACATGCGCTGAACAATAATGGTAGCAACAATGCAAACAAATATTTCATTAGTCCTTTCATGGGTGCAGTTTTTGGTTTAGCTCTTCAAATGATTTAAGGGCATCTTTAGGTAAATTCTCTCCATCTATTCCGAAAGAAAGCATTTGTTCTTCTGTTTCTATGATGATGTCTGACTCGTTTATATTTCCCTCGTTATCAAGAATTTGATTGAGATTTAGCTTCAAATGCCTGGACATAAATTTATACATGGCCGACCGTTTAGAAAAACCATAGTCATGGCCCTCTTCCGGGAAATGGGCGTTTTCAACTTTGTCCAAAGCCTCATAAAATCCATACGTTCTTTGAATAAATGGGAATTCCACTTCGGGCACCTGCTGCGTCCAGTCCCGACCATCGGAAACTACCAACATAGGCTTGGGAGCTATCATTGAGGCAATCTCAACATTGTTGGTCTTCCCGTTGCACAGGTGGATGGGTTTTCCGCTCTCGCAAGGGCATCCTCCAGAGTGGTAGGATGAGGTCATTACCACCGGCACACTGACCGCAATCCTTTCATCTATGGCGGAAACCAACATAGTTTGAGAACCACCCCCTGATCCTCCGGTGATTCCTATTCTTGACGGGTCAATTTTCTTCGTTTCGATAAAGTAGTCTATCAGTTTAATCGCGTTGTTGGTTTGAATGGTATGGGCAGTGCTGGTGCGGTGAGATTTAGAACCTACCTGCAAAGCAGATTCACCCCAGCCAAACAAATCATAACTCACAGCGATCGCACCCATTTTGGCCAAAGCCGCACACCGGAGCTGTTCGTTTTTCCGATAGCGTCCGTCACCAAAGTGGCCATTCGGAGAGATGATCAAGGGGTACTCTTTGGCCTTTTTAGCCGGACGATAAATGCTGCCCGTGACGTAGAGACCTGGCACGGTTTCCAAGGCAATATTCTGAACAGAATAGTTTTCGTATTTCCTTTCTTTTCCTAAGATCACCTTGGGCTTTTCGACATTAGGCAATTCCTTTAAACCCAGAGCTTCGATCATGCAGTTTTTTAATTCTGCCTTTCGTTTTTCCCAGGTTTCCTTACCTGAGTATAAAGTTTTGAAATACTCCAAGTTTTGGGCACCCTGCTCAGGAGAGATCAGGTGGTATTGAAAGGGTTTGATTTTATAAACTCCCTCGGCCTGCTTGATGTAGATGTAATCAAACGGCACCAGAATATTTCTAAGGCTCTGCTCAAGATCCCCAGGCACGATACGCCATTCCGCATAGGTGAGCATAAAATCACCAATCGTTTTCTTGTCATGCTTGATCCGAACCTGATACTGCTCTTCCAATTCGCCAATCACCTCCACCAACGGTCGCTGAAACTGGTCATCCCAGGTCTGAGCCACTGCGCTGAGGCTAAAGAATAGAATCAATATGGAACTTGAAATTTGCTTCATCACTAGTTCATATCAAAGGTCAGAGTGTGTCTACCGGAGGACAGCATGATTTCTTTTTCATCTGACGAAACCCCGTCAGGAACATTGAAAGTCGCAGTGCTGTTCACAGGCACCTCCATCAAAATCTTGAACTTACCCTCCACGATCTTCCAATCAACCAATATCGTACCGTAGAGCGATTGGGTACTGGCTTTGACGAAAGTCAAATCTCCTACCACTTGCGGGGCAACGTAAAAGTGTTTGAACCCAGGGCTTTCAGGATCACTTTTGATCCCTGCCAGGCTTTTGAAAAACCATTCTTCGATCTGGCCAAGCATAAAGTGGTTCCAGGAATTGCCCTTTTCTGGATCCCACTGCTCAGTCAGGGTGGTCACACCGTACTTCACCTGGTAGCCATATCCAGGAGCCTCGAAGTGGTTATTCATATTGTACATCAGGTCATTGAGTCCATTATCCGCTAAAACCTGAAACAGATATCGGTTGCCCACGTCCCCGGTGGTCAGGCGATCGCCATGCACTTCAATATCAGATACGATATTTTCCAAAACGGCTTCCTCATATTCCGAACTTACCAAACCCATGTACAAAGACACGGCATTGCTGTACTGACTGCCTGTACCGTACTGGCCGGTATCCTGGTCAAAAAACTCAGCGTTGTATGCTTTTTTTATCTCCCTTGCCAAATGTGCGTAGGTTTCTTCATCATTCAAATACGCCAAATAATCAGCAGCTTCTGCAAGTTTTTTCGTACAGTGGTAAAAATGAGCTGTGGCCGACAAAGCAATCGGGCTGTTTTTGGAGTAGCCCGCCCGGTGCTCTCCGTAATCGTACCAGTCCCCCAGACCATGAGATACAATTAGATTTTCTGAACGGCTTGACAAATATTCCACATACCGTTTCATTTCTTCATAGTAGGTTCGGATCAACCGATCATCCCCGTAGTACTCATAGTACAACCAGGGCACCATCACCACCGCCGCACCCCACTCAGGAGAGTCTGTAAAATCAGCTCCCCATGAGAAATGAGAAAAGTCCGTGTACTCAGGAGTGATATTGGGTACGAGGCCATTTTCTCGTTGAGCATCAGACATATCCATCATCTGCTTGGCAAAAGACTGGGTCAGGTTGTAGTTGCACAGCAGTCCAGGCCCGACTAAGTGAATTTGCTCAATCCAGCCGAGCTTCTCACGATGCGGACAGTCGGTAAACACCGCCTGCATATTGCTCTTGATCGCCTCTTTGATGATTTTATGCGTTTGGGTGAAAATCTCGTTGGAGCATTCGAAGGAGCCAATGTCCTGCGCGTCGCTATAGATATAGTTGGACTTCAAATCTAAAAGCTCAGGTACTCCGTCTATTGATTCTCGATAACTAATGCCTTCCACCTGGATGTACTGATAGCCGTAGTAGCTAAACCGTGGCTGCCAGGGTTCCTCACCCTCACCTTTCAAAGTGTACAAATAGTAGTGATCTCGTCCTGTGCTTTTTTGGGTGACCCTGCCTTCTTCGTCCAGTCGTTCGCCTACTACCAGTTTAACCGTTTGACCTTTTTTACCTCGTACTCGAATTGATGGAAAACCTGCCAAATTCTGTCCCATGTCGAAAACGTAGGTGGCAGTATCCACTCTGGTGAAGGATTGGATTTCAAACTTTTCCTGAATTTTGATGTTCGGCCCGATCTGAGGCTTGAGAGTTCCTTTGGGTGAATTTTGGATAACCACCGATTTCCAGTTTTGATCATCAAAACCGGGTTTTGTCCAGCCGTCTTTCTCTATTTGTGCATTATAGTCTTCTCCACCGAAAATGCAGTTGAAGGTAATCGGACTAAGGTCATATTTCCAGGTTTGATCAGAAGAGATCGTTTCTTCTGAGCCGTCTTCATATTCTATTTCCATTTGGAAAAACAGCGTTGGTGGCCCAAAGCTCACCCAAAACTTACGATATCGATCCCCAATCGAATTGTACATACCATTACCAAGAAGCACACCAATGGCACTGGCTCCTGAATTCAATTCATTGGTCAAATCAAACGTATTGTAGAACACCGTTTTGTCATAGTCCGTCCACAGCGGTGCAAACTCACTATTACCTACTTTCTCACCATTCAGCGAAAGTTCATAATGTCCTAACCCGGAAACATAAGCTGTAGCCTTTTTGATTTTCTTTTCAACCTCAATTTCTTTCCTCAGGATAATCGATCTCTTGGCCAGCTCCGGAATGCTGTCGTACATGACCCGGTTTTTCTTGATGGATGGGGAATGCCAGGTGCGGCCCTCAGGTAGGTTGGCGCCTTCTCTTCTAATTGCGCCTATCCATTCAGCGGTCAAGGACTCATTCGAAGGGGCAGTTTCAAACCATGATTTAGACTCTGCTATCTGGCCATTGTTATCCCAAACAGTTACCCGAACCTCATATTTCTCAGCCGGGTTTAACTCCTTTCCTTCATAAGGAATCAATTGGCTCTGATCGGATTCTAACTTGCCGGAATTCCAAAACACCTCTCCTTCGGAGAGAATAGTGATTTGATAGGCTGTTTGTTTGCTACCATTTTCTGAGGATAAAAGCCTCCAGCCAAGTCGCGGCTTGGCGCTGGAAATCACCGGATTTTCAGCCAGATCAACAGTAACCTTATCGATCACCAGACCCGATTGATCACAACCAGACAATGTCATAATCGCATAAAATACAATAGCAATATGTCCGATCCAGCTTTTCATACAAAAGGTCGTCTTTCGAAATTAAAGACTTGGCCAGGCCAAAGAATCAATTTTGGTAAGCTCCAATTGCGCCGGGTCGATTTTCACGTGCTTGATCTTCTCACGTCTCCAGGTGTACACCACATGCAACATTCCATCAGACGTTTGGATCACTGCCGGGTACGAATATTGACTGATCGGAGAATCCTCCAAAATCAAGGCCGCATCCCAGTTGAGACCATCCTCAGACACGGACATGTGCAATGGCGTTCTTGGGCCTTTGGCTTTTCCTTCAGGATCAAGCGTATGATTGTAAACCAGTACATGACGACCGTCCTTCATCGTCACCGCATCAGTTCCTGAGTTGTTTTGTGGCAAGCTGGTCAACTCTATTTCTGACCAGGTTTGACCATAGTCCTCAGACCATGCGGTAGCCACTCTCCGGCTCCTGCTTCGGGCCAGGATTTGAAGCTTTCCATTTCCATGATCCAAAATGCTAGGCTGGATCACGTTGTGATCGCCATATTTTTCACCCTTGTTGATCGGGCCGACCATAGACCAGTTTGCACCAAAATCTTTAGTCAACTCAAAATGCACCTTCCAGCCATCACCTTCTTTGCTACTACCGGCGATCAAAGTTCCGTTCTCCAATAAAACCGGTTTGTTCTTCACAGGCCCTATATAGCCCTCCGGCAAAGCTTTTTGCTCAGACCAGGTTTTGCCACCATCCTGTGAACTGCGGACATAGCCGTACCAATCAGACGGTTTCGGGCCGATTTTATAGTAGAGTTGTAATTCGCCATCAGGAACCTGAAAAAGCACTGGATTCCAGGTCGGATATCGTGTCGTGTCTCCTTCCATGAAGCCTTCGGCCACCATTTGAAGGTCTGACCATTGTCCATTTTCTTTTCGGGACACCCAGATGCATACGTCGGGATTACGTTCTTTGGTGCCACCGAAGAAGGCTGTCACCAAAGTGCCATTGGTGGTTTCAGCAATCGTAGCGGCATGGCATGAAGGAAAAGAGGCCGTATCGTAGACAAATTCATCTACTAAGATTCCGCTTTTCCAATCGGTTCGTTTTTCGTTTTTTGGTTGGCAGTTGTAGAGGCCAAAGGCAAGCGTTCCTACGCCCAAAAATATAAGTGCTCTTATCATCTGGTTGTTTTTGACTAATTCTACCGCAAATTATCCCAAGGACAAGGCTTATCCGTCCTGTTGCGTCCTTGAATGGATTGGAGATTTTGGATTGACGATTTTAGATTTTTATCTGCGGGTACTATAATTCTCCAAAGTAGAAATTTAACACCATCACCTTGCAGCGGTCGCGCCAACTATCGTACGGCCCATAATCAAAAAACATATTCTTCTTTCCGGCTGGGCCCATATTCCAGGGGTCGTTGGTCTTGGTGCCGATCGGTGGGATGGCTTGCATGAACGAAATATCCCCTTCCGGGAATGCGGGTGACAGTCGGGGATCTTTGTCCTGCCTTGGTGTAAATAATCTCAAAAAAACGTCCTCAGACGATGTGCCCACCAGAAAATCCTGCTCTTTTGACTGAACCTGCGCCCAGTACAGATTGGCGTGATAGCCCTTAAACTCCGGATAGGTCACATCAGGTACACCCGTCATGGTATCGTTGTAGTCCTTTTGATGGACACCCAACTCAACGCCCTGCATCCGGTTTTTCCAGACACGGTAGGGCCCTTTACCCAGCCATTTCGCTCCTTGCACCAATTCCTCGGGATAGTCAAAATTCACACCCATGTAATCAAAGTTTACATCATAAACCTCCGGCACATAATAGATTTCCAAATCAACCCAACCGTTGGGATAAAACGTCCAGGTGAATTCCTTCATTCGGGATTCTTTCGTTTCGAAGGTGCATATAAACTTGAGCTTGTCGCCATCCTTAGCGGGTTCGATGGATTGGAATACCACTTTTCCTGCACTCAGGATCGGACCGTTATTGAATGGAATTTCGCCGTTTCCGTTGACCACTTTTTTGAGTACGCCGTCTTGTTTGCTTAGGGTAAATTCTATACCTCCGGCTTTAACAGTATAAGAATCTCCGCTTTCGGTGTAAGTGACTTTTTCTGATTTCTCCGTAGTGGACTTCAGTTCCTCAATCACGTTATGCGGCAGTGAAATAGGTAGGCTGTGGGTGTATAGCTCCCTCCCCATAGGATCGAATGTCGAGAGATACAAAACGTCATATTCTTTCCAGTTTTCGGGTAGCAAGATATTCAACAGGCCTTTATACCCCGGAGCAATAGTCGGCGCATTAATTTTTCCGGTCTTAACCTGATCGCTATCAAATTTCACCAGTTTCCATGCAAACGAACACTCACTCAAATTGGTAAAGTGATATCGGTTCTCCACTTCCAAAGTACCATCAAATGCAACTGTGATATCTTCCTCAATAATCTTTACTGGTGACCAAATTTCCTTTACGGCAAAGTAGCTGCCCTCTTTTTCGTGGAAAGGCCCAAGGATTCCATCAGCGGCTTTTTCACCGAACGTATCAATTTTACCGTCCAGATCGGTTCGAACTACACCCTCATCGGCAAAGACCCAAAGAAAGCCCCCAGCAGAAATGGGTGTATCCCACATTTGTTCCCAATAGTCATACAACCCGGCTCCAGATCCTCCATCAAACAGCCCATGTAAAAACTCTGTCGGCATCACGATTTTGTGACCGTGGAGGAACGTCCCTGCTCCATAGTCAAACGCTCGGTAGTGCTGGGTCGCCAGACCATTGTGCTCGCGCCAGGGATGGATCACCAATCGATCCTGAATGTCGTATTTTCCAAACAGTTCGTCCAATTCGGGATTGTGTCCACCCTCGTTTCCATTGTCCCAGATTACCACTGAGGGGTGGTTGACATCATGGATGACCATCTCTTTCAACAACTTGCTACCCACCTCGGTATCATAGGCATCGTGCCAACCTGCCAGTTCATTAAGCACAAACAGGCCCAAAGAATCACAAACATCCAAAAAATGCTTGTCTTTGGGGTAGTGCGAGGTACGCACGGCATTCATATTCATATCCTTCATCAGTTGCACATCATCAATGCTCATTTGTTTGTTGGTCGTCCGCCCGGATTCAGGCCAGAAGGAATGGTGGTTGACCCCTTTGAATTTGATTTTGACGCCATTGACATAGATGCCGTCCCGCTCGCGGACTTCTACCGTTCGGAAGCCGATCCTTTCCGTAACGGAATGAATGATTTGGCCTTTTGATTTCAACTCAAACCTCACCTGGTACAAATTGGGCTGCTCGGGATTCCAGGGTTGGATGTCGTTGAGCTGAGATTCTAATCTCACGACACCCTTGTTCTTATCCACTTTTGCAGAAAATGGTTCGCCCACATTCTGACCTTCGAGGGTCAGTATCTGAGCTATGATTTCATCCGATTTGGAAGCATTGGCTAGAAAAACGTCCGCTTTGATCGTGCCATTCGCTTTTGCATCAATGGCAACACGTTCAATGTTTTTAGTGGGCTTGACCTCAAGAAATACGGGACGGAAAATCCCTCCGAAAATCCAGTAGTCAGCATATCGTTCGGCTTTGTTGACTGAGGTGTTGGCGGAGTGCTTGGCTACTTTGACTTCCAACAGGTTGCTTCCCTCTTTTACCAATTTGGAAATATCATAACGGAAGCCGTAAAACGCTCCCTGGTGGATCGGTCCGGCTGATTTGCCATTGATCTTGACCTCCGTGTCGGTCATTGAACCTTCGAAGACTATCTCGATTTGTTTACCAGACCAGTCCGAAGGCACTTCAAATTCGTGTTTGTAAAAACCCACTTCCTTGCCACGGACAGAGTCCTTGTCGTGACCATAGTTATATTTACCGAATCCTTCTAACTCCCAGCAGGAGGGGACGTTTATTTTTGTCCATTCGCCACTTCCCCGCCCTTCGGACAGTTTGAAATCCCATTGCACAGAATCTCCATAGCCATAGCCCGAGAGCATTTGGGTAAGGGTCTCTTGCGCAAGACATTGGACAGAAATAATAGTAAGGAGGGCAAGCACAATTGCCGAACGCTTAATAGAGGTCATGAAACTACTTTTTGAAATATTGGAGCAAGTTAAAAGAAACCGTTTTTCAGGTCATCCTGTTGTTTCTTGTCTCTACACTAAAAAGCCATCCCGACTAATCGGGATGGCTATGATTGCAGCTGTACTACATGTGAACTTTACTTTTTGATAATTGAGTGGGTTTCAATTCTATCTTTTAGATGAACTCTAATCAGGTATTGACCGGATTTAAGGAATTCACCAAAGCTGACTACCCCATTTTCAAGTATCTGGTCATTCACTTGAATTACTCGACCAGAAATATCAAGTACCTCAATTCTATTGACCACATCTTCTCCACGAATTTCAATTTTCATAACATCAGAGAATGGATTTGGGTACAGAGCGACCCCATTCTCCTCTTCCATATTCAAAACCTCGTTGGAAATTTGTTTGGCTCCATTGCCTTTGACTGCTTCAAAGTGAGACCAGGCAAATGAACCTTGATAATGGACATAGTATTTACCTTGTTGCTTTGGAGGCATACTATTTGACCATACATTAGAATAGTCTACTCCATTGATCTCTACAAAATCAACACTCCAGTTGTTTATATAGCCAATATTCCCAGTGATCTCCCAACAGTATTCACCGGCCCCATCAAAACTGAAAGGAAGTGATACAGAAGTAGGATTCTCACATGGGTCTCCTCCCGTTGGAATCTCAGAGAAATTGGCAGTCACAGAATTATTGCTATTCATTGTAATGGTTGCTGGATTTGTTGAACCGCTCAATGCGCCGCTCCAGTTGTCAAACTGCCAACCTGAGGCAGGTGAGGCTACTACGGTCACGACCGTTCCTTCATCATAAACCCCTCCGCTCGGACTCAGCGACAGATCTCCAGAGCCATTGACAGAGGTGGTAAGCGTGTATTGGTTAGAGGTAATCTGAGTAAATGTAGCTGTAACTGATTTGTTGGCATTCATCGTGATACTGGCCGGATTTGACGATCCGCTTAAGTCTCCACTCCAGCCAGAAAATTGCCATCCAGATGCCGGATTAGCAGTTAATGTGACAACCGTGCCATCGTTGTAAGTTCCACCAGAAGGACTGAAATCTATGCTCCCCGATCCGCTGGTAGACGAGCTCAAAGAATACTGGGTCGGGCTGCTACCCCCCTCGTATGGCGATAGGTAATTTCCACTAATGACACTCTGAGAAACCCCGGGACCCTGCCAGGCTACAGCCACATTGTCTCCACCCGATCCTTCTTTTTGCAGTACTTCAATGTAGTATTTCTGGCCTGCTACAAAACTCACTGTATAATCCTGAGTATTGTATTTGTCCCACTCTCTGGAATTCGTCCATCCATTGACATAGGCCACTCTTGAGGCATTTGCCGGATTGTCGTTCGTGCTGAGGTACAACTCCGTATAATCATCACCGGCCACCCATAGTGTATAGGTTCCCGAAACTGAGGGGTGGACATAGCCTCGAATTCTGGATCCATAATTATCCGCCCAGTTGATAGGCCCTTCAAGAGAAGTCAATTGTTCACTACCGGTGGGATTGTCCGGATAGTTGGCATTGCCTGTAAGACTACTTATTGAAGTTCCTGAAATACCCGTCCAGTACTCTCGCAATATCGTACCAGTGCCCCCGGTTCCTTCCTCAACAAAAGTGGCAGTCACATTCATGTTGGAACTGATTGAAAATGAAATAGGATTTGTAGCACCGCTTAGATCTCCACTCCATCCTGCAAATTCCCAGCCCGAATCAGGGTTTGCTGACAGTGTAATTGAAGTTCCTCCAGCATGGACAGATCCGCTTGGGTTGGACACCACGCCACCAGAACCATTCACTGAAATATTCAGGGTATAATCGTTATTTGGGTTACCCACGCCGGCACCTGCCATAAGTACGTCGACAGTTGCCTGGTCTATGATATTACCGGTAGCCCGATCAAACAGGGCAAACTCTGGAGCATATCCATTATCCCAATAAACCGGCAACAGACCGTGACGCTTGGCAGCATCTGTGGTAAACTCCAGCCATTCCTGTCTTTCGGGTTCGTGTCCAGCATCTCGCTTGATCGCACCATATTCTCCCATGATAACAGGAATTCCATTATTAACCCATCGCTGTTCCACTTGTGTGAAAAGATCCTCCACATAGCTGGCACCTGCCCAACTACAGCTCCCTGCATCCCATTGCGAACAGGCATTATTGGCAGGGTTGAGTGTAAAATCATAAGGGTCATAATGATGAATTTCAACCATCATACGATTACTCACCGGGTCGTTGGGCTCTGAAAAATAATTAAGGCCATGCCATGCATTTGTATTATAGGTTTGCACGATCAAAACACGGTCTTGGTTGTTTCCACCTGTAGCCCGCACCGCATCGATAAAGGTCTGATTGTAGGATTCCTGAACCTCAATGTACTCTGAGGTAGGTTCCCCATAATCAGCTCGCACTTCATTGGTACCAGCAAATAAGAGTCTCTGGTCATATCCGACGAAGTGATTGGCCACTTGAGTCCAATAGGAGTCTTGCTTAGCATTTACCTCATCCTGATTCGCATAGAAGGGATGCTCTTCCAGCCAACCACCATCCCAGTGACTATTCAGAATCACATACATATCATTGCTGATCCCATAGTCGACCACTTCTTGCACCCTATTCATCCAAGTCGCACTAATTTCATATGTGCTTTGATTGGCATAGCTATCCCAGGCACAGGGCAGACGAAGTGTATTGAATCCGGCAGCCTTGACAGCATCAATTAATTGTTGAGTAGCGGGAGGGTTTCCCCAGGCAGTTTCATCCCCCGGTACCTCCAGGGAATTTCCGTGATTCCAGCCAAATGGTCATTTGGCTGGCAATTTCTACAGCAGTCGACCCGGATTGGGCGTAAGCTGTCATCGACACACAAATGCCGACAATAAGCGTCAGTAGCCCCTTCTTATAAGGAGCCGGTAATAATTGGTTCATAGTAAATAATTTAAGTTTTAGAGATTCTCTAAAAATAGCTTACCAGAATTGACAAGCGGGGTGTGATTTGTCACCTAAGGGTGTGAGGATTGTAGGAGGGTAGGTGTCTGAATGTCAGGAAATAGTATGCCAATTGTCAGATGGGAGACACCCAAAATCCATGACATCCATGGAGAATCCGATCTAATAATTCTCAAAAGAATAAGACAGAACAACCTCTTAATTCACGCTAAATCTGTATTTACCAGAGTTAACCTTAACGAGGTATAGGCCGCTTTGATTCGTAATTTCAAAAGGCGAACCGGAAAGTGTTTCATTAATCGTTTGCCCTTCCTTTTTGGGGAAATACAGATTAGCCGAAGCATTCGCAGGAATCTCCACCTCCCAAACCAAACCGTCTTCTGCTTTCTTCCAGTGGCTGACTATGGTTCCCTGAATGGATTCATAAGAAGCATTGACGTACTCCAGACCACAATCAAACTCCGGTTTCATTTCAATGGACTTGAAGCCTGGCTCAGCGGCTTTGATGCCAGCCAGATTTTGGTAGTACCATACGATCAAATCCCCGAGCATCATCACGTGATTCTGTGAGTTCATTTTAGGGCTGGCGACATTTCCATTCCATAGCTCCCATATGGCCGTGGCTCCATTTTCCAGCATGTAGCCCCAGCTGGGATACGTTCGATTGGTTGCCAGTTTCAAAGCTAGGTCGCTGCGCCCATTTTTCGTAAGGGTTCGCATCAACCATTGGGTGCCGATCAGTCCTGTACTCAGGTGGCCTTTGTTGGTCACCTCGATGGTTTCCACCAATTGGTCAAAAACCTTTTGCTCATTTTCCGGATTGACCAAACCGAAATACAACGGCAGAATGTTGTCGGTCATCTTGTTGTCACCGTAGAAGCCTTCTTCGTTGTAGAACTCTTGATTGAATGCCTCACCAACTTTAAGCCTAAGTGCTTTGTAAGCAGGAATGTCCTCTTGCTTTCCAATTACCCCTGCAAACTGGCTCATCACGTCCATGAAGTAATAATAGTAAGCCGTGGAAATCAGTTTGCTCGGATACTTTCGATTGGCATTTTGTCCGTTCGCCTCCTCAAAATCCATCAGCGGGGCACACCAGTCACCATAGCTGTCCTTGGTGAGGATGTAGTCTTCTTTCATGTACCGATCTTTCATGTAGCCTAACCACTTTTTCATGGCATCGTAGTTTTCTGAGATCACGGAGACATCACCTGTTTGTTCGTAAAGCATCTGAGCTACGATCAGCATCGTGCCCGGCCAGGTCATGTTGTCGCTGTAGTAGTTCCAAAAAGCAGGTGCCACGTCCGAAATACTTCCATCCGCCTTTTGCGACAAGCGAATGTCTTCCAACCATTTTTTATACAATTGATGATTATCAAAAATGAAGTTCTCTCCATGGCTCACAACCGAATGATCTCCTAACCAAGGCTGACGCTCATTTCGTTGAGGACAATCCACTGGCATTCCCTTATAGTTGCTAGCAATCCCCCACCAGGAGTTTTTGAAAATCTGGTTGAGCGTAGCATCCGATGATTTGAAAGCGCCCACCGTCTTCATTTCATCAAAGACCATTTTGCCTACGAAATTCTCGATCTTAGGCACGCCCGGATAGCCTGTAATCTCCACGTACCGGAATCCATGATAAGTAAATTTTGGTTCCCATATCTCAGTCCCTTTGCCGCTAAGGATGTAGGTGTCTGTCGCCTTGGCATCTCGCAGGTTGGTTACGAACAATTCACCGTTTTCTTCCAGAGACTCGGCGAATTTTAGTTGTATCCCGGTACCTCTCGGACCTCTGACTTTCATTTGCACCCAGCCGGAAAAATTTTGCCCCATGTCCATGATGTACTTGCCTGGGGATTGTCTTGTGATGGACACGGGTTGGATTTCCCTCATGACCTTCATGTTCTGGTTCATCTGCACCTGATAGTCGCCTCCCGGCTCGCTGACATATTCCGCTGACAACCATTTTGAATCATTGAAGCCTACCTTTGACCAGCCACTCAGTTCTTTTCGAGCATCGTAGTATTCCCCATCGTACTCATTGTTGTTTCGGATCGGACCGTCTGCCGTTCCTTTCCATTTATTGTTGGAGTAGACAACATCCTTGCTACCATCCGTGTAGTAGATCTCCATGTGGAAAAGCAACTTCGGAAAACCGAAATGCTTGATTTTATAGGGTTTGTACACTGGACGCATAGCGAAAAAACGGCCATTGCCCAATACAATTCCTACTGCATTTTGTGCGCTATCCTTGAGGTATTTGGTCACATCCAGGGCGTTGAATTTTACATTCTGCATGTAATCGGTTGGCGCAGGGGCCAAAACCGTGTCATCTACCTTTTGGCCGTTCAACTCCATTTCGTAAAGCCCGAGCCCAGCCACATAAGCCACGGCTCTTTCCACCTCTTTTTTCACTTCGAATTCTTTCCTGAAATATCGAGCAGCCATTATTGGATACTTCCCCACTTTCTCCCACGGAAAGGCCCTTTCAAATCCGACCCATCGTCCCCACCAGTCTTTGTAGTGAAGGAGGCTTATGCCAAATTGTGCCGGATCACTCCATTCACAGATGCTCTTGTTGGTCCAAACCTTCACTTTCCAAAAACACAGGTCTTTACTTTTTAACTGCTTTCCCTTGTAAGTAACATGGATATTTTGATCTGATTCCACCTTACCGGAATTCCATAGATCAGCTTCTTCCTCATTTAGCTTTTCACGTGAAGAGGCCACCAATACCTGATAGGCCAATTGCTTGACATTGTATTCGTCACTATTGAATTGCCAGGAAAATCTTGGAATAGCGGTATCAATTCCTACCGGATCGGCCAACCCTTCGGTTTTAAGATTAGCTATTTCAACTGTAGATATCTCACGCTCTGGGGTTTTGTCCTGACCACCACAACTCCAAAAGAAGCACAGTCCCAGGTAGAGTATTTTAGCTAATGTCTTCATTTTGGCAATTGTCCTGTGATTCGTTCTAATTTTTCTGAGGAAGCCACCAACTGACCATCAGCATACACTTTGAGTCCGGCGCCTCTACCATATTTTGACCCATCCTTATCCCAAAAGATCCTCAAAATTCTGCCCTGATACTTCACATTGTCCAGCGCAAACCAGTCCCATTTACCCTGTGGGATAATCGGCCGAACCTCCACCACATTGTCCGCTCTGGGTCTCAAACCCACCAAACCTGTAATAATCAAGTCATTGAAAGTAGAGTGGTTATAATACCTGCTTCTCTCCTGATCGCCTTTGAGCCAGTAGCCGGTGGTTTCATCCAAGTATTCACCAATGTATGGTCTGCCTCTATAATACTGCGACTCCACATACGTCTCCAACAAATCAAAATAAGTCGAGTCATCCACGACCTCCTGTTGTTGTTCATTAATCATGTTAGCCATTCCGGTGAGTGTCTGAGAAGTTGCAAACGGCCAAACCGCACCGTCCCACTCACAATGACAGCAGCCGTGTGATCGAAACTCCGGATGCCTTCTTTCAGCAGTTGTCAATCCAAATGGAGCTAAAAACCCCTCCGTATCCTTCACTTGCTCCCAGGCAACAGCCTTACTTTCGTCCGCCAAGCCAAAATACCACGGAATATATCCAATAGCTTCTCTTACCCCTGCATATCCACTTTTTTCACGGATTGTCTCATAAAATCCCATTTCAGGATTCCAAAGGGTCGTGTCCATCAGATTTCTGATCGTATCGGCCTTGGCATGATACAAAGCATGGGTTTCCAAGTCTCCTTTCAAATTGGCCATTTCGGCGATTGCCAGGGCATTGCCGTACATATAGGAGTTGATGGTCGGGCGGGCATTTTTCACTCTTCGGCCACCGCTTATCTGTTCTTCCATTCCGTCCTTTACATCCTCCTGCCAGAAAAGTCCATTCTCCAACCTTCGCTCCTGCTCCCAATTTTGATAGTCGCTGATAAAGTCAGGCATCATGTCCAATAAATAGGCCGTGTCAAGATTGACCAAAAACCTTCTATAGGCAGCATCCGGTGTCCAACTCGAAAATTTGTGCAGTTTTTTCATCGGCTGGCCTTCGTTGCCACGATACCAAACCTTCACATACTCATCCAAATACTGATCGTCATGGAGCCAGCGAGATTCCATGATATGGTGTCCCAATGCGCAACTGATCAAATTGTATTTATCAGAATAAGACCGCTGAACAAGGAACTCTGTCATGGCAAAACCATCAGGCGTCTCTTTGATATGCTTTCGCAAGGACCACCAGCGGAAGTAGTAGATTTCCTCGAAGTTCTTTTGAGGGCATTCGAAAAGAGGAATGTTAGCTTTCATCCACTGCCATGATGAATCATTCGGTATGGCCTGAATGATGTTTTCGTCCTCCATGATGTTGAAGTAGTCGACATAGTGCCGATAGTCTTCAGCATCAAGCAGAGATCTCTTGTCTTGCTCACCGCATCCCGAGATTATGAGCGCAAACAATGAACCCAATACCCAGATATTTTGGATCAGCCTTGTAGTCTTATTATGCTTCATAGTTCAAATTTCATCTCAATGGTGCGTATTACCATCCTGTCCTGACAGGAGTCAAAGCCTGGGATCAAACAAAAAGGGATCGGTCTGAATCAATTGAATCTTATTAAAATCAGGGTGTGCCGGGTTCAGTAAGAAATTGGATTCTTCGGGTATTATGGCCGATGGAACCTGCATTATTGGTGTCTCTCCATTTCGTATCCAAGTGTCACCCATAGCCCTGGTGAGGTATTGACTACTGTACTCGGACCATTCCTCAGGCAAATTTTCCATGGGTATTTTTTTCACCTTCAAGGTAGCAGGCCACTCTATCACCATTGTCATAAAATTGTCCTCTAGCCCCTCACCACTTCTATGCACTACGTTTTCGAGGCAGGCCAGAGCCCTCGATGAGGCTGAATAGATCATAAAAGTTCCCTTGGAATTCCATCGAGCCGCCCTACCGGAAGCAAACAACCGGTCACTATATTGCTCCAGAACAATACGAAATACCCTCACGCGGTATCTCCGTATTGAATGCGATCCAACTCCTCATCGACCAACTCGATACCACCGGAGGTCCTGAGCAAATCATGAGGAACCCTCCGATCAATCCCATAGGCGGGCTTTTCGAGCCAACGAAGAAATGCATCCCTATCACCAAAAATGGCTACGCCCTTTCTGTACAGGGCTACCAGCTTGAGCATCAGTTCACTACGGGCCGGGCTCAACTTAATGTGCTGATTTTTGTATTTCTGGATGGTTTTCAGGTTGAGGTCTAATATCTCGGCTATGTATTGGGTCTGGCCGTAAAGGGCAACCACATCATCGAAGATAGAAGCTGATACGCCATCCTGTGCCGCAAAAACAACACTCCCAGAATCAGTCAAATCCGTGTCGTACCTTCCGTAAATTGCTATGGGCTCTTCTACAATGTTCATGGTTCAATGCCTTACACAACAAATTTAGGAATTTTTTCCTAAAATATTGGAATTTTTTCCAATTATCTACTCCTCAATGAGTGAAGATAAAAAGTAGCCTTTTCTGAGGGCTCTCCAGCCATTGGCACATCATAGTTTTGATCTGTTGGGGTATCAGCATTAGGAAATCTTCGGACTTCCCCGGTTCTGAAAACAATCCGCTCGATCTCATGCACCGGAGCAAAAAAGATCCGCTCAGATTTCTTTTGACCGTTGATTGTCAAATCATAAGATCGGGTAGAAACATCCAATTCAACCTTCACATCCAGCTCTTTTCCTGCCTCATATTCTGTAGCACCGGAATCTCTGTAGCCGTTTTTATACTTAAGAATTCCATCATCATCCAGAATCAGGCGAATGGCTGCAGAGCCTTTAGAATCCTGAAATTCTATGTGTAGTACTCCAAGATCGTTTTGAGCAGGAGTGATACTAAACTCGGCTGTAAGGGTTTTGGACGATGGCACGACTTTCGTCACCTTGGCATAGTCATAAGGATCCCAATCTTCCAGTACAATTGCTTTATCACCTTCCACAGAACCAACCGAAACCGGCGCCCATCTTGGACTGAAGATATTATAAGCATTTAGGTCAGACAACTTCTCAACACCTTCAAAATCATCATCTACATGCTCGGCTATCTCCATAATCGGAGTTGGCACTGAAGACACCCACATATCTTCCTTGTTCACGCTATAGGTCACCCACATTTTTTGATCCGGAGGGGTACCGTTTCCTTCCAAAATACCTCGAACGTACTGTGGGCCATAGGATTTGTAATTGCCGCCATAGCGCATGGTAGAAATCTCACCGTTCACGACCAATAAGTTTTTATACTCCAAACCATCGTCACTAACGGACACGGCTAATGGCCATCTAAACTCCGAAGGATTGTAGACAGTGGCAAACTTCCCATCAATTGTTTTCTGTCCCCATATCTTGGAATTCTTCGTTACGAACCCGGGAGCCCTCTCGGGTCTTGCCCAGGACTTGCCATCATCGGTGCTGATCGAGCTTAGTCCATGCTTCCAAAGACCTACTACTCGCCCATCCTCAAGATGGTAATAGCTCAACGCTTTGAATTGCTTTTTGTAAGGAATCAAAGGATCATCACGATCTGCTTCTTCCACCCACTGTTGCATCATGAGTGGTTTGCCGAGTAGTTCATCACAAGCCTTGACAAAGCCTTTGTCCTTTGCCTTTTTGTAAAAGGGATAATCGGTATTCTTGGCATTCCATCCTTTGTTGTATCTGATAAAATAGATAGGGCCGAACGAACCGTCCTTATAAATCTCACGTACGACACGACCGATTCCCATACCGTCATTTGGGCCGTCTTTCTTATGCATGGAAATGCCGTAATACGCAAGGGTCAGAAGTCGTCCATCACTGGCCACATAAAAACCCATCCTCTGGTGCATCACCGAGTAAAGGTCTGAAGCAACACTCACCTCCCCCTCCTTGGTATAACCATCGGGTATTTTATAATTCGGGAACAAAACCACCGGCCTTCCCCAGTCATAGCCATCCTTAGAGGTCACCAAAAAAGTCTTGCCAGGAGGAATATGCTCACCAATTGGATCAGCCAAATATTGAAGGAAAAACTGTTCGTTCCAATACGCAATATTCGGCGCATGATTGTACGTCCAGCCAAATCCATCAGCACTGTCCGGGTATTGGCGATTGGCTCGCATCACCTGGATGTTGTGCACGCCTACAGCCGGCTGTAGCTGACCGTGATGGTAGTCCACATTGGAAAGGGTTTCGCCAGTATATCTTACCTCTTGAGCACTGGCTAGGGCCGAACCAAATATTATCAGAAGGGCTGTATATATGCAGTTGTTCAATTTCATTCGTCTGTTGTTTCAGCCGCTTTCAATAGTTGATCTACAAGGCTCTTCTTAGCTTTGAATATCGTTCCGTGCTTGTGCCCATCCGGGATCATCACTTCGCTGTTGGCATTTTCAAACGTCACAAAATCCTTCGTTCTGGAAACGCTATAAGATTTGGTTCGATACTCATCATAGTAGATATAGTAGTCGTCCCGTAACTTCAAAACAGAAGGCCCCTCCGTAAGAAAGCCCGTAAATGGTTCGGAAATATCCTCCCAGGGCCCCAACGGATTATCCGAAAAGGCTACTTTCAGGTTTCTATTCGGACGTGTGTTGTCTTTCAACACCAATACAAAATCCTTATCTGCTCTCTTGACGATCACTGCATCGATCACGCTAAAGCCCGGCTCCAAGTAAAGCTTCGTTTCTGTAAAAGATTTGAAATCCTTGGTCGTGGTATAATACATCCGATGGTTGTTCTTTTCTTCCTCCTGGCCCTTTTCATATTTGAAAGGAATCGTGGAAGCCCAAATAATGATAAACCGATCTTCGTCTTCATCATAAAACATTTCAGGGGCCCAAACATTCACCGTGGACGTGTCAAACTCCATTACAGGGATGAATTGTTGCTCAGACCAGTTGATCAAGTCCTTGGTGGAAGCGTATCCAAACCCCAAATCCCCTCTCCAACTCGAAGTCCAAACCATGTGGTACGTACCATCCGGCCCCTGCGCCATCGAAGGGTCGCGCATGACTTTTTGCTGGCCTACGCCGGGTTCCAGAAATACTTTTTCAATGCGCTGCCATCTCTTTCCATCTTCGCTGTATAGATAATACAAGCCCTCCGTGGCAGGTTCCTTAAAGGACGTAAACATGTAATACTCCTGCTCCGGAGCACAACCCACCAGGACAAAAAATGCAGCTATATAAAACAGTATTCTCATTCTTACTTCACACTTTCAAGTACCAACACCCAATCGTTGCCATCGTTGGGCTCTCCCGGGGGATCAAAACTTTGGACACCTTGATTTTCTACTACACCTGAGTCCATCGTTTCACCCGTTCGGGGATCAAACCAGCTTGTTTTCAACTGTTCCCCTTCGATTTGTCCCATATTCACTTCTATGTCCCTTCCGGTAAATGTGTACAACAATGCATAATCCTTGCCAGAGGTGGCTGTGACATAATCGTATCGCTCCCCCTGATTGGCTACCAAACCTTGATTCGGCACTCGATCAAAGTAGGATTTAGAAAGTATCAAATCCTTCAAATATTGCATCTGTCCGGCACCCGGAAAGTCCAGCGCCTCCTGCCATGATGCCAGAGCCCCAAACGCCCGCTCTTCTTCACCCTTTACATAAAACTGCATTACGCTATTGTGGCCATAAGTGAAACCAGCCGCTCCTGCAAACACCGACCAATAGGCATAGCGTCTCAAATCGGCATCTGTCCATCGGTCGAGATTTTCATCATGCAAACCATACGGAATTTCTTCATAAGACGGCTCACCGTCCAAAGTGGGTTTCACAGGTTTCATCGCATATTCTCGCTCGACGTATTTCCAGTTGTCAGGGCCGAATCGGTGGGAATCGCTGGCCGTATCCTGATCGTAGTTTCTATGACCTGACTGAAACATGTTGAAATCCAGCCATGACTCGTTGTGAAACCACTCTGAAGACATCCTTCTTCCCCGTGGGTGAAACGTGATCAGGTGATTGCCATCCAAAGAATCCAGGGTGTTGCCAATTGTCTGCCAAACGTCCATGCCCTTATCACCTTGTACATCTCCACCATTGAGCCAGATGATGTTGGGCTTATCGCCAAATCTCTCAACCAAAAAGGTAGTGTACGTTTTTGCCTCTTCGACTGTAACCTTTCCTCCACTCACAGGTGATCCCCAAATCGGTACCAAGCCCATATACAAGTCCAGCTCCGCTGCCAGATCCACAATATATTCCACATGATCCCAATAATCATAAGTACCGTTTTCCAGACTGTTTCCTTCAATCACATTGGGCTTACCGGCACTTTCGTCGAGTACGGCCAGGTTTCCCTGCCAGTCCGCTACCTTGAGCTGATGAAGTAGCATCGCCTGAATCACATTATACCCTTTGGCTTTTCGATCTTCCAGGTATTGCTTTGCTTCTTCCCGATTCAACTTCTTGAAAATCAACCATCCTGTATCTCCGAGCCAGAAAAATGGATTACCATTTTCGTACTGGAAAAACCGCCCATTTTCTGATACCTGGATAGATCGCCATTCCGCTTCATCCTGTTTGATGTCATTGGAGCAAGAGGCCAGAATCAGCATTAATGCCCATAGTATGATTGAGTGCTTTCTCATCATTGTATTAGTTTAATTTTTTCTTCCAACCGCGATAGGTCAGATTTTCAATATTTTCAGGTTTGTCAAACAAGAGGCTGGCTACATACCCCACACCAAATAGGATCAAGTGGCTATATACACCCAACATGTACTTGTGATGAGTAAAGTTTAACGACCCCATATCGATGAGTAATTTCTTTTCGCCTCCAATATCCATCGGTGAGGAGGTGATCACAGCATAGGCTGTAAATAAAACACTGGCGACAATACCAATGTAGGTTCCCTTCTTATTCGCTCTTGGGCTAAATATCCCCAACAAAAACAATCCCGCAATACCTCCTGAGAAAATAGCGTATAGTTTGAATACAATGCCCAAGATTCCTTTTCCACCAACACTGACATAATACAAAGCAACCAATATAGAGGCAATACCTGCAATCACCACCACGATTTTACTGATCGTTAGCTGTTTCTTAGGGCTTGCCTTGGGATTGAACCGAGTGTAATAATCTTCCATAAAAATGGCAGAAAGGCAATTGAGATCAGAGTCCAAACTGGAAATGGCCGCTGCCAATAGACCTGCCAAAACCAGGCCTACGAGGCCAACCGGCATTTCATTCATGATGAAATGTGGAAAGACTGCATCGGACCTAATGTCTTCTGGCAAGGATGCGGTGCTCAATTCGTAGAAACCGAAAAGTACTGTGCCAATAAACATAAACAACGCCCAGACCGGTACACTCATAAACACTCCAATCAGCGAAGCCTTGATCGCATCTTTATCGGACTTGGCAGTAAGATATCGTTGTACAATCGTTTGATCAGTGCCGTATTTTTGGATCGCATAAAACACCCCGTTGATCGCCAAGACGAAGAACGTCAGCTGTGTCCAGTCGAAAGTATAGGGCCCCAATCCAATCCTTCCATTTTGATCGGCGACATCCCAAATGGCTGACAATCCACCAGGGGTTGAGCCAATGATAATTCCAAGAGTCAGTAGCCCTCCAACAATAAGGATGAAACCCTGTATCACATCCATCCAGATCACTGCCTCGATCCCACCGATCAGCGTGATAAAAATGATCATGATCCCCAGCAGCCATATTAACTGGATGGTATCCATTCCAGTCATTCCCGAAAAGGCCATCGCAATCAGGTAAAACACGGTGCCCATCTTGGAAAAGTGCGCCAGGAAAAACGCTAATGATGTATATATCCTCGCACCAAACCCAAATCTCTTTTCAAAGTATTCGTAGGCGCTCAACCCAATGGTATCGCGGTACAGAGGTACGACAAATCGTATGAAGAAAATAAGCGTAATGGGCACCATCAATCCCTGAACCAACAAAATCCAGTTGGAAGAATAGCCACTTCCCGGATAGGCTAGAAATGTAATACTGCTAATTAAAGTCGCCAGGATGGACATGCCCACCGCCCAGGCCGGCAGATTACCACTGGCCTTGAAGTAATTCTCAGTGCTGGTTTGCTTCTTAGCAAAATGAAAGCTGATGTACAAAGGGGCAATAAGCGAGATCGCTATGATCACGTAATCTACAATGTGTAGGGTCATGACACGGAATATAATAGGTGATTACTTAACAACAACCGCCTCCCTGGAAAGCAGCACCTCGTCACTCCATTTGTAGCTGCCCGGTTTGGATGTAATATAGAAATTTCTGTTGCCCATGACCTCCATACGGATCACGCCAGTTTCAAACTCCTGAACGGGTCGCAATTTCCAGATCTTCAATAGATCCAAAATCCTGGCTGCCGTATCACCTCCTTCGATGAGCAATTCGTCGATCTCACAGCACCAGGTCGTTTTGACCACTGCCTCACCCAGCACATCACAGAGTCGTTCTGAAATTCCTTCCTCACTGCTGCCCTCATGTCTCATGGTCATATAGACATTCTGGCTTTCAAATTTTGAAACGATATCGTCTACCCAGCCATCCAGAAGCTGCGGGTCAAAGTCCTTGTTGTCGTAGATTTCCTGGGGCAAATTAGAGAAATACATCCCATTTGCTTCTAGCTGAGCATTAAACTCCGCCGGCTTAGGAAAGGTCGTACCTTCCACATACAGATTCCTTTTTCCGAATGGGAAGGGTTTTTTAGCCGGTACGATTCTAATGTCCATTGAGCTAAGCAACGCATCAAAAAAGTCCGAAGCACCCGCGTAAAGTGTAGTATCTCTTGGGTTAGCAGCCCAGGCCTTGATGTCTTCATTGCTGGTCACATCACCAGCGATGATGCCCTTTGCTGGAATGTTCTGAGAGGGTTTGAGATTGACCAGTCCTTGCTTTTGTCCCGGATCAAGGATTTCCAAAATGGAAGAAGATTTCATCGGATAGTGCGGATCTGTAGCAAACCCAGTTTGATCCAATGGCACACCATCTACGTAATACTGACCGTCAGAAATAATACGTTTCAGGGATGGGTTACCACCTATGACTATCGCCTGCTCCAGCCCAAAAGCCTTCATTTGTGCTTTGATCTCCGGCAATACATTACCACGGAGGGCCGAGTCTATTTTCTTAAAAATGAAAGTGGGCTCCAACTCCTTGAGTCTTGTGGAAACCTCCTCGATCCTGATTTGTGAATCTTTCACATTGAGGGCCCGGGTATCGGCTACTATGACTACCAGGTCAGCCCTGGTGATTTCCTCAAACTTGGTCTGAATGACCGTACGCAACCCATGACGGATTCCGATCCCTCCTATCTCTGCTGCCCCGGTGAAATCATCTGCAATAACTACTATCATGACGGTATAAGTTTTAAGGCGTAATCCATGGCGTGATAAAGGGCATCTGGGCTGGCGACCCCTTTTCCGGCAATCTCAAATGCCGTCCCATGATCTACCGATGTCCTAATAATAGGCAATCCTAACGTAATATTCACGCCTTTTACGCTTTTCATTTTCTTTGTTTTTTGATCCCAGTCAAAACCGATCACCTTGAACGGAATATGACCCTGATCGTGGTACATCGCTACGCACCCATCGTACTTGCCGCCATAGGCCATGGCAAACAACGTATCGGGCGGTATTGGCCCATCAGTATTGATGCCTTCTGCCCTGGCCGCCTCTACTGCAGGCAGTATTTCGTCGGTATCTTCAGTACCAAAAAGCCCTCCATCGCTGGCATGGGGATTGAGCCCGGCCACACCGATCCTAGGATTTTCTATTTTCAGGCTTTTTAGTCCTTTGTTCATCAACCGGATCACCTCAAGAATCCTGTCCTTCTTGGCTAAATCTATCGCCTGCCGTAAGGACACATGGGTGGATACATGGATCACTTTGAATGTCTCCTCGGCCAACAGCATGGCAAATTTCTTGGTGCCGGTATAATGACCGTAAATCTCAGTATGCCCTGCAAACTTGTGCCCCGCCAGGTTGATCGATTCTTTGTGTATCGGTCCTGTCACGGTTGCATCTACGTGCTTCTTCATAGCCAGATCAATGGCGGTTGTCACGGATTTAAAGGCCATGTCACCCGCTTCTGCAGAAACTACCCCGTATTCTACTGGAGAGGTCAATTCACCATCTATGGCGTATACGTTCAACACACCCTCCTCAAAAACGGCCTCCTCTACATTATGAATGGTGTTAATTCGTGTCGTTAGGCTCAAATCATCCACGGCACGCTGCATTACCTCCGGCCTGCCCACCACTATCGGCAAGCTTTTTTCATAAATCTTCCCTGCGGCAAACACTTTAGCGGCTATTTCCGGACCAATGCCTGCCGGGTCTCCCATCGTCACTGCCAATACTGGCTTACTGTCTATCAAACTACTTCGATTCTAAATGATACTTATCCAATATAGCTCGAAGTTGGGCTTTCAATTGGACTTGTTCATCCTGTACTATGTTGTACATAGGGGGCATGGCATGTGGTTCACACAAACCGTATTCAGACATGAGCACTTTGAGTGCCGGTAGTGAGGTGTTTAATTGCCTTCCCTTTTGATAAATAAGGGATATTTCGTCGGTCAAATCTTGTAGGCGGTGGGCTTCTTCTTCATTGCCTTCAGCTGCTGCTAAATATAATTTTTGGAATAAATCCGGGACAAAATTTCCGGTGCTCGGGACGATACCATCCGCACCCAATAATACCGAATGCGCAGACTGTGCCGCCCAACCCAGGTAAAAACTAAAATCCTTCCGATCTTTCCACATTTCGATGGATCGATCAATTCGCTCAATGTCCCTTTCAGAATCCTTCATCCCTACAATATGAGGATGCTGGCTCAATCGCTCGGCAATATCTAACGGAATAGCCCCTCCGACCATGGCAGGCATGTTATACAATACCAAAGGCATCTCAATTGCATCGGCCAACTGCTCGAAAAAACGAACCATTTCATCATTAGAAATTGGGTAGTAATAGGGCAAGGTGGTGACCATCACATCAATGCCTAAATCTTTGTATGCCTTGGCTTGCTCTATGGATTCGTGAAGAGACGTACCCGATATTCCTGCAAAAGTGGTGATTCGCTTGTTGGCTACTTCACCGGTTTTTTTCACAATGGCGAGTTTGTGCTTCATAGAGAGCGAAGGTGCTTCTCCCGTAGTCCCCATGACGAAGGGAGCACACTCGCTTTTGATCATCAATTCTATGATCGATTCTACAGCCGTTTCATCTATTTCAAGGTTTTCCTTCAGTGGAGAAACCATAGGCACTATTACGCCTTTGAATATTTTCATATGGAAATTTATATAGTCAGGATCAATACTTAGGGCTTACCTTAAAAAGCTGCCTCGTAAATTCCCTCTGCGTCTTGCTGTTTTACTTCTCTC
Source organism: Reichenbachiella sp. (assembly GCA_965222305.1). GTDB lineage: Bacteria > Bacteroidota > Bacteroidia > Cytophagales > Cyclobacteriaceae > Reichenbachiella. The sequence continues at coordinate 2,886,459 of OZ244943.1, forward strand.
AGGTTGTTTTTGAGTAATCTTTCGATTTTGAGTGCATCAGTGGCCATGCCCGCAATAGAGTCCTTGGTTACATCATAGTTGGACAGCCCCATTTTAAGGCCGCATTCTTCGATCAATTTTTTAATTTGGTTGACCGCCAACTCTGCTGATACGCTCGTGCTAGACACGCTGGCCACTCCCAGTGCCTCACATAGCTGGGCATACCGCTCGGGTGCTACCTCGCTATTGAACTGGATGACATAAGGCAACAAAAGCGCATTGGTCAGCCCATGAGCCAATTTGTATTTTGTCCCTAGCGGATAAGCCAATGCATGAACAGCAGCCGTATTCACAGGCCCAAGACACATGCCTCCATAATAAGCTCCCAGACCCACAGCTGTCCGAGCATCAAGATCATCCCCATTGGCAATAGCCTTACCTAAATTTTGACTAATGAGGCGAATGCCCTCCAAAGCAAATGTATCCATCACCGGATGGGCAAACTTATTGGTATAAGCTTCTATACAATGGGTCAATGCGTCCAATCCGGTATAAGCTGTTGCCAAAGGAGGCAATGAAACGATCAACTCAGGATCGATATACACTTCGTCCGGCACCAATGCTTTATCGATAATCCCTTTCTTCGAATTATCCGACTCATCGATCATGATCGCATTAGGTGAGGATTCGCTACCCGCTCCTGAAGTCGTGGGTACACACACCAAAGGAATGGGTCTTTCCCCAATCAGGCCGTTTCCAACAAAGTCTCCAATGTCTTTTTGCGAATAGCATAATGCCGCCACCAATTTGGCTACATCCAATACGCTTCCACCGCCAATACCAACAACAAAGTCAGCATTGAATTCCCTGGCCGCCGCTACGCAATTTTCGAAATCACCAAACGTCGGTTCAGTCCCTCCACAGCTAGCTACTTGTACTTTTTTGTTTTTATTTAATTGTGAAAACGCATCGTCAACCTTCTCCTTGACGTGCTGGTCAGTCAGGATAAACACCGCTGACTCCTTTCTCTTCTGTAAATTGGTCACCAAATGGGCTAAGCTACCAGCCCCTATCTCTAGTTTTTTTGGTTGTTGTATAGTAATATAATTCATAGTAAGTCAATTAGGCATGCATCAGTCATCCCCCAAATCCACCCATAGGATTTGATCCTTCTCGAGGCTTAAATCAAATTTTTGATTTCCTTCTACCACCTCGGTTTTGAGCACTAACCCATTTTTTGGATCCATCCACTTCAATTCATACCTTCTACTATAGGCAGATAAATCCAATGGTATTTTCACAGCGTTCCTGGCAAACAAAATCTGCTCTCCATTGCCTTCATTCAATAGGCCATAGAGTTCGTCCGTTTGTCTCTCAGGGGTCATACAAGACGCATCATTCAAAAAATCAGGATCACCTGGCTTTGGTACATTCATCAGTGATCCTCCAGCCATAAAGACTGCCCAGCCAAAGGCCGATGACCTTTGTGTATTGTAAATCACGGCCTTTTCAGGGTAGGTTTCCTTATACTCTTTCACTGCCCTATAGGTGAGTTCAAACGTCTCATTCGGAGTTTTGGTCAGACGGGCATGCTGTCTTGGCGCAAGGTTTTTACCTCCCTCAGGAGCGTAGAGTTCGTCTGATCCATCTTTGGCCTGGCCATACCACCAGTAGCGGATATCTATTACATCAATTAAGGCTGATCTCTTTGGATCGGCCAGGATCGCATCCTGCACATCTTTGGTCGTGCTTAGCGCTACAAGAGCGTCTTTACCGGTTTCTTTTTGCCATTCGGCAATTACATCCAGCCAAAACTCTACAAAGGAAAGCGGGCCTGTGTATTCGGCGCTGATGAACTGGATCACGTTTGTATTGTCCTCAAAATTGTCCAGGCATTTTCGGATGTAGGCCTCGTGCAGTTTCCTGTATTCAGGATTGCTCACGTCATAAAACTGGTCGGCTATGAATATCCTCTTATCCCCGGCATAATTCACCGGTTCCTGAAAAGGCGTGTTGTTTATGTTGTTGGCGGTTCGCCATGGAAAATCTGCATAATGTGCTCCCGCTTCGAGGATGTTGTGCTGAAAGTAGTTTTGATGGTATAGCACCAATCCTTTTTGATCGGCCTTTTCGGCAAACTCACCCAACCTATTCCAGTACCAGTAATTGTATTTAGTGAGATCGTATTTGCTCAACCCGTCCCAAGCCGTGCCCTTACCAGATCGTGCGAAAGGCAGTTCATAAAACGGAGCCCAAACTTCACCATTCATCCGTCTCACGCGCTCATGATCATCCCTTCGCCTGTCGTACCACAGGCCATAGTTGTGATCCAATACCGTGACATTTTTTTCAGATAAAACCTTCACTGCTTCATCCAAATCATCCGTATGCCCTTGTCCAATTCTTCCCGGCACATAGCGTGTCACATGGGGTCGTTCTCGTTTGGCGTCATAGTCCCTTACATTTCCACGCCACCATTGCACTGTCATTCGGTTACCCATCGCTAGTTCTTCACCGAAAACAAGCCGGCCATTTTTTAGACTCAGTTCTTTATTAAGAGTCGCAATCAAAGGTTTAGCCAGTGCTATCTTATCGACGCTTTTGACTTTCTTTTTGTCCCTAGGAATAGGATTTCTTTTTGAGGCTGACGCTATCCAGTCCTTTAGCTGAGGGCGTGATTCTTTGGACTGAGCGACATACTGCTCTGCTTGATCCAATGTAGGACTGCTAGTAGCCGAGGTATTCATAGGCAAATACCCATTGACCTCCTTCTTCAACCTTTGCGAAAGCTGACCACAAAACAAGCTCCTGGGTTTGAGGAAACTGTTGGGTTCGTACCACTGGCCGTTTCCGGAAAATTGTGCCCAGATCGCATAGGCCCAGTTGGCAGCAGTCGGTGGTGCAGGACAATCGACCCGTGCGGCCGTACTCTGCCATATCATGCTGTTGGCAGCAGTCCAGCCTGCGCCTTGAGCTTCCATGCTACGATTACCAAACCGAATCGCCTGTCCATCTACATTGACAATATCAAAAAGAACTCCCGAGGCCCAACTATCAATGGTACCGCTAAAGCTATGGGGCAGATAAGCCTGGCACTCTACAAAGGCATTGGGCCCGGCAGCCATGAAACCTACTCCAAAATCATGATAGCCATACTCGGAATAAATTCTTTGAAAAAGGCACTGCTGACCCTCTGTGTAGAAAGTATATCGGCGTTGCCCCCCGATCTCAGATACAGGCTCAAACGAACGACAATCTTCCACATTCACTCTGCTTCCGGTGTTCCATATGGCCACTGCCGAACCAGCGAAGTTTCTGAAATCTGCCTGTCGCACCCAGGCATCACGCACACTTTCCATAGTGATCGCCATCCATCGATGCTGTTCGTCTTTGGGATTGGATTCGTCATAGGTCGATTTCAGCGTCAGGTTTTCAACTCCCACGTTTTGGATTCTACCCGGCCAATCTACCTTCTGCACCAGACCCCCTCCATACTTCTTATCCAGGGCCGTAGTGATGGGCGCATCCACAGTGATTTGATTTCCATCAATGGCAGTAATCGTCCGGTTCCAAACGATATCCCGTTCACCCTTTTTCCAGCCGATGTACCCTGTCTCACCCCCAAAGTCCTTCATTCCCAAGGCTTCAATCCACTCCTCGGTGCTTGGTCGAGTGATTTGGGTTTCCTCTCCTACTTTGATTTCAGATGCATCAGAAATCTCAAATCTCATCGCTCCTACAGGGACATACTCACTGGAAATTTCTACCGGCTCGGATAATACCCGATCATCCACGCCATAGACCCGGATCAGCGTTTCCCTATCCAGGCCTGCTCCCAATAAAGTGGTTTCTCCTATTCCGCTACCGCGGAGTACAACTCCGGAATTTTTGATCGTCAAGCCACCCAGAACCTCAAAAACTCCCTTGTCCAACAAGATGGCTCCTCTGAATCCTTCGTTGTTTAGTGGAAGCCTCGCCACGAAATCAATGGCTCGTTGGATTCGCTCAGTTTGATCACCTTCTTTCCAGGAGATAAATATCCTGGCCTCTACTGATGGAATTGACTCATTGGATGCCTTGTACCCTGCATAGGAAAAGTCAGGGATTTTGTTTCCCAAACTGTCAGGAGTGTACACGATCGTCTTCCCATCAGATCGGAGTGCCGGTTGAGCAACGACATTCATCCATCCCAAAAAAACTAGGGCGACAAAAAATACGATATGTAGTTTGTTCCTGATCAAAATGGTCAAACGTTGTTTACTTTATTGAGAAGCCTTATCCTTCGAGAGCCTCAGGATGACAGGCCTCTCAACAATGACGGTGTTCCTAAAGAGGAAGGAACCCATTCTTTTACTTATTCAAAGTGTCCTTGTTATTAGACAAATCCGTCCAATCTATTTTTGATTTGGGGTCGATACCGTTGATGTACATCTCGATATTGGTATAGCCGTCTCCGTTGAGATCGCCGACCGCATCAGATGCATCTTTTGGGTTTAGCCCCACTTCTTTTTCGTATTTATCAGGCATGCCATCTCCATCACTATCTTTATAAGCCTTACCCTTATAGTCCGGATATCCGCCCACTTGTCTGATGTCTGTAATGATTCCTTGTTTATAAGAATCAGCGCCCAATCTACGGTGCTCAAACTGGTACAAATCCTCAATAACAGTGTAATTATCCAGATCCACTTTGTTTGTTTTAACCTGGGTCACAATTCTTGCATCAACAGGATCTCTTTTCGGTAAGGTCGCCCCTACATTTTCAAGTACGTAGTTGTAAGCATCCTGCGCACTCAAAATATTGGCATAAGGTATCGCAAACTGGCTGTGCCATCTGATCTCCGGCAAGTACTCGTCTACATTCAATCCTCCGGGCAGTTGAACTCCCTTCCAGTTGTTTTCAGTCACTTCAGGATACCCTTCCATGATGTTGCCATCAACCCAAACTCTTCCAAATACTTCTTTCCCATTTCTTTTGTATCGGGATTCCGGCTTAACAAATCGATGTCCGACTTCTTCGTCTGTAGGAGTCACCGGACCCGGCTTGAAATAGTTGTTGACCAGATTGTATCTTGAATTGAACGAACCGCCGTCCACTGTTCGGTGGTACCAGTTGTACACCACGTTGTTTACAAAGTTGAACGTTCCATTCATTCCCACTGAAGGGTTTCTTCCTGTATTGTTTGCCCAAAGGTTTCTGGCAAAAAGACAGTTTTCTCCGTCAATTGTACTTCCAAACGCATGGTTGTAGGTATCTAGTCCCTCAGCGAAAATACTGTTCTGAATAGTGATATTCACCGTCGATAGCTTATGCATTCTGGCCTTCTTGTTTCCCGGGGAATCAGTAAACATGTGACGGTACATCGTCATGTTTTCATCGAGTCCCCATGTGGCTGAAACGTGATCTATCATGATATTCCCTACCGGATTCCCACCGATTGCATCATCTCTACGTCCTACCCAGGTATCACCCCGACGGAACCTCATATGCCGAATCACTACATCATGCGTGTTGACCAAAACAGATTCACCAGCGATACATACCCCATCACCTGGTGCAGTTTGTCCTGCTATCGTGATGTACGGGGCATCGATGTTTAAGGGTCTCTCAAGCTTAATGATGCCGGCCACATTAAACACTACGATTCTTGCTCCACCAGCTTCGCAAGCTTCTCTAAAGGTTCCGGGTCCACTGTCAGCGAGGCTCGTTACTACGAATACCTTTCCGCCTCGACCTCCAAAGGAATACATCCCTCCTCCTTCAGCTCCGGGAAAAGCAGGAATTTTAGCCTGCGGTAGATCATCCGGTTTCGTCGCCCATGGGTTGTAGACTTTATAGTTTCGGGTATCTTCATAAATGGCTGGCCAGGCTTTTTCCCAGGCAATGGCATCAAGACTGTCCCAGACCTGCTTCATAGAATCCAGTTCGTCTTTTACATCCTCCATAGAGGGGTACTGGGCAAAGCTTTGAAAAGAAAGCACAAGGCCCAAAAAGGCAATAATTATCGATTTCATACTGTTCATGACCTAATCTTTGATTGTTGTTGTTTGAGGATAACAAATATGATGCTAAAGGCTGCTTTAGCCGTCATGCACTATAGGGCTAACTTCAGCACATGAGTCCTTCCCGAGCCTAATTCCCTAAACCTCAACACATAGAGACCGGGATTCAGATTCTTTTTTAGCGGAATATTAGTTCCCTCCTCTTTATACATCAGTTGACCAGAAAGGCTGTACACCTCCATCGATACAGCTTCCTTAAATTCTATTCCTGTGCTAGTAAGTACAAATGAAAAATTATCTACAACCCTATCAGTCACAGAGAGCACTTTCGGTATCTCCACTACGTTCGACGGTCCGCTCTGCGAACCATTGGGACTCACGGCCCGGACATACATAGACTTTCCTTCATTGTCGTCGGAAACCCCATATCCTTTATCTTCCACAATGGCTACCGCAGAGTCCTCTATATACACTACATAGCCTATTGCCTCTGCTACTTCGTCCCACATATACATTCCGGGTACCATTGGCAATGGATCTTCCGCCAGATTAGTCGGCGCATCTACCGGTACTGTCGCCGGCACAGGATCCCAGCCATCGAGGAAATAGTTGAGATTGTAGTAGGAATCCACCTCTTGTGCCGAAAGCTGAATACTCCAGTCGGCTCGAGCTGACACATCAATAGGATTACCATTCGTATCTGTGTTACCATATTCGGCAAAAACCGCAGTATTGTGTGTATTGTCGTTCCACTCAGACCAGCCTTTAGCCCTTACATGATCTTCATAAACGCAATTGATATATACAGAAGAAGAATTGTGCTGCCAGGGCCTACCCAGGTAGTATTCCTCCGCCCCTACTCCATCTCCCGCGAGGATATTTGATTCAAGAAAAAGTATACCATGGTAGAAATTACTTCCCTCTACCTGAGAAATCAACTTTGTGTCAGCCGGGGCGGTAATGTATTGACCTCCGTCCACACAGGTGATGTCGCAAGACTGAAAAACCGCTGTTGCATCTCCAAATATGAAATCCGTCGCTCCTGAAATCTCACAATTGAGATTGTATTGCTTTCCTTTCTCTACATAGTAGGTATCCTGAAAGCCCTCCAGTTTTACATTCTTGAATATCTGCTGATCACCTTCGGTATTCAGGGCCACTGCCTGCCCTACGTCACCTGCCGTGTTGCGAATAGTGAGGTTTTCCATGTAGACATTATCACCAGTGACAAGCACAGTATATGATGTCGCCGTAGAATGGCCTTCGCTATCTCCACTATGATCATCCCATTCTATGATCACCCCCTCCTGGCTTTCGCCGATGACACTGAAATCGTCCAGGTTTGCACCTAAAACCACCTTTTCCTGGTAGACACCATTTTTGATGAAAATCTTGTCACCGGCGGACAAGCGTCTCAATGCCGTACTAATGGTGGTATGCGTCCCACTTCCGTCCTGGGCAATAACCGCATCAAAAACCTGCGCTTCTACGGTAAATAAGACTGTAGACAGGAGTACAGATAGAATAATACTTCTCGTCATCAGATTTTTCTAATCTTTCTTTCTATTGAACTACCATCTCTGAAGCTGGCTCGAAGAAGATAGATCCCCTCTTTGACGCTATCCAGGCTGACAGCACCACGCACCTGATTTTCATCAAGCGATAAGACTGCCTGACCTTGTAGATTGAAAAGCTGTAGACGTACAATTTGTGCCGTGCTACGAATGAAGAAATGATCAGATGATGGATTCGGATACACCTCGAAATCCACCGATACGTCAGAAGCGATACTGGTCGGCGGAATGACACCAGTCACCCCATCTATGCTGTTTAGATAAACTTCCAGGTTGGAATAACCACTTTCCGTAATGATCTTGCCATCTTCGGCATCGTTGGGGTCGAGACCATTTTCAGTTTCGTAATCGTCGGGCATGCCATCTACATCTGTATCGGTCAAGGCAGGCAAAGACTCATACTCAGGCCACCCCCCTACTTCAGATGGATTGTCGATAATGCCATCTCCTGTTACTTCTACATTGCCTTCTACCTCATTCATAATCCTTGCATCAACGGCATCTCTTTTAGGCAGTGTGGCACCTGCGTTCTCCAGGATCAATTCATAGGCTACTTGAGCTGATTGCGTTTCTACCGGGCTAACCGAGTGCTCACTCGCTACTCTGATCTTATCAATAGAACCGATTTCGCTTTCGCTAATTCCTTCCCAGTTATCATCATTGATACCTCGTGGGTTACCTTCCATGAAGTTTCCGGACACATACCATTCAGAATCTCCAAATTCTCCTTGCGACGGACCGGCAAACATGCTAAAGGTCTCAGAGGCCGGGCCATGGGCGTAATAGTTGTTGACCCAGTTGACCAGGCACTGGCCGCCTCCCTCTCTTCGAACTTCTCCGCCATACACAGAGTTGGTCTTGCCCCAGTTGAAAATCACATTGTTTCGGTAGTCACCAAGCGCGTAAATATCATTGGATACGCTACCGTTAAGTCGGGGGGAACGGCTGAAGTTGTGCGCGAATAAGTTATGATGGAATGAAGAGTATTGCCCTCCCCATTGTGAGCCGTATCCTCTTGGGCCCTTGCTGTGACCTGCATCGTACAAGCCTTCGCTTAGGATGCACCATTGTACTGTCGAGCTGTCATTGTCATAAAAGCCCATATTTTCTTCTACAGACCAGCTCATAGAGCAATGGTCTACTATCAGATTTCCGGCATTCTCGATGTTGAGTGCGGAAGTTTGTCCTCCTTTGTCATTTCCGGGACGGAAACGGAGGTACCGGACGATCAGATTTTCGCCCGAAAGCTTTATTGAGTTGTCTTTGAAACAAATGCCATCTCCAGGAGCTGTTTGTCCGGCTATAGTCATGTTGGATCGGGAAGATTTGAGTTCACCACCCAATTCTATCACGCCCGAAACTTTGAATACAATCGTGATGGGATCATCGCCGCTGGTATTTACGGCAGCACGAAAACTTCCTTCGACAGAGTTTCCAAATCGATCAATATCCAAAAGATTGGTCACCTCTACCACTCGGCCGCCTCTGCCGCCGGTTGCATACTTACCAAACCCTTCTGCTCCGGGAAATGCCAATTGCTGACCATATGTCCAGGAAGCACTCATCATGGCTACTGCCACTAAAACCTTTCGAATCATAACTAATTGTATTTTGATATAAAAAAACAATACTGCCAGCAAACGAATGCTGACAGTATTGAATGTAACGTATTAAACTATATTTCTATTCCTTGATTGCAAGTTTAATAGACTGGACTTTGTTGCCGGCAGTCAATTTCACTATGTACAATCCAGGCTCAAGTGAACTCACGTTGAGTTGTCCTTTACCTTCGATCACTGATCTCATCAGCAGCTGTCCGCTAATGTTCATCAATTCTACTCGTGCTCTTTCGGTCACGTTCAGGTTAACAACCGTACTGGATGGGTTAGGATACAAGGTAGCCAAATCAGACACCTCATTGATATTTGTAACGGTACCCAGCACGTCGATGCTAATAGTACCTGTCACTCCTGAGCCATCAGTTGCGGTAGCAGTTGCTACAACCGTTCCTTCGGCTACACCAGTGAGTACACCATCAGTGCTAATCGTTGCGACCGCATCATCATCCACACTCCAGGTCACATCCTTAACCTCAGCATCCTCTGGAGTCACAGTAGCTGTCAACTGTAGTGTCTGTGCTATGTTAATAGACGTTGCACCACCAGCAGCAGTCACTTCAATGCCTGTCACCAGTACAGCAGCGTCAATTTTGATCTCCATAGAACCAAACACCTCATCATCCTCAACTGAAGTAGCAGTCACGACAACCACACCAGTATCCAGGGCTGTGAGCAATCCTGTTTGATCAATAGACGCCAATGTATCAACATCTACAGTCCAAACTACTTCTTTGTTTACAGCATCCTCAGGGGTCACTGTAGCAGTAAACTGCAATGTAGCTCCTACGAACATTGTAGAATCTCCACCCGCACTTGCAACTTCTACACCTGTTGCTCCTTGCTGGATCACAAGCTCTACATCAGCAGTCAGCTCCTCAGCTCCTTTGGCTTTACCGGTGATCGTCAAAGTACCTGCCATAGCTCCTTGTACTTCGATAGCACTTACTCCTGCATCGCTCCAGGTAGCCAGAGCGTCATCGCTCAGTGACCACATCACGCTTCTGTCTGTAGCATCTACCGGCATGATGGTAGCAAACACACGGCTGGTACCTGCACTGCTAATAGTATCAGGTGTAGCTGTTAGCTCAATAGAAGTCACAGGAATGATTCTCTTCTGAATGTCGATCATGATCATATCAGATGGAGTGTTTTCGGACACATCCGATACGGTCACCTGCACCAGACCTGGTCCAAACGCCATCAATTCTCCATCCTCGGACAGCATCGCTGTACCGCCCATGCTCTCTATGCTCCACTCAATTTCACTTACGGTAGTTTCCACCTCCAACTGAATGATATCGTCAGCAGTCACTACACCAGGCTCGATGATATCGATGAACAATGGCGCTGCATCGTCAGTACCCCATCGTGGGTCACCAATCGCTCCTCCCGTAGTAGAAGCAGTTAACAAGGCATCGTTACCGAAGTAGTACTGACCTGCGTTAATGAATTGAGGATCATCAGTAGAAATGCTGGCAGTAGTCACGTTAGCCAAAGCCTCAGCAGCCGTCAAGTTGTGTGCTCCGTCATCTCTATTGGACTCAAAATCATGGAATACACTGTTGTTCAGATCAACAGAACCTACTGCTTCATTAATTCTGAATGGTCGTGAATTGTCATAATCCAACAGACCACTCACGATGTTGTTAGTGAAGTCCATATCCAATGTACCGTCTGATCCGTCATTCTGCTGAATGAACGCATCACTCGCAGCGTTGTAGAACGTACAGCTATCGATAACAACTGTTTGCGTCATTCCATCCCATGCGTTACCATTGGTGCCATCATTATCGTTGTAGAAGTTCTTGATAAAACCTTTGATATTGGCAAATGTCGAATACTTAATGCTTGTATTGGCCACGTAGTTCAACCTTGGATCCAATACATAGTCTCCGTACATGTCATGAAAATACACACTGTCCAGTGTCAACGAGTTGTAAGAAGTCTTTTGATTTTTGTACAGCTGAATACCTCCGTTGAAATCATAAGCTTCTACGTTTTCAATGGTAACATCATATTCATTCTGGAAAGCTGCCTGATCAAATCTCAAGAAGTGATTCGCTGTCTTACCGTCGTTAGGATCATATCCATCGGCGATCATGTTTCTAAGGGTGATCGAGATTGAATCTTCCTTCGCTCTGAATCCATTGTCATAGAAGTGAAGAACCGGAGGATTGTTAGGGTCTGCACCTTCTACTACAATCTCCTGGAAGATGTCGATCGTTCCATTGATGAAGTACTCAGATTCGTTAAGCACGATAGGCACTCCAGCAGTCCACAAAGTGATATCTTCGATATAAGCCTCGAGATCTACATCTTGCAACTGATCAGTCAAGATCCACTCGGGATCGCCTTGCGCTCCATTATCTGTAGCACCCGTGTAAACAGCAAATGCCTTTGGTGTGAAGTTTCCTTTCTCTCCGTCTGTGTACTTAGGATCATCCTCAGTCACCTCCACTAAGGTCACATTCGTCAACAAAGAAGCGGTATCCAGGTTGTATCCTCCCGTTCTGTTTGTTTCAAAATCATGGAATACACTATTAGTCAAATCAACAGCACCTACAGCCTCATTGATTCGGAATGGACGTGAATTGTCATAATCCAACAGACCACTCACGATGTTGTTAGTGAAGTCCATGTCCAAAGTACCATCCGATCCGTCATTTTGCTGAATGAACGCATCGCTCGCGGCATTGTAGAATGTGTTGTGATCAATCACAACCGTTTGGGTCATTCCATCCCATGCGTTACCATTGGTGCCGTCATTATCGTTGTAGAAGTTCTTGATAAAACCTTTGATATTGGCAAATGTCGAATTGGTGATCGTTGTGGTTTCTACATAGTTCAACCTTGGATCTATTACATAGTCACCCAACATGTCATGGAAATATACATTGTCCAAGGTAAGGGTGTTGTAATGCGTCTTTTGGTTTTTGTAGAGCTGGATACCTCCGTTGAAATCATAAGCTTCTACGTTTTCAATGGTAACATCATACTCATTCTGGAAAGCTGCCTGATCAAATCTCAAGAAGTGATTCGCTGTCTTACCGTCGTTAGGATCGTATCCATCGGCGATCATGTTTCTAAGGGTGATCGAGATTGAATCTTCCTTCGCTCTGAATCCATTGTCATAGAAGTGAAGAACCGGAGGATTGTTAGGGTCTGCACCTTCTACTACAATCTCCTGGAAGATGTCGATCGTTCCATTGATGAAGTACTCAGACTCGTTAAGCACGATAGGCACTCCGGCAGTCCACAAAGTGATATCCTCGATAAACGCCTCCAGGTCTATATCCTGTGGTTGATCAGTCAAGATCCACTCGGGATCGCCTTGCGCTCCATTATCTGTAGCACCCGTGTAAACAGCAAATGCCTTTGGTGTGAAGTTTCCTTTCTCTCCGTCTGTGTATTTAGGATCATCCTCAGTCACCTCCACTAAGGTCACATTCGTCAACAAAGAAGCGGTATCCAGGTTGTATCCTCCCGTTCTGTTTGTTTCAAAATCATGGAATACACTATTAGTCAAATCAACAGCACCTACAGCCTCATTGATTCGGAATGGACGTGAATTGTCATAATCCAACAGACCACTCACGATGTTGTTAGTGAAGTCCATGTCCAAAGTACCATCCGATCCGTCATTTTGCTGAATGAACGCATCGCTCGCGGCATTGTAGAATGTGTTGTGATCAATCACAACCGTTTGGGTCATTCCATCCCATGCGTTACCATTGGTGCCGTCATTATCGTTGTAGAAGTTCTTGATAAAACCTTTGATATTGGCAAATGTCGAATTGGTGATCGTTGTGGTTTCTACATAGTTCAACCTTGGATCTATTACATAGTCACCCAACATGTCATGGAAATATACATTGTCCAAGGTAAGGGTGTTGTAATGCGTCTTTTGGTTTTTGTAGAGCTGGATACCTCCGTTGAAATCATAAGCTTCTACGTTTTCAATGGTAACATCATACTCATTCTGGAAAGCTGCCTGATCAAATCTCAAGAAGTGATTCGCTGTCTTACCGTCGTTAGGATCGTATCCATCGGCGATCATGTTTCTAAGGGTGATCGAGATTGAATCTTCCTTCGCTCTGAATCCATTGTCATAGAAGTGAAGAACCGGAGGATTGTTAGGATCTGCACCTTCTACTACAATCTCCTGGAAGATGTCGATCGTTCCATTGATGAAGTACTCAGGTTCTGTCAAAACAATTGGAACACCTGCTTCCCATTTGGTAATATCTTCGATGTATCCTTCAAGGTCTACGATACGATCTGCACTTTGTCTCCACTCAGAGTCTCCAATGTCTGAGAATACATAAAACTCACCATCATCCGGTCTGTTATATCCCGGATCGTCTTCTGAAATATTAGTTAGGGTTACATTAGCTTGCAATGAAAGAGTATCAAGGTTGTAACCACCCGTTCTCATTGTCTCAAAATCATGAAATACGCTGTTTGAAATAACAACTGTCCCTACATCTTCTGCAATTCTGAACGGACGGCTGTTTTCATAGTCAACCAACCCGCTTACGATGTTGTTGCTAAATGTAAAGTCCAGCGAGCTATCGTGTCCATCGTTTTGCTGGATGAATGCATCACTTGCACCAAGATAAAAGGTATTCTGATCGATCAGCACTTCAGAAGTTTGTGTTCCAAAAATGCCATCGTTACCCCCATCGTTGTTGTTGTAGTAATTTTTGATAAAACCTTTGATGTTGGCAAATGTCGAATTGGTGATTGTAGTTTTCTCCACCCAGTTGAGTCTAGGATCCAATACATAATCGCCCAGCATATCATGGAAGTACACATTGTCCAAAACTAGACTGTTGTAATGGGTCTTTTGGTTTTTGTAAAGCTGGATACCTCCGTTGAAATCATATGCCTCTACATCCTGGATCGTTACGTCATACTCGTTGAAGAATGATGCCTGATCAAATCGTAGCACATGGTTTGCGGTTTTACCGTCGTTAGGGTCATAGCCGTCGAGAACCATTCCCTTGAGGGTAATCGCCATAGAGTCTTCTTTTGCTCTAAAACCATTGTCATACATATGCAGTAAAGGCCTTTTGCCCAAAGCAGGGTCACCAACGATGGTAACCTCCTGAAAAATATCGATCGTACCGGTAATGGTGTACTCAGGGTCGATCAACATAATAATGTCACCCGAGTCCCACATCTCGATGTTCTCGATGAATTTCTCCAGATACAGCGTATCTGCTACAGAGTTTGGTACCCTGTGCACCTTTTGGGCATTAGCGCTGAGCGAAGTACCCAGCACTACTGCACAAAAAGCTAAATAGTGTAAAAATTTGAGTTTCATAATTTGTCTTGATTTATTGTTGTTAGATTATGAATTAATGAACCCTAAGTAAATCGTCTTTACCATGGAGTCTATATAGCTAGTTCTTAATTAATAAAGATTTTCTGAGTGAATGTCCTGGACTTCACAATGTACAGGCCTTTTCCTCTGATGCCTACCTGCTTGCCGCTGCCTAGCAAGTGACCTGCCAGGTTATACACCTTGATTTCTTCATGATTTGTTGACATGAAGTGTCCATCACGTATGATGAAATTCGCTTTGTTCTGTAGGGTTCCTATTGACATTACCGTATCCGGTGGATCAACCTCATCTACTATGGTTTGAGCCTCAATGGTCATACCCCAAATCTTAAGTCGCTCCCCATTGGTCTTGTTACGATCCAAATCAGGGAAAGCCATCACTCTTACAAAAATCGAATCAGCGTCTTCAGACAGGGCTACGATGTTTGCAAAATCCACATTGTCAGATGTATAGTTGTATATATTACCGCCCTGTGCATCCAATTTTTGTATCAAATAGGCATTATAGAGCAGTTGATCATCGACAGGCTCATCTACATAGCCCCAGACCTCACCATCACGTGAAGCTTCGATGATCATGAATACATCTCGACCAGGGTTGATGGAAATATCACTTGCAACCAGAATCTCAATTGATTTCAAATTTGCAAATGCCGGGCTCATAATGTGGGGATCCTGAAATTCCAAAGAATCAATTCCCCAGTTTTTCGATTTACCCATTTGGATAAAATTCCAACTAGTAGGCCATCCTTCTGGTTGAGAATCAGCCTGTTTCACTGCATGTCCAGCCTCTGAATTTGTAGACTCCCAAGTTTCGCAATCATGGAATATGATCACACTGTCGTATTTCCATCCAAACTGCTCACCCAATTCCCAGTGGTCTGAGTCACCGTAGCAATCATCACATCCTTCGTAGTGCTCATCCACACCATCATTTCCGATTTTGTCTTTGTCTACCCCAGCCGTATAGTAAGCATTGGGGTCCAATACAAAATCACCCGGACTCAGCACCATTGTTGTATCCTCCTGCGCATATATTGAATTTGCTGCCACAAGAGCAACAACCAAAGCACATAATTTGTTAAGTAATTGTCTAATCATAACGTTACACTTTTTTAGTTCAATGTTTTTTTATTCTGCTAATGGATCAAACGTTCCATCAGGCCATAGAATTGTCTGCTCCAAATTCATGTTATACTCCACAGCACGCGTAGGCAGATGAAAAAAGTTGTATTTAGGTTGTAGGTATTCAATATCAAATTCATCCAAATCGCCAATTTCTGTAATAAAATAAGCTTTGTATCGCTCGGGATCTTCCCAGTCTATCGTATCCCTCATTTCCCGCTCAAAAATTGCGAATACCGAATCCACCTGCGTGTCAGGGTTAGAAATCGTGTCTAGTCCTGGCACGATAGATATGACGTACAAAGAATCTAGAAATGTTGAAGCCTCCTGTCTTCTTGTACCATTGAGACCCGCTCTGGAAGTACCATCTAACCCATTCTCATACATATTTCTTCTCCTTAAATCCCAGTACCGTTTGTTTTCAAACGAAAGCTCTATTCTTCTTTCATTCATAATCACTGCGCGCAATTGGGTCTTTGTAAGACCATCAGCGATTCCATAATTACCAGTACCCTGCTCGATGCCCGCACGCTCACGAATCTCGTATAGAATAGATCTTGCTTCTGACTGGTTACCAATTTCATTGGCGGACTCTGCCAGGTTTAGTAGTACCTCAGTAAATCTTATTTCAATCCAATCAGTTTTACCTGTCTGATCGATACTTTCATTTGTTACAGCATTTTTTCTCAAGTAAAAACCAGCATTCGGTTCAAAACCTCTATTGTCTGCATTTCTGTCATAAGTCCACACTCGGTGGTTTGCGTTATCCTCTGACGGCCAGTGAGCACTATTGTATCCCACTATTGCTGCCAACCTTGGGTCACGGTTGTACCAATAGGCCTCTGCATCATATGTGTAACTTCCTTCACCTATAGGAAAACCGTCCTTCATTGGGAAACAAGAAACAAAATCCCAGTTTGGAGAACTTTTATCAACAGGATTTAAACCGTCACCTCGCATGCTATATGGGAGCACCTGGGCCGTATACGAGTTTGATATCTGATTAACCGTCGAAAAGCGTTTCAAATAAATCGCCTCAACCGGATTAGACTCGTCCAAAAACGGCATAGTAAAATCGGGATGCAATGCATGTCCAGAGGCCTCTGCTATCTGTCTTGCTTCCAAGTTCGCGTTGTAAGCGGCTTGCCATCTGTCAGGTAAGCCGTCAGCATTGGTCATACCGTCCGGAACATACATCGGGCTGGCATAAAACAATAGAACTCGTCCTTTGAACGCCGCCGCAGCGGCTCTTGTAAACCGACCATAGTCCTTAGATCCGTAATCCCCCAACATATTCATGGCCTGATCCAAGTCATCAATAATGAACTGTACACTTTCAGCAGTGGTCGCCCTGGGCAGATGATTGTCAAACCCATCGTTGACATCCAAAATACCAGACACTATAGGGACTCCTCCATAATCTTTAACCATTCTATCCCAGTACAACCAGGCCCTCATGAAGTACAATTGGCCCAATAATGGATTTCGGTCTTCTTCAGAAATAGATCCTCCTTGAATTCCTTCAAGCAACAAATTAACCTCTCGAACATAGCCGAATACTTCGACTGAATATGCTCCCAATGATTCTGTCTCATCTACACCAGGGTCTGTATAGTTGCCATAAATCAATTCCTTGGTATCTGGCCCCACATAGATGTCTTCAAAAACATCATCTGTATTCTTAAGGTTACTTAAAGCTGAAAATCCCGGCAATACCACATTGTACAATTGATTAATTGCCAATGTCGCTACCTCAGGATCATTAAATACCCGCTCCTGATCGATGGCGTTTAGCTCCTCAGCCTCCAATATATCGTTACACGCCCATGCCGATAAAACTATACCGAGTAGCAAAACGTGCTTAATACTATTATCTCTCAATTTCTTCATCATCTATCAAAGTGAAAATCTGGTCCCTAAACTTATTGTGCGCACCAACGGATACTCAAATGCATTGCTGATGGCTGGATCTTTGTAGTCAAAAGGACTAATTATTGTCCAGACATTTGTGACCGTCATGTAGAAGCGCCAATTGTCCACTTTTATTTTCCTTGACCACTTATCAGGAATAGCATATGATACATTGAGATTGTTAAGTCTCAACGTATGCCCATCTCTCATCCAAAAAGTACTGTGCTGGTCTTCTAAACCATATGCATAAGGTCTTGGCAATGAGGCATCGGGATTATCCTCAGTCCAGTAGTCACCCCACCAAGCAAATGTATTGCTATTCAAATCTGGCAAGCTGGCATGATCATGCTCGACTTTCGGGATAAACTCTTTGTGTCCAAACACACCACTGAAGTTACCAGAAACACTTATTTCTTTCCACCCAAAGCGGAATGAGAGCCCATAGCTATAGGGAGGGCTTGTATATTCTGCAATGATACGTGTATCACCGTCCTTAGTGAGTAGTCCATCAGGCTCATTACTATACACATCTCCTCCTATATCTTGGTATGCAATCATCCCTAACTGCCAAACCTCCGGATCCATGTTATAAAACATCTCCCTAACCATGGCTAAATCTTCTTCGGTACGAATTATACCTATAGCTGTATATCCGGGTTGATTGCTGTCATCATTGATGAGCTCATCATAGTAGGATCCTATAGCCGCAGGGTTTTGGTATAGTTTCAAAGGCCTGCTTCTCCTACGCGTAAAGTTGGCATTAAATGAATAGCTAAAGTCATTTCCTATTTTATCTTTAAACCCAAGTTGAATCTCATAACCTTCTGAAAAAGAAATTTTGTAATTCTCTTCAGGTGGTTTAGCATTTCCAATCACAAATGGATAGGTGGGATTTCTCATAAAACCATCGTAGGTTTCGGCATAATAGTACTCTGCAGTTAAGGACAGTTTGTGATTTACTGCCTTCAGGTCTACCCCCACATTGAAATTTCTTGTCTTTGCCCAGGTTCGCGTAGGCACCGTTACTCCTTTGTTTCGAATTTCAATGGCTCCGCTCAACGTCCCCTCACTGCCATCTCCAAAGACCGGTCCGGTTCTATTGGCCAAATACGAAGCCCTGTGCTCATAAGGCCTGGTGTTGTCATTACCGGTAATGCCGTATGAAGAACGTATTTTAAAGAAATTCATGAATCCTATATTGTCGCTAAAGAAGGATTCCTCTGAAATGACCCAACCAGCAGAAACCGCAGGAAAGAACCCTTCTCGATCCGATGCTGCAAATTTTGAGGACGCCTCATATCTAAAGGAAGATTCAATTAAGTATCTACCCTTATAATCGTAATTGACTCTACCTATTGAACCCCATCTCCCAAGTTGCTTATAGCCTGATCCAACATCCATTCCGTCTCTGGAAAAAGCCCACAAATAATTGTATCCTCCAATCTCAGCATTCTGGAGGGTTACGTTAATCTCTTCACTATTACCATCTGATTGTTCATAAACGAAAGTGGCACCCAGATTGTGATCTCCGAAAGTTCTCGAGTAATTCGCTGAAAAGTTGAATTGATAGTTTATTCCCTTGGTGAAGGAGTTCCTTATTCTCTCATCATTATTCTGAAACTTTTGTCCCTGATCATAGTCGATTTCCGGTCTCGGCAGCTT
Source organism: Reichenbachiella sp. (assembly GCA_965222305.1). Lineage (GTDB taxonomy): Bacteria > Bacteroidota > Bacteroidia > Cytophagales > Cyclobacteriaceae > Reichenbachiella. The sequence continues at coordinate 2,905,678 of OZ244943.1, forward strand.
TTCTCCAGACTCTACCAGCAGAGGATTGGTATAGAAATTTTGCCTAAACGAGTTACCTGTGGCATTGTTTACATTGTAAGCAAACATTGTGCTTAGTTTCAGACCGGTTATGACGGGCACTTCATAATCCAGGCTACCGGTTATATTCATATTATTGGATACGCTTTCTTTTGTACTGCCTGACTCGAAGAATGCATATGGATTCCACTCGTCATCATGAGCAGTGGGTAATCCATCTACGACTGGAGGAGCCCATTTCGGTGCAGTAAAGGGTCGTCGAAAGAATTCAGCCAATCCACTACCTGAGGTGCCATCCAAATCCGGATTTTTCCTCCTACCCTCATTAAAACTCATGCCCAAGGTAAACATAAGATCATCCGAAAGATCTGCTTCCACATTGGATCTCAGGTTATACCTTTTGTACCAAATATTACTGTAGTTCCCTGTTTCATGATAATATCCCCCAGAAAAGAAGTATCGAACGTTTTCTCCACCACCAGATACATTGATAGAATGTCTTTGGGTAACGGCGTCTTTATAGAGTCCATCCAACCAGTCATAATCAAGAGTATCTACCCTATTTATTTCGTCTTCAGAAATGTAGTCAGATGGTCTCACTCGCTCGCCGACCAGAGCTTTGACATCCAGTATATCGTTCAGCATTCTGGCATGATCTCCTGCACTCATCATGTCAGGAGTTTGCGTAGGTGTACCAATTCCCAGGGAGCCATTATAGTTTATCCGAATCTTACCTGCTTTTCCCCTCTTTGTTTTCACCAATATGACTCCTCCTGACCCCCTAGCTCCGTATACTGCTGCTGCTGCATCCTTTAATATTGAAATACTCTCGATTTCCGTCGGGTCCAATCGGTTAAACATCTCATGCCCTGAGGGCCCCGTTCCATCTTGTTCTTCCGTGTACACCACTCCATCAATCACGTAGAGTACTTGTCGAGCAATATTCCCAGAAGCGCTCTCTCTCCGAATGACAAGTGCCGATTGTGCACCTGGAATACCATTTCCCCCTCGAGAAACCTCAACCCCCGCCAATCGTCCGACCAATGACTCGGACAGATTGCTCACGGGAATATCTTCAAGTTCCTTTGTTTCAACCACAGAAATCGCCCCCGTCAGATTTGCCTTCTTCTGTTCTCCATATCCAACAACCACTACCTCGTCCAGGCTCTGTACATCAAACTCAAGATCGACATCTATCACAGCCTGCGACCCCACTTTTACTTCCTGGGTCACATATCCTATGAATGAAAATACTATTATGTCGTCTGGGCTAGCTTCTATCCGGTAGTTTCCTTCTATGTCGGTTACAGAACCTTTGGTGGTTCCTTTGATCAGTACCGTTACTCCCGGTAGTACTTCATTGTCTCCCACGCTGATGACCTTTCCTGTCACTGTCTGCTGGGCAATGGCCACATTGCTGGCTAATCCCAGAATCACCACAAGGCACAATAAAGGTTTTAGTAATTTCAATCTCATAGTCTTTTCATTCCTCCAGGCGTGCCCTTGGCTATTGACACAGCGTGGATTGTTTTGAATTTCTCTCTTTTTTTGTCCTTTTGGACATCCTAAAACATTAGAACACAGCACATCAGGGTGCTTCCGTCCAAATGATATTTTTAGTAATATCAATATTCTTGAAAATCCGATAGATAACCGTCCTGTCGCATCCCGCATGACACTCAGGAGAGACGGCTACATTATTTCACTACTTCTAATTTTGAGCCGTGCATTGCTTTGGAAGTGTAGGTAGGAAGTAACTTAAAGATAAGAAGACAGTGGATAGGCGCTCTGGCAATAAATCACAGATGGTATTCATGTTTTGTTGATGAGTTGTAAAAAAGATCCGTCATTGCGAAGAAGGCACGAATGAAGCAATCTCGTCCACTTTTAAAAGACCGAGATCACTTCGCACTGCTCGCGATGACGGTTAATTTTGACGGTCTTGTTCTTATTCCTGAATCATCAAAAACTATCCACCGATATCACCTCTCCAGGCACCAGATCCATCTCGAAAGACTTCCCCTTGTATGAGAAAGATTGTGTTTGCTTGAATTGTGAAACAACCTCAAGGTTTGTTAACTGGCCTTTGCTCCATTCGAGGCTTAACTCCAGTCCACCTCGAGCTTTGAGGCCTTTGACCTTACCCTCTTTCAGGGCAGAAGGCAATGCAGGCAACAGCATGATTTCTTTATTCTGGCTTTGGATGATCATCTCGGCTACTCCCGCAGATGCACCAAAGTTTCCATCGATCTGGAATGGCGGGTGTGCGTCGAATAGATTGACATAAGAGCCTCCACCCTGCTTGTCTTCTCCCCAAGCAGGCCGGAACAAATTCTTGATCATGAGCCAGGCATGGTCACCGTCCAGCAGCCGCGCCCAAAAGTTAACCTTCCAGGCAAGGCTCCAGCCCGTACCATCATCTCCACGAAAGATCAATGATTGCTTTGCGGCATTCATCAACTCAGGGGTAGATGGATTGATCTCATTGCCGGGATGCAGTCCCCACAGGTGGGAAACATGTCGATGCTTGTTTTCAGGATTGTCGATATCTACCAACCACTCCTGCAGCTGGCCGTGCTGACCGATTTTGTTAGGGGCAATTCGAGGGAGCATTTCCGACAACTGCCGGCTAAACTCCTGATCCATATTCAGAATCTTCGATGCTCGGACGCAGTTGGAAAACAAATCACGGATAATCTGATGATCCATTGTAGGAGCTGCTACCAAGCCACCGTTTTCCGGGGAATTGGATGGAGTACTGATCAGGTATCCGGTTTCCGGATCTTCAACCAATACCTCTGTGAAAAATTCAGCCGAACCTTTCATCAATGGATAGGCGGTTTCCCTGAGAAAATCATCATCCAGAGTAAACAAATACCGCTCCCAAAGCTGATGACACAGCCAAGCCCCACCGGTCGGCCATATGCCATGATTAGAGTTGTTGATCGGAGCGGTGGCTCGCCAAAGGTCCGTATTGTGGTGCAACACCCAACCCGATGCATCGTAATGGTTCTTTGCGGTTTTTTGGCCTTGTTCGCTTACCTCCTGTACCAACTGAATCAAAGGATCGTGCATCTCCGACAGGTTCAGCACCTCGGAGGCCCAATAGTTCATTTCCAAATTGATGTTCGTGGTGTATTTGCTTCCCCATGGCGGTGTAAGCTCATCGTTCCAGATGCCCTGTAGATTGGCAGGTTGCGTACCTGGCCTTGAGCTCGAGATCAGCAGGTACCGACCATATTGCATGTACAGCGCAACCAAAGCCGGGTCGTCCTCATTTGCAAATTGCTGAATTCTTTCATCTGTGGTCAGTGCTTCATTTTGTGAGCGGCCAAAGTCCACGGAGAACCGGTCAAAGTAGGACCTGTACTCATCGATATGGTTTTGTTTAACTACATCAAACGACTTTCCTGATAAAGCCTTCAAATCGTCCTTTGCCCTTTTGTCTGCGTCACCGGAGACATTATTGTAGCTGACAAAATTGGTTCCGGCAGTCAAATAGAGTAGCATCTCATCTGCATTTGAGATGACCAACTTATTGTTATAGACAGCTACTTCTCCGCCTTTAGAATCTGCTTTGAGATAAGACACCCCACCCAAGGCTCCATTTTGAATCTGTGCTTGCAGCTGGAGGGTATTGTTGTCCACTGCGGTGACGCTATGGTCGGGATGACGGCTGCTCAATCCAGCAGATAACGAAATAGACCTTTTTTTAGAAGCACTGACCCTGACTGCCAAGACCTGATCCGGTGCACTGATGAAATATTCACGGGTATACTTCACCCCGTTGAGTTCATAAGTTGTTTTGCTCAAGGCATTTTCTATATCGAGCTCCCGTTCGTAGTTCTGTACATTCTCATGTGTATCGAAACTCAACCACAGATCCCCAAACGGCTGATAAGAAGCCTGGTACTGTGGATAGTCAGGTGGAGTGCCGTTTTGTACGAAATACTTCCATTCCACATCAAATGGTATTCCGGCATTGATATCCCCTCCCTTTGGATACACGGTCATCGGCTCTCCTGTTTTGAAGCCGACCATTCCGCCTTTGTTGTAGAAATTCAGTACGTGGATTGCGATGGTATTTTTTCCTTTTTTCACCACCGAAGGGACAGCTGGATAACGGCGGTGGGCATTCCTATTGGTTTCTTCTCCTACTTTTTGTCCGTTGAGGTAGGTGACATCTTCATCCCTGATTCTTCCAAGGTTCAGCACCAACTCTTTTCCTTCCCATTCGGCAGGTAGTTCAAAAGAATACCTGAGCCAGATCGAGCCATCCAATCCTTCGAAACCGATCTTTTCCCAGCCATCTTTGGCGGGAAATTTCATGGTACCCCAGGCACTGTCGTCCCACTCGGGCGAAGCGTATTTCAACGCTTCAGGGGCGTTGACCTCTTTGAACCATGCAGCCAGTTCGGTCGGGTAGTTTTCTTCGTTGCTTTGGCGGCCCATAAACTCGCGCTGAGCCAGTTCCTCCGCTTCGTCCTGTTTGCCCTCAAAAATCAATTGACGTATTTCGTCCAGATAAGCTGAGGCCCCTTCCCGGCTGTAATCCCGTGGTTCACCTGTCCAGAACGTCTCTTCGTTGAACTGGATTCTGTCGACCTCAGTACCGCCAAACACCATCGCACCAATTCGGCCATTGCCCAAGGGGAGAGCTTCGGTCCATTCCTGGGCGGGTTCGTCGTACCAGAGTCGGAGGGTGGTTTCTTGCTTGCTTGGTGAGCAGGATTGGATTAGGGCTAATGAGATTAATAGATAGAATGCTCTTGAAAACTTGTTAGTCACAAGACCAATAAGGGCGATTTGAAAAGGTTTAGTCATCGGTTTTGATTTTGAATGGGACTTCTTTTCCAGTTTTAACAGCCTGTTTGGCTTCATCCAGGAAGTTGTCATTCAGGAAAATATTTTTGGACTCTTCTCCGGAAACATCGAGAAAAGTTCCGGTGCCTTCAGTGGCTCGGGAGTTAGTAATATAAGCGTTTTGAACATTTTCAAATTCAATAGATGGTCGACCTTCATTATGCGAATAGGTCTTGAATTTGTTGATCTCGATATCATTGGTATTTTCCACTTCCAGAGCCGCTCCCAGTTCGATATTAACCCTTACATTGTTGATCAGGATTTTTTTCGCATCCTTGACATAAAAGCCTTCCTTCACATCAAAATTGATATTGCTAAAGGTGATGTTTTCGATGGGCATTTCTTCCAAGCCTATCAATACAACGGCTTGCTGGCCATTGGCGGTGATATCACTAAAGTGAATGTTTCTGAATATCGGCGTCCGCTCCGAAACAGGCTCAGGTGCCGTTTTCGAGTAAAACATATTGAGTTTGATCGCCTCTTTCTTGATGTCCTTCATGATCACATTGTCCACTCGGATATCCTCTACCACCCCTCCACGTCCACGGGTAGATTTGATTCGAATCCCTCTATCAGTCCCATCAAAGACGCAGTTGGAAATGGTAATCTTTTTCACATCTCCGGACATTTCACTACCAATCACCACGCCTCCATGCCCAGACAGCATAGTACAATTTGTAATCGTATAATTTTCTGCCGGTGTAGCCATTTTCCTTCCGTCCTCATCCTTGCCGGATTTGATTGTGATGCAGTCATCCCCAACGCTGATATGACAATCAGAAATGTGCACATATCTACACGAAGAAGGATTGATCCCGTCCGTATTAGGTGACGGAGGGTTGTTGATCGTCACACCCGTGATGGTAATGTTTTCACAAAATTCAGGGTTGATCGTCCAGAAGGGCGAATTAAGAATTGTGATTCCTTCAATCCGGATATTTTTAGAATACATGGGCTGAATGAATGGCGGTCGTAAAAAGCCTCGCTTGATCATGTGGGGGCTATTCTCGTTCACCACATCTTTATTGAGCTCATCGTGCATGTCCTGCCATTTGACGCGCTTGGCATCCTTGCCCTGGAGCCGTTCGGTCTGGTGCCACCATTTCAATCCCTGACCATCAAGAGTACCACGTCCAACGATGGCTACATTTTCCACTTCATAAGCGTAGATCAGTGGTGAAAAACTCTTGACCATGATTCCCTCATACCTGGACTGCACGAATGGCAAATAATCATCAAATTCGTCGCTGAACCGGACATAGCTTCCTGCATCAAAAAATAGCGTGATGTTGCTTTTGAGATGAATCGGGCCAGTGAGGTATTCCCCTGCAGGGAAATAGATTGTGCCCCCGCCTGCTTCAGAAGCTTCAGTGATGGCTTGCTTGATGGCATCAGTGGCTTTTTCGCTGGCATCGGTTTTTGCGCCATATTTTGTGACATCATAAAAGCTTTGTGCCAAACCAACATTGCTGAGCAACACCAAAGCGAGAAATATTCTTAGTCTATTTTTCATAAGTTTTCATTTCTGGAATTCAAAATCCCAAATCTTCAATCGGCAATCAATAAGCTTAAATCAGATTACCACTCAATATCGTATTCCCCCGATCCAAGGATCAACTCGGCTTTTTCCTCAACCATTCTAAAATCAACGGTATCCTGTCCATCCAACTTTAACTTTGCTCCTTCCGCTTCCCTAAGTTTCACCACTCCGGTGCAATTGGCAGGTATTTCTATTTTTAGATTTTTCAGATCGCCCTCTATCTTCCAGCCAGATAAAACCTTACCATACATAGTTTCAAGTTCCGCTTTGGCATGGGTCAGCCCACCACCGATATGTGGCTCGAAAATTATTCGTTTGTATCCGGGATTGGCTTCATCAATCTGAATCCCTGCTACCCTCGAATACAGCCAGTCCCCTATCGCCCCGTAGGCATAGTGGTTAAAACTGTTCATGCCGACTGTCTGGAAGGTGCCGTCCGGCTTGATACCGTCCCAGCGCTCCCAGATCGTAGTAGCACCCTGCGTCACCGCATAGAGCCAGGAAGGATATCGCTCATTGTTGAGCAGATCAAATGCCTGCTCCAAATGCCCAAAATCCGATAGGGCAAAATTCAACTCTGGGGTTCCCAAAAAACCTGTGGTCAGATGCCCGAAGTAGCTCACATCGTCGGCCAATCTCTTTGAGATGGTTTCAATCTTGGATTTTTCGATCAAACCAAAACGCAAGGCAATCGCATAAGCCGCCTGAGTAGAAGAAACTAATCGACCGGTTGGGGTAACAAATTCTTTGTTCCAGGCCAGCTTGATTTTGGGAAGCAACTCTGCCAGAGACTGAGCAATCAATTCCCGACCCAACAATTCGGCAGTTTTCTGCACAATCTCAGTCGAGCGATAGAAATAGGCCGTGGCGATCAATGCTTTGTCTGTGTGGGCTCCGGCGTACCCGTAATCCGGGGCGTTGTATTGATAACTATAATATTCTGCAAAAGACAACCAATCTCCAAAGTGGAAGCCCTGCTCAAAAATGCACGATTCCCCGGCACAATTGGTCATATATTTCACCCAAGCCAGCATGGATTCAAACTGTCTTTCTAGAACTTTCGAATCTCCATAACTCTGATAAAGTGTCCACGGTATGATTACTGCCGCATCCGCCCAGCCTGTAGCCCCAAATCCATCGGACCATCCGGTACCTCCGCCGTCCTTGATATTGTTGGGTACGACCCAGGGCACACTGCCATCTTCTCGTTGTTCGGATTCCAGATCGGCTAGCCACTTGGTGAAAAATGGTGCCGTATTGAAATTGAAACTGGCGGTTGGTGCAAATACCTGTGCATCGCCTGTCCAACCGAGGCGTTCGTCTCTTTGTGGACAGTCGGTCGGTACGTCCAGAAAATTGCCTCGCTGTCCCCATTCGATGTTGCTTTGTAACTGATTGATCAAAGGATGCGAACATTCGAAATGTCCAATCTGGGGCATGTCTGAATGTACGACAATTCCAGTGATGCTTTCTAAACTCAATTCACCAGGATAGCCTTCCACCTTCACATATCGGAAGCCGTGAAAAGTAAATCGAGGCTTGTAAGTTTCTTCATCCTTGCCGGAGAGGATATAAGTATCGGTACATTTTATCCCACGAAGGTTGTCGATATAAAAGTTCCCCTCCTGATCCAGCACTTCGGCGAATTGAAATTTTACCGCTGCGCCTGCTTCTCCCTGGACTTTCAGCCGAACCCATCCGACCATGTTTTGACCTAAATCAAATACCTTTTCCCCTGCGGGCGTGATAAACAGTTCAATGGGTTTGATTTCTTTGGTTTTCCTGACTTTCTCTCCTTCTGAGGCGATTAAAATTTCTTTCGAATGATCAAGAATTTTGGCGGATTTCCAGTCGGATGAAATTTCCGCAGATTCAGACCAGCCAGGTAATTCGAGACGAGCATCATAGATTTCCCCATTGTAAATGTCAGATTCAAGAATAGGGCCTGAGCCAATTTTCCAAGAATCATCTGTGGTTATCGTTTCTTTGGTTCCATCCTCAAATTCTACTTCGAATTGCAGAATTAGGGCAGTATGGTCACCATAAGTATTGCGATTGTCATCCCACCAGCCCATGTGCCCGCGAAACCATCCGTCACCGAGGATGCCACCGATTACGTTTTCACCCTCTTTCAACTGATCTGTTACATCATAGACCTGGTACTGGATGCGCTTGCGGTAGTTGGTCCAGCCAGGGGCAAATACTTCGTCTCCTACTTTCTGTCCGTTCAGCTCAAGCTCGTACAAGCCGAGTGCACTCGCGTAGATTCTTGCTTTGGCAATAGGTTTGTCAATTGAAAAAGATTTGGCAAGGTATGGACAAGGCTCTGATTCCTTTAGGTTAGGCTCGTCCGGTGATGTGATCCAGTCTGCTTGCCAGTCCGAAGTTTCCAAAAAGCCCATTTCGAAAAAGGACTTTTCGGTAGAAACCACTTCGTTCCCTTGATTATCCCAAACTGTTACCTGCCAATAAATACTCTGACGGGATATGAGCGTTGGGGCGTCATAAGCGATATGAATGGATTGATCAGATTCAACTTTTCCTGAGTCCCAAACCAGTACCTGATTCTTGAGGTTTTCAGCACTATCGGCCGCCTTAATCTGATAGGCAGTCTGGACTATGTTTCTTTTTTCAGATGAAATCTGCCAACTCAGGCGTGGTTTGAGTACGCCCAGGCCAATAGGATTGGTTTTGTACTCGGTTTTTAGATTAATGACTTGCAAGGAGCCGGGAATTTGGATCGAATAAAATTACTAAAACTACAATTGCCGGTTGGCCTTATCGGAGCACTATTCGAGTTTGGGGCTCTTCATCCAGAAGGGCGCCGTACCAAACCAGCATAATACCCCGATTCCCATCAGGGTAAAATGAGTCTCTTTTTCGATCACGCCATAAAACAAAAGGAATGAGGGAACCAGCGTAAGTATCAATCCAATGAGCGAAATAACTTTCAATACCGTTTTCATATCCTTGTCTTAAGAAGTTTGAACATTAGAATTTCTTTGTTGGATCTTGCTAAACCCAACGTATAACAGCACACACAAGATCCACTCCGGTGCGACCATAAACATCAAGTCGGCCTGGATACTTGCCAACCAATCAGGTTGCGTCCCCAGTGCATCCCTAAACCAAGCGTAGTTGTCCTTTGCATAAAGGAAGAACATAAGGGAGAAGGAAATAAACCACGAAGCAGCAGCGGGCCAGCTAATCGGAAGGCCTTTCTTTTCGGCATACTCGCTTTCCAAACCTAACTTCGGAAACAAGAACACATCCACAAACATCATGGCACCAAGCGGCATAAAGAACAAACCGTAGAAGCTCACAATCCTGTCCAGATAAGCATTCACCGCGGGGATACATGCTGTAAAGATCATCACTGCACCGGCCAAAAATGTCACCTTCCAACGCTTCCAGTTAGGTGTCGCCACCTGGATCGCCAGTCCTGCTCTGTAAAGCGTAGGGTTAGCAGTCGTCCATCCTGCGATCACCACGCAGATCAATCCGGCATAACCGGCACCGAAAAAAGCGATGTTTCCAGGCTGTGGGTTAGTGCCTCCATCGGCCAAAAATGCCGCGCACAGAATCCCCGAAGCGATCCAGGCCATGAAGTGCCCAACGAACATTCCAAACGCAGAAGAGAATCCCTGCTTCCAGCTTTTGGCATATCTGAAAATCGTGATGTCTGACATACCTATGTGCTGAGTTGCGTTGCACAACCACGCAAATCCAGCCACATGCCAGATCGTATATTTTGAGTTGCTACCTATTGGAATGCCGGTAAATATTTTTTCATTGGCTACCCGCCAAAAGTCACTAAAGCCATTTGTTCCCAGGTTCGCCAACACAGCCAATCCCGCAGCAAAAAACACCAAAGCCATCCATGGGGCACAAACTTTAGAGAAGTGGGCGATTTTATCAAATCCAAGAACCGCCAAAAGCGCAATCACAACCCCAACCACCAAGGCAATAATCATCCACGGCACAGTAGGAATCAAATCCCCGGCATGAAAGTCAGGGTTTGGGATACCTAAAGGAATTGAGACGGCCGTGACAGCCACACTGACCATAGCTCCGGCAAGCAAACAAAGGATAACGGCATAAAATGCACTATATATAACGGTGAGGTAGGGACCTCCCATTTTCCGCATTTGCCAGTACACGGTCAAACGAGTTTTGACAGCCACCGGTGCACACATTAACGCCCAGCTCAGTACGGCTAGCGTGTTGCCAATGAGCAGGCCAAACACAAAATCGATGGCAGATACGCCGTGCATCACCATCAAGGGCCCTAAGACGAACTCCGTGCCCGCCACGTGCTCTCCCGCAAACATGGCGATGAAGGTCTTCCATCCGTGAAGTTTATTCTTTGCTACCGGCTCCCGGTCGTACTCGTATAAGGCATCCAATCGTTCGACCAAACTCGAACTACCGGCGTTCTGTGCTGTTGCTTCTGCGCTCATTGATAACTAGTTCAAAAATCAGCCCCAAGTTTATGGCAATTTACATAAATGACTTTCCTGCCCTGTCGGATTTAATGTGAGGCATATTAATAAAACAACCAATCCAATCCTGTGGCAGGCCCCTCAGCACCAAACCCGGCATCCCGCGGCTGGATTGTTTCATCCCCTTCAATAAACCCAAGGACAAGAAACACATCATTGTCAAACAACAAAGAATGCTCGCCCGGCTCAAAGTAATAGGTATGGACATTCACCGGTGGTAAGCCGGAGATTTTCATCGCGTTGAGAATTTTGATGTCGGCCTGACCGTAGAAATTGGCGGATGCATCGAACTCCAACGTGGGTGGTGACAAGAATTCCGTTTTATCCGATTGGAAGAAACCTACCACCATCTTCACTGGTTCGTCCGTTTTGAAGCTTACCTCATTGTCCGTGTCGTCCAGCTCTTTGAAGGAATATTTCACTCCTGTCAGGTTTTTAAGTTCGCCTGCCAGCCCTTCTATTTGATAGGGCTTGTCTGAGAAGGGCTTTTGCCCCGCTTTGATGGCATACGTGCCATGCGTTTTGCTTGTCATTTCAACTGAGACAGGTTTCAAGGCTTTCACTTCCTTTTCCACCGATCCATCGGATTGTTTCAACAGGGCAATGTTTCGGTCAAAATTTTCCAGTTCTGTTTGATAGAAGGGGAGCAATTCCTCCCAGGTTTTGTTTTTGCCCTCGTTTCCACCAATGGGTATTCTACGCTGCTTGGTTTGCATGCTGTTGGCATAGCGGTAAGCATCCTTTGTGAGCATTACCAATACTTCAAAGTATTCCAGACTTTTGGCCAAATGAGTTCTGGCCGAGTCCAGTTTGCCAATATCAGCAGAGTATCCATAGTCTAAAACCAACAGAGCCGCTTTGACCTTTTCGGAATAGTGCTTGGCCATCGCATCATAGCAATAGATGTCATTTTTGAGGCGTTCGAATTCTTCCACTTCCTTGGTAATTCCCTGAGCCTGATCAATCGCTTCGACCGCTGCTTTTCCGTACTTCACAATTTCATCCGCAGCCCAAAGGGGCGTTTCGCCCAGGTGTTCTTTTCCTTCAAATTCCTTCTGGGCATACTCAGAAAGCCACTCTCCTTCCGGGCTGTGGGATTCGTTGAGCATTTTGTTCAAGCTAAACTTCTCAGGGCTGATCAACTGGCTCATGAACATACCTAGCGTCATTGTCTGCCGATTGCCTTCAGTGATGCCGTAACGTCGCAGGATCATCGGGGAAATTTCCCCTGAGGCTTCATAAGCATCCAAAATAGGCTTTCCACAATTGTCGCAACCAAATTGTTCATTGAGCTTTTTCGACCAAAATTCAATTTCTTCCTCTCTGTCACGATCCACATTCCAGGCATACCGGCCCCAAGCTTCATACCAGATTCGGTCACGATCCATCTCGAGCAAATAAGGCTCTGTCTTGTCAGGCGCATAAGGCCACTCCCAGTAGGAAGTTTGGGGATACAAATGCAATCCATTCGCTCCGTGCGAATCCCGCATAGCTTTGACACTTTTCTGGATGAAATCCGGCGATCCGTACCGAAACGGCTCCAGGTTGGCCAATACATGAACATTGTCTATATGAGTCGAACCCAATTCGCTTAGGCTTTTGTGATACTCGGCCCATTTGCCTTTGGGCTCATAAGTCGTTAGTGATTCGCCATTGAATTTATTGAGCGTGTAGAGGTTACTGTACAGTGGCAAGGCATTCTCCATCACTACAGAGGCGTTCGTATCATGTCCTCTGAGTACGATTGGAGGCTCGACCGTTTGCCCGGTAGCGGCCAACCCGTCTTTTACACCCGGGATAATCACATTCGTAAACCAGGCCACATCGTTTCCAATCCCTTGCATGGCTTCCCCCAACGCCACGAGTAATCCCACATTCGGATATTTCTCAACAAAAGCAGCGATGGACTTTCTGGTGTAGTCCTCTGCCAGTGGAAAAATCGGTCGGCTTCTATCCTGGGTTTTCACCCCATGCTTTTCAGCTAAAGGCTTGGACAAAATGATATTATAAAACATCTGGATCACCCAGATGCCTCGCTTCTCCGCTTCGGTCGTCAGGAAGGTAAAAATTTCTTCGTTTTGCTTGAACTCTTCCTCAGTCACTTCCACAGCATATGGATAGTCCTCCAGCCGCACCAGCGAAGCAAACGGGTGGCCGTTCCATAGATACAAAGTATTGTACCGGTTCTCCACCATCATGTCGAGGTATTGGATCCACAGGTCTTTGTCATAAAACCATGGGAAATTTTCAGGGGTATAAGGATACTCGTATACCGTCCGACCTGGCAAGTACTCCATTTTTTGCACACCGATGCAGGTGCCTCGAAGCACCATCTGTGGAGATTGACTAGTCTGAAAATCCATTGGCCAGCCGTTGGATTCGATTTCTTTTTTGAGTTCCAAACAACCGTAAAGCAATCCCGATTCGTCGCCTCCGACTATTTTGATAGCATTTCCTTCGGTTGAAACTTTGAAAGCCTCCGCTCCCAATGAAGGGTCAAGACTGGCCGAAATGCTTAATTCCGTTTCGGCCGATTCTAAAATGCCAAACCCATTTGATTTGAGTGAAGCGGTCAATTGCTCAATCCCAAATTCGGTTTTTGAAGTAGTTCCTCCGTCAAATTGAATGGCTACTTTCTTTTGGCTGCAGCTGAAGAGCAATACCGAAAAAACTAAGAGTATGGATAAATTAAATTTCATCAAATAAGGTTTGAATCGTAAGAAAAGATTTTTCGTGAATACCAATTTGCCCCTGGCCCCTAAAGGGGTAAACAAGCAAGTCCCCTTTAGGGGATTTAGGGGTAGGTTCCTCATTTCTTTCATAGGTCAAAATCTTTTCTTGAATACATTATTTATTGAACACGAATCCCGCGGAAGCTGAGGCCTTTGGCGTCAGAGGTTGTCAGTTGAACCTGATAGCTGCCCGCGTTAATCATGGATTGGGTGAATGTCGAAATTTGTCTGTACTTGCCTTGGGGGGTTGGTTTGAAATTGAGCTCGGCCGTTTCCATCACCGTGCCGTCTGCTGCGATTAGGGAATAAGTGGCCATTTTTTCTACTCCGGTTTCGTTGGTGTATTTGAAATGGATCGCATGGTAATCCCCAACTCCAGTGCTGATCGGCCAGGCGAGTGACTGAATTCCTGAATGGGTTACGGTTGCACATCCAAAGCCAAATTTCTTTTCTATGATGAATCCTTTGGTTTTCAAGATTACCACATCCTCGTTGTAAGGCACCAATGGTTTGAGGTCAAAGGCGGGCTTCAGCACAGCAGCCTCGGTAGCCATCACGATCAGGGGAACTTCGTTTTTGCTGTTCTCCAAATTCACTTTCAGAAACCCAGCTTCTTCAAACCTTTTATTGAATACCTTATAAGTGATCGTTTCATTTCCCGCAATGATGATTTTTTGTTTGGTCGAATCGAAAGAGGTGAGCCATTGGGGGATTGCCTCTCCTTCTGCCAGGGCAGCATAGACGCTTGATTTCCTCGACAAATCAAGAACAGTTTCTTTGGCGGACAGTTTCTGATCAATGACCGCCCACTCTGCACCCATAAGCACGGATGGAAGGTATTGAAAAGACTGTCCCTTGCTCACTTCGTTTCCCCAGTCCAGCCAGGTATGGGTTTTGAGATTTGAAGACATAAGAATTTTTTCAGCGGATAGGGCTGATTTCGCCTTTTGGTCTCTTGAGCTTATCGCAATGGCTGAAACAATTGCCTGTCCTGATTTCACTTCTGGGAAATGGATTTTCAACTCATTTGAATTCACCTCCACCTCAATTTTCTTGATCAAAGCCTGGTCATGACCTGCTTCCGTCCAAATATCCAAATCATTCAAAACCGTTTCGCCATTTACCGCTACATCAAACACCCTCCAGTCGATACAGTCCATTCCTCCACCTGTACCATACCACGGCTCGATGAAATGTAGTTCGATTTCATACGCTCCTGGCTCGACCGGAAACACAAACTCCAATTGATCTTGTCCATAACGGAAAGTTTGGAACAGCTCCCCGTCCAACGTGTTAAACACCTGATCGAACGTCCTTCTCTGGCTCGCATAGAATGGAGGAAGGTCATCAAAATAGTTCGTCCAGGATTTTGAACCCCAGGTTTCGTCGTTTTGCCAGGCCGCATCCGCCATCCAAAGATTTCCATTGGAGTCCGTGTAGTCAGGCCCTCCGCAATTGACACGATAGAGATAATTCCGGTCTCCGTCGTTGCTTAATTCCACATCATTTTGAGTCAACTCCATTAGCTTTTCGGATCCCGGCATGTGATGCAGCCTTATAAAATCCTCAGCTACTCTTTCACCATTTTGGTAGCCCACCGCCCAAAGAAAATTTTTATCAATTGTCACCTGATCCCATTGAAAGTGCTTGCCAAATCCAGGGTGTTTCTTTCTGCCCAGTGTCTGATTGCCGCAGAACAATTCCACCTCTTCGCAATTGCTAAACACCTTGATTCCATCCTTAATTCCTGCCTCGACCCAGCGGTTCGGCCAGGTGTGCGATTCGATGTAGACCATCGGTTCCGTTTCGGGATCGACATGGTTCGCCCGGTACATGTAAAACACATCCGCCGGTTCGCCCCATGGAGACAAAAGTCCTTTGTAGTTGACCGGCCCTACACGATCCAATTCCCTGAAACCCTCTCCGCTTTGGTTTCTGCCGGGGTTCTCGTGTGAAGTGAATATCCATTGGAAATGCCCACAGGTTTTCTCTTTGGCAGAGTCGGCCAGCCAAACTTTTTTCTCCATCAGCAGGGTCATCGCCCTTTCGGTATAAGCCTTCTCCGTAATGAACTTGGGCTTTTCATGAAAATCCAGCGTCCGCCACGCCCCATACTCACCGATCAACTGCTGCCGTTCTACATCTTCATGATACAAGTCCGGGTTTCCGCCGTAAGTACCCGTCCAGTTTTGAGGCACGTCCCAGTCCGTACCTGTGCCTCCATTGCAAGTTGTGACCAACCGTTGGGTCGATGCCCCGGGATCCAAAGATCGAATCAACTCCGTGCATTCCCTGGCAAACTCCTCCGGCAAGGTGCTTTCATTTTCCAATCCCCAAAGGATGATTGACGGACTGTTTCGTCGTTCTTTCACCCAATCGGTCAGGAGTGTTTTGAAATTCTCCCGAAACTCAGGAGTATCATACCAGATGTGAGCAGCCATCTGCGTCCACCACAGCATCCCAAGAGAATCCCAGGCATGATGGTACCGAAAGTTATGCGGCTGATGCGCATCACGAAAAGCGTTGAAACCCGCTGCCCGTATCTGTGAAACTCGCGCTTTGATCATTTTGTCATCAAAGGCGTGGCTCTTACCTAAGTTGTGCTCATATTCAGCGGTACCGTTAATGAACAGGGGTTTTCCATTGAGATAAAACTGATTGGTGCCACCCTCGGCAATATCCCATTTCGTCCAACGGACTCCATATGGAGTCACGACCTGGTCAATCAGGAGGTCATTTTCGTAGACTTCCGTAACCAATTCATACAAATAAGGATTTTCAGGTGACCAGAGTTGTACGTTTTCGAAAGTAAGGGTTTCGGGTTGGAGTTCTTTCTTTTGACCGGAAGCCAGTTTAAGTTCTTTGCTCGTGTTTAAGATTTCTTTTCCTTCATCATCCAACAACCTATGGATTAGGTAAATTTTCTTATCCTCACTTCCGTAGTTCTTCAATTCAGCAGTCACGAAAATATCTGCACCTTTTTCAGAAACCGTGGTGTCATTCCAGGCATGGACTCCAAAAGGTTCGATACGGACGTCATTCGTCACCACTAGCTGCACAGGTCTGAAAACCCCCAGAGGCTGTGAACCCTCCGAAAAGCCCACTTCATCCGAGCAGCCACCACAAACCCAGGGCAGGTCTTCGATATGAGCAGGATGATCGGCTTGAACGGCCAAAATATTCTCCCCTACTCTATCAATGACATCTGTCACGTCTAGTGTGAAGGTGGTTCGCCCCCCGGCGTGCTCACCTACTTTTACACCATTGAGGTAAATAGTAGCGTACGATCCTACTCCTTCGAAAAAGAGGAAAAAGCGTTTATTAGAATCAAACCCACCCGCTAGCGAAAATGTCTTTCGATACCATGCCGAACCGTGGAAATTGCCATGCTTCAACCTGCGGTAGCCCTCGTATCGATCCCAGTTGTGCGGAACATTGACGGAAGTCCAGTTTTCAGTATCAAATTCAGGGTTTTGAAAGTCAGGAAAGAATGAGGAATCTGTATCGGCAATGGTGACCCAGTTTTCATTGAGATCAATGGAGACCCTGGGGTTGTCTTTTTCGGAAGTGGAGCAAGCCAGCAAGGTCAACTGACTGAGAAATAAAAAGTAGACTAACCGACGGGTCATCATAACACATTCACACTATTCTTTCAAGCCTGAAAACTAGGCAAATGGACTGCTTTCGGCATCCTGCTTTGTCCCGCAGGGGGTGTCTGGAGGATACGTTAATTTTATGGCATATTGGATTAATTGTCTCATCATTCAATTGTTTCCATTAATGAAATCGATGAGATGTTTCTCCCGAAGTTTCGGGATCAACGCGACAAACATTTAACGATAATCTGTCATATTGAGCATGTCAAAATATCCAATTGAATATTGAGACAATTATTAGCCTACAATTGAACTAAGTATGAAACTCATAAAATTAATAGCCACCTATGCATTTGTATTAATTGCCCTGGTGAGCCACGCCCAACTCAAACTCCCAAGCCTGTTTAGTGACAACATGATCCTGCAACGGGAAAGCGAAGTGAAAATCTGGGGCTGGGCGGACCCAAAAGCCAAGGTAGAAATCAAAACTTCCTGGTCAGAAACTCCTGTTTCTGTCAAAGCGAGCAAAGAAGGAAAATGGAACGCCACACTCACCACAACCAAAGCAGGTGGTCCTTATGAAATCACAGTAAGCTCCGGTGAGTCGCTCACACTAAAAAACGTTCTGCTCGGTGATGTATGGCTTTGCTCTGGTCAGTCCAATATGGAATTCCCCATGCGAGGCTACCTCGGTCAGCCGGTGGCAGGTTCCAATCTGGATGTGGTTCGGTCTACCAATCCCAACATCCGCTCGATCATTGTGCCAAGAAAATCCACTACCGAAACTCAGGGCAACTTCGAAGGCCAATGGCAGGAAGCCGGCCCGTCTACCACCGGAGGATTCAGTGCGACGGCCTATTATTTCGCACGGCTGGTTAACGAATTGACAAATGTACCCATCGGCTTATTGGACGTGACCTATGGAGGCTCGATTGTCGAAGCATGGATGACCAAAGAGGCTATTGCTGATCTATCCAAAAGGGAAATACCGACCAATGATGAAGAAATCAAACATGAAAGCAGGACTCCTACAACATTGTATCACGGAATGATGGCCCCGGTTGTGGGCTACACACTCAAGGGTGCGATCTGGTACCAGGGTGAGTCCAATGCAGATGCACCGCTGGACTATGAAAACCTATTTCCCGCTATGGTCAAGCAATGGAGAACTGAATGGGATCAGGGTGATTTCCCGTTTTTCTACATGCAAATTGCACCTTTCAACTATGATGCTTTCCATGGAGACAAAGACCCGCTGCCCTGGTATGCCAATTCAGCTTACATCAGAGATGTACAGAGAAAATCGCAACAAGTGATCCCTAATTCTGCTATGGCCTGCATTTTGGATGTGGGGGATATGGGCAATATCCATCCTTTGGACAAGAAAACACCGGGCGAACGATTGGCTTTGTTGGCACTGCATGACACTTATGGCTTTGAAGGGTTCGGCTATGCCACACCGGATGTTAATGAATTGAATATTGAAGATTCGCTGGTGACGGTGACATTCAAAAACCTACCGAACGGTTTGACCTCTTATGGAAAAAAAGTCACTGCCTTTGAGATTGCGGGAGAGGACAAAGTTTTTTATCCTGCCGACTGTAAGGTGAGAAGAAAGTCCGTGCAGGTTTGGTCTGACCAGGTAAAAAAGCCTGTCGCAATTCGGTATGCCTTTACCAACGAGGGCCCTGCACAGCTTTTTAGCACAGAGGGCATTCCTTTCTCCTCCTTTAGAACAGATAACTGGAACCCTGCGGAATGAGAACGGCTTTAGCATTTTTTGGAATCTTGATTGGGTTTGGCGCATTGGGTCAACCCAAATTCCTGGATGAATACAACGTCACCTGGAATTCGCAAAGCAAGAACTCTTCGGAATCCATGCCCTTGGGGGGTGGCGATATCGGGCTGAATGTCTGGGTCGAAAATAACGAAATCCTTTTCTACCTATCCAGAAGTGGAACTTTCGATGAAAACAATGCTATGCTCAAGTTGGGCCGCGTAAGATTGAGCATCGACCCGAATCCTTTTGCTGAAGGAGACTTTTCGCAAACGCTCAACCTCAAAGACGGAAATATCCTGATCACAGGAAAGAATGAAGCCAACGAGGCATCTATGGAACTATGGGTGGATGTGTTTAGCCCGCAGGTTTTTGTGGAGATCAAAACGAAAACTCCATCAACAGTTACCGCTGGGTACGAAAGCTGGCGGTATCGGGATCGAAAAGTCGAAGGCCGCGCCAACAATGCCAATTCCTACAAATGGCGGGGAAAGAACGTAGTAACGAAAAAAGACTCGATCTCTTTCGAGAAAAACAGCGTCCTCTTTTATCATCAAAATGGGGACAGTACGATGTTTGACATCACGGTGGCCCAACAAAAAATGGATGCAGTTAAGGATCAGATGTACGATCCTTTGAAAAACCTGACATTCGGAGGGAGCATAGTCGGACTGGGCATGGCGCCCAATGGGAGCTATGAAGGCCAGTATCTTGACACAGATTTTAAAGGGTGGGAACTGAAAAGCACAAAACCCTTGAAGAAACATGCGCTCACCATTTCGCTTTATACCGAACAAACGCCAGAGATCGAAAAGTGGAAAAATGGTCTGTTAGGGATTCTTCAAACGTCAAAATACGTTTCTAAAACCCCAACCCGAAAGTGGTGGAACGAATATTGGGATCGAAGCTATATTGCTATTGATCAACCAGAAAAGGACTCCGTCTGGCAGACAGCCCGAAACTACCAGCTCTTTCGCTACATGCTCGGGTGCAATGCCTTTGGCAGTAGCCCAACCAAATTCAACGGGGGCTTGTTTACCTACGACCCCTCGAGAGTGGACAGTATTTATACCTTCACCCCCGATCATCGCAACTGGGGTGGTGGGACACACACTGCCCAAAATCAGCGGTTGGTCTACTTTCCTATGCTGAAGAGTGGAGATTTTGAGTTGATGGTTCCGCAGTTTGAATTTTACCTCAGAGCCTTGAAAAATGCGGAGCTCAGAAGCCGGCATTATTGGGGACATGACGGGGCTTGCTTTACAGAGCAACTGGAAAATTTCGGACTGCCCAACTACGCTGAGTACAATCATAAAAGACCGGAGGGATACGATCCCGGTATGCAGTACAACGCCTGGCTGGAGTATCAGTGGGATACGGTGCTGGAGTTTTGCCTGATGATTTTGGAGACAGAGACTTACGCAGGAAAGGACATTTCGAAATACGTTCCATTGATCGAAAGTTCACTAACCTTCTTTGACGAGCACTATCAATATTTGGCGAAACAAAGGGGCCGGAAGACCTTCGACGCCAATGGCGATTTGGTGTTTTACCCCGGTTCGTCCTGCGAAACCTACAAAATGGCGTACAATGCCACCTCTACGATTGTCGGGCTGAAGGTAGTTTTGGAAAGGTTGTTGTATTCCGGAAACATGCCCGAAGAAAACCGTGAAAAATGGGAAACGATGCTCGACAGAATCCCTCCTTTGAGCTTTCAGGAATTTGAAGGGAGAAAAGCCATCGCACCCGCCAAGCTATGGGAGCGGATCAACAATACCGAGGCACCGCAACTTTACCCGGTATTTCCTTGGAGCATGTATGGGTTGGGGAAGCCCGATTTGGAAATCGCAACCAACACTTACTGGCTTGATCCTGATGTGCAAAAATTCAAAAGCCATGTGGGCTGGAAGCAGTACAACATATGGGCGGCTCGGTTGGGACTGACCGATGAAGCTGCCAAAATCACCACAGAAAAGCTAAAAGACTCAGGAAGGCGATTTCCCGCATTTTGGGGACCTGGCTTTGATTGGGTGCCCGATCACAATTGGGGAGGCTCGGGTGCGATTGGGTTGCAGGAGATGCTTCTACAAACAAATGGAGATTCGATTCTACTCTTCCCCACCTGGCCGAAGGATTGGGATGTACGTTTCAAATTATATGCCCCGAAGCAGACGGTCATAGAAGCGGAATTAATAAACGGGGAGTATAAAATCCTCAGTGTAGAACCAAAAACCAGAGAGAAGGACATTGTTGTTTGGCCATTGGAGAATTGACGATCGGGTTCTCAAGAAAAAGAAATATAAAACGAGTACTACATGAAGGACTACCCTCGCAAAAAGCGAAAATAATTGTCATTCCGAAGAATGAGGAATCTTATTGTTCTATTCACCGAATTGATCTCAATAAGATTTCTCCCTCACGGTCGAAATGACAAGCTTTTAAGAGGATAGCTTCAATCATTAAATTAATCCCATGAAACCACTCATACCCCTACTCACATTGATAATCCTGTCCGCTTGCCAAAAAACCGTTGGCCCGGACTACTCAATTCTTGACACCCTCCCCACCAAAGATCAGGTGGGGGCGTCTATTTTACCTGATGAAATTGCTCCTGTCAGCGCTCCGTTTGAAATGCCGGTTTTTCAAAAGCCTGTCTTTCCTGAGAAGACGGTTAATCTCAAGAACGAAGGATTGGATTCCAATAAACTCATTACCCCAATAGTCCAAAAGGCCATTGACGAACTTTCCACTCAAGGCGGTGGCCAAGTGGTCATCCCAAAAGGAAGGTGGAAAACAGGCCGAATTATCTTGAAAAGCAATGTCAACCTCCATTTCGAAGAGGGGGCTGTTTTGCAGTTTAGTACGGACGTGAAAGACTATCAGCCTGCTGTTTTTACTAGGGTGGAGAGTTTGGAGGCGGTTGCACTCGGATCGTGCGTTTACGCCAATGGCGCAGAAAACATCGCTATCACCGGAAAGGGGCGCCTGATCGGGCCGTTCGGTGGAGAGATTAAAGAGCGGGCCTACATGAAACCCATCGAAACGCTGGTGGATTTAGACCTGCCTTCAGAGCAGCGCATCCATGACGGGTCGAAAGAGGATTGGATATTTCCTCCCATGTTTATCGCCCCGATCAACTGCAAGAACGTGTATCTCGAAAGCTTCTCTTTGGAGAATACTTCGTTCTGGAATATCGTGCCTACCTACTGCGACAATGTCATCATCCGAGGCGTTTCTGTCAATTCCGTAGGCATACCTCGTGGGGATGGGATCGACGTAGAGTCTAGTAGGAACGTGTTGATCGAGTACTGCACCCTGGCAACAGGAGATGACTGCTTCACCATGAAGTCCGGCCGGGGACATGACGGCCTCCGGGTCAACCGCCCTACCGAAAATGTAGTAGTCAGAAACTGTCTGGCACTGCAAGGCCATGGAGGGATCACCTGCGGCAGTGAGACAGCCGGAACCATTCGCAACCTGTACGTACACGACTGTGTGTTTGAAGGGACGGGTGTGGGCATCCGCTTCAAGACCCGCAGGCCGAGAGGTGGCGGCGGTGAAAACCTCTACTACGACCGCATCCGCATGAACCTCGAATACACTGCCATCAAATGGGACATGCTGGGAACGCCTGCGTATGTGGGTAAACTAGCCGAGAGAGTCCCTATGGAAGTGACTGAGTTGACGCCTTTTTACCGAAACATTAAAATCTCCAACGTGATCATCGGGAGCGGCACCCATTTCCTCAAAATCTACGGCATCCCCGAGTCACCCATGACGAACCTGACCATGGAAAACCTGGACGTAAACACCAGCCAGCTCATGATCCTCAACGACGCCCAAAATGTCACCCTTAAAAACAGCAGGATCACCACCCCCGACTCTCTGATCAGTATACTCGATAGCCGGGACATCACCTTCGAAAATGTCGACTTCCGGGTGAATGGTGGAGAGATAGTGATGGATGTGCAGGGGGAGAATGGGGAAGAGGTGAGGGTTGTGGAGTGATTGTCACTACAAAGTGCAAATTCATTAGATTTGATCAGGCCACCACTAGAAAAATAAGATGAACTTCCTCTTTAAGAAATGTTATCTGTTTTTGTCAATAAAAACAGTCGCACTGCTCCTTTCATCGTTAGTCACATCAACACACTCAATGGCTCAAATCACAAGCGAGCTTATTGATCCCTATTCTATGACGGTTGGAGATATTAAGTTATTCGGAAGTATTGATGAATACCTTGCTGAATTTGGACTTCCAGATCAAGTGATCCAAAAAAAGAGATTGATACAAATAAATACCTCTGAAGAATTAAAAAAACTTCTAAAGAAGACCACTTCAAACATGATCACTGAGTTACAATTTGAAGGAATTGGAGTCTGGGCATTTTCGAACTATGAAATTATACCAGTCAAAATAGACTTAAGAAAAGCCAATGTGGTCATTGGTTACAATGACAAGGTATTTGACCAACACTATTCCATTGACAATATTGAAACTGATTTCCCTCAAACGTTACGCAACCAACCTTTAAGTCCTACTTCATTATTTTCTTTATCAACCGGAGAAACAACAGAATCAATTATCAGCAAAACTCTTTTTAGAAAAACTAAGGACAATCCTGAAATGACTCCCATTGTCGAATTTACCTTCAAAGAAAATCGTCTCATTTATATTTTTTTTGCAAACTTTTAAGAAGCTACAAGCTCGCACCAGCCATAGCGTCCAGGCATTTAAAATGCACTGGAAGATTACAAACGCATTACCATAGGGACTCTCTTTAGGAGCGGGGCAAAACGGGAGGTTTTCAATAACTTTTAACTCATCTCAATCATCGCCTTGATCACCCCGGTCTCGGGCTTGGTCCAGCTTTCGAATACTCCTACTGTATCATCTACTTTCGCTCTGTGGGTGATCCAGGGATTGGTGTCTACTTTGCCTTCTTCGATCAATTGTATGATCTCATCAAAATCCGCACTGTGGGCATTGCGGCTGGCATAGAGCGTGAGTTCCTTTTTGTGGAAGGAAGGGTCATGAAACTCGACATTGCCCTGAAACAAACCGATGAAAACCAACTTTCCTCCATGAGATGGATATTCGAAGGACTTCATCATGGACTTAGGATTACCCGTAGCGTCAAAAACAATCGTCGGCAGATCTCCATCGAAATGCTTTCTTACCGATTCTTCTATGTCATCATTCAGCACGTTGATCGTGCCATCTACACCCATTTGCTTAGAACAAAAATCCAAACGATCCTGGTTGACATCCATCACGATGGTTTGGGCACCTTTTACTTTGGTAAACTGCATTGTGGCCAACCCAATCGGCCCGGCCCCTATTACTAATACCTTGTCTTCGTTTTTTGTCTCCGCTCGTTTCACTGCGTGATACCCAATAGCCAGTGTTTCCACCAGTGCCAACTGATCATAGGACAGTTTCCCCGAAGCATGCAGATACCTTGCCGGCACCTTCACCAGCTCTTGCATCCCTCCATCGGCATGTACACCAAACACAGAGATATGCTCCCCGCAGTTGGGCTTACCATTTCGTACTGCCTGGCCTTCTTGTAGATTGAAATAGGGCTCCAAAGAGCATTTGTCCCCTTTTTTGACATTCGTCACATCAGCACCCACCTCCAGCACTTCAAGGCCCAGTTCGTGCCCTAAGACCCTGGGGTAAGAAAAGAACGGTTGGTTACCACCAAACGCATGGATGTCCGTACCACACACCCCGATTCGATGCACTCGAAGCAGTGCTTCATCGGCTTCAATGCTTTGATCCATTTGATATTCGACCAGTTCCAGGTCACCAGGTTCGTGGAGAATTATTCTTTTCATTTGTGCTTAAACTTTAGGCTGCAAATGTAGCCAGTTGGGCGGGGCAGGGTGTCCTGTTGAGTCCTAAAGAAGTAAAACCATCTATATTTTTCACGACAACATAAAAGCTAATTTTTTTAGCTATTACTATTTTATTTAGTATTTTTGTTTAAAAACAGCAATAGAAAAATGGATCCCCAAAAAGCCATTGTACATATGGATCTGGATACTTTCTTTGTCTCCTGCGAGCGACTGAAAGAGCCGAAACTCATTGGAAAGCCTGTACTCATAGGTGGCACATCCGATCGGGGTGTTGTAGCCTCATGCAGCTACGAAGCTCGTGAATTCGGCGTCCACTCAGCCATGCCTATGAAGATGGCTCTCCAACTATGTCCGGAGGCCATCGTAGTCCGGGGAAACTCCATGCTGTACTCCGAAATGTCAAAACGCGTGACCCAGGTCATTCAAGACAATGTCCCTCTTTTTGAAAAATCATCTATTGATGAATTCTACATCGACCTCTCCGGAATGGATCATTTCTTCGGCTGCATGAAGTGGGCGATGGAACTCAAACAAAAAATCGTTAAAGAAACCCGTCTGCCCATCTCATTTGGGTTGTCCCAAAACAAAACGGTCTCAAAAGTTGCAACCAATGAAATCAAACCTGATAACCAAATGCAGGTCAACTACGGTATGGAAAAATCCTTTCTGGCCCCACTGTCAGTCAAGAAAATCCCGATGATCGGGGAAAAAACCTACCAATCACTCCGCCAGCTGGGCATACGTCAAATACGCACCCTTCAGGAAATGCCCCTTGAACTTATCGAAAGTGCCTTCGGGATGAACGGCATTAAAATGTGGAAAAAAGCCCAGGGCATAGACAATTCTCCTGTCGTCCCTTATCAGGAGCGAAAATCCATCTCCACCGAGCGAACCTTTGATCGTGATACAACGGATGTGGAGAAATTAAAAAGCATCCTACTGGCTATGGCTGAAAACCTGGCCTTTCAGCTACGGAGAGGGGAAAAACTCACGTCCTGCATCACAGTAAAAATCAGGTATTCGGACTTCAACACTTATACCCTGCAAAACAAAATACCACATACTTCTGCGGATCACATTTTGATCCCCAAGGTACTGGAAATGTTTGACAGGCTCTACAACAAGCGCCTGTTGGTACGCCTGATTGGCGTTCGATACAGCCATTTGGCAGAAGGTAATTACCAAATTCACCTTTTTGAAGATACCGAAGAGACCATTCGCCTCTACCAGGCTATGGACAAGATTCGGGACAAATTTGGCGACCGTACCGTCATGCGTGCCTCAGGCATTACCGCTCGCACAATCAGCCGGTTCAACCCTTTTACCGGAGAACCACCGCCATTATTAGCTAATAGAAGAAGATGAAAAAAGATGAATTTCATGCTGAGGCACTCGAAGCATAAGCATTCAATAATAATTCCGATATGTACCTCAACACCCACTCTTTCTTCAGCTTTAAGTACGGAGTAATGTCCACGAATGCACTACTTGAGGAGGCTCAAAAACAAGGTATTCAAGCTTTCGCCCTAACCGACATCAACAGCACAGCCGGGTGCATGCGCTTCATACGGGATGCTCCGAAATTTGGCATTCGACCAATTGTAGGCGTGGACTTCCGAAATGGAGTGAAACAGCAATTCGTAGCGATCGCCAAAAACAATGAAGGATTCCAGGAAATCAACATTTTTCTATCCAGGCATTTGCATGAAGGACTGGAAATTCCAGAAAAAGCCCCGGAGTTTGGAAATGTTTACATCATTTATCCATTCTCATTCGGACACGAATTAAGGGAAAATGAATATATAGGCGTATCTCCGGCTGAAGTCCTAAAAATCTCTTTTTCCAAATGGAGAGACAAGCTCGACAAACTCGTAATTCTTCAAACAGCAACTTTTCGAAGTACTGATGGAAATCCTTTAAAAAAGGATTTCAACATTCATCGGTTACTCAGAGCGATTGACCACAATACCTTACTAAGCAAACTGTCCAAAAGTGAAGAAGGGAGTACAAATCATCAGATGATTCCAAAAAATGATCTTTTAATGGTTTACAAGGATTATCCTCAGTTGATCAAAAACACCCAAAAGCTAATTGATTCGAGTCAAATATATTTTGATTTTGGAGACGAATACCCACACAAAAACATTCAGACTTATACCGGATCAGACGAAGAAGATTATCAACTCATGCGAAGCAAATGCCTTGAAAATATGGCATACCGATATCCTCAAGGTAAATTCAAGGCATACCGACGACTCACATCCGAACTAGCCATGATCAAAAAAAAAGGCTTTGTTTCGTACTTCCTGGTTAATTGGGATATAATCAATTATGCATTAGACAAAGGTTTTTTCTACGTTGGCCGAGGCAGTGGCGCTAACAGCATTGTGGCCTATTTGCTCAGAATTACCGACGTAGATCCAATCGATCTGGATCTCTACTTTGAGAGATTTATCAACTTATACCGCAAAAACCCTCCTGACTTTGATATCGACTTTTCCTGGCGAGACAGAGATAAGATTACACAATACATCTTTGACAGATTTGGCCATGACCATGTAGCATTATTGGCCACTTATAGCACTTTCCAATTCCGAGCTGCAGTTCGAGAAGTGAGTAAAGTTTGCGGGTTTCCACCCCACGAAATAGATGCTTTATCTGCTATTGATATGGATAATTTTGATATCGAGATCCAAAAACAGGATGGACTTGCTCGTGCAATATTAAAATATGCCTTTCTCATCAAAGGTATGCCAAGTCATCTCAGCGTTCATGCCAGTGGAATTGTCATTTCAGAAAAACCCATTTACCATTTCACAGCCACAAGCATGCCTCCCAAAGGGTTTCCAATTACGCACTTTGATATGGTAGAAGCAGAAGATGCCGGTCTTTTCAAATTCGACATTCTCAGCCAAAGAGGGCTCAGCAAAATCAAAGAAACCTTGAGTATCATCAAATACAATCGTCCTCAATCCGAAGAAATAGATATACATGACGTTAAAAAATTCTTCGAAGACGAAAAAGTTAAAGATCTATTAAGAAACGGTCGGGCCATCGGTTGCTTCTATGTAGAATCCCCTGCCATGCGCATGCTACTCAAAAAACTCCGAGCAGATCATTACCTAGGACTTGTGGCTGCGAGTTCTGTCATACGTCCCGGTGTAGCTAAATCCGGCATGATGCGAGAATACATTTTACGATTCCGCATTCCTGAAAGGAGAAAAGACGCACATCCCGTATTGGCTGACCTTATGCCCGAAACATTTGGAGTCATGGTATATCAGGAAGATGTGATCAAAGTAGCTCATTATTTTGCAGGGCTGACATTAGGAGAATCGGACAAACTCCGTCGGGGAATGTCAGGAAAATATCGCTCTCGTGATGAATTTATACAGGTGCAAAACCAGTACTTCGAAAACTGCAAAAAGATGGGACATAGCGATAAACTAGCAAAGGACATCTGGCATCAGATTATGAGTTTTGCTGGTTATGCATTCGCAAAAGGGCACTCTGCTTCTTACGCCATAGAAAGCTATCAGTGTCTTTATTTAAAAGCATATTTCCCTCTGGAATACTTGGTTAGCATTATCAATAATGGTGGAGGCTTTTACGGTATAGAACTATATATACATGAAGCCCGTATGCACGGGGCAATTATCAAATCACCCTGTATCAATACCTCTGGAATGGAAACCATTATTAAAGGAACAACCATTTATTTGGGGTTTCATGTCGTCGGAGATCTCGAAAAGGACACGATACAGGACATTTTAGACAAACGAAAACATTTCGGGCCATTCACTGACTTAGAGCACTTTAGCAATTGCGTTGACATATCCGTCAAGCAGCTCATTGTTCTGATCCGGATCAATGCATTTCAATCAATCGAACTAAACAAAAAGAAGCTACTTTGGCAAGCACACCTGTTATTTTCTAATGATTCAAAGCATACTCACCCTACTCTATTTCAGACCCAGATAAAGAAATATCAATTGCCTGCATTGTATCATGATCCTCGAGAAGATGGTTTTGATGAATTGGAAGTGTTTGGCTTTTCACTCAAAAACCCTTTTAGCCTTATTCAGGCATATCCTAGAGATCATGTGATCATGGCCAGGGATATTTGTGTTAATAAAAATAGATTCGTTACCATGCTGGGATATATGGTGACTCGTAAACGAACAAGGACTTCAAATGGAAAAAACATGAGTTTTGGCACCTTCATTGACGAAGCAGGGGACTTTATTGACACAGTCCATTTCCCTCCTGTGCTCAAAAAATATCCTTTCAGGGGAAAAGGAGTATACGAACTCAAAGGTAAGGTCGTAGAAGAATTTGATTTTCTATCAATAGAAGTGACTTCTATGATCAAAGTTCATTTTGTAAACATGGAAGATGTTGAAGTTTCTCTTAATGCAGACAATGAATCTATAATTCTCACCGCCTAAAATTGCCTCAAATTCGGACACTTGGTTATAAACAGGGGATGGGGTAAGGAGCAGGCATAAAAAAAACCCTGACTAGTTACCTAATCAGGGTTTTGATAAAATCTGGCGACGACCTACTCTCCCGCGTGTTACCGTAGTACCATCGGCGCTGAGGGGCTTAACTGCTCTGTTCGGAATGGGAAGAGGTGGACACCCTCGCTATAATCACCATAAAGTCTTAATGAGATTTGAGTACTGAGTATTTAGTACATAGACACTTTTGTCTATCTCTCATATCAATTTCTTAAAAGTTTTTTGGCCAATAATAGCCACCAGCCGCTGGCTGGTTGACATTGCGTCATGAAAGAAAAAATACGTATACACGCGTTATAGAAAGTTACAGGTAATTAGTACTGCTCAGCTTTGACATTACTGCCTTTACACCTGCAGCCTATCAACGTCATCGTCTATGACGACCTTTAAAAGAAATCTCATCTTGGGGAGGGTTTCGCACTTAGATGCTTTCAGCGCTTATCCTCACCGAACATAGCTACCCGGCGGTGCAGTTGGCACCACAACCGGTAGACCAGAGGTTCGTCCAACTCGGTCCTCTCGTACTAAAGTCAGAGCCCCTCAAATTTCTTACGCCCACAACAGATAGGGACCGAACTGTCTCACGACGTTCTGAACCCAGCTCGCGTGCCACTTTAATGGGCGAACAGCCCAACCCTTGGGACCTTCTCCAGCCCCAGGATGTGACGAGCCGACATCGAGGTGCCAAACCTCCCCGTCGATATGAGCTCTTGGGGGAGATCAGCCTGTTATCCCCAGAGTACCTTTTATCCTTTGAGCGATGGCCCTTCCATGCGGAACCACCGGATCACTATATCCTACTTTCGTACCTGATCGGCTTGTTGGCCTCACAGTCAAGCACCCTTATGCTATTGCGCTCTACGCACGGTTACCAAACGTGCTGAGGGTACCTTTGAAAGCCTCCGTTACTCTTTTGGAGGCGACCACCCCAGTCAAACTACCCACCACACAATGTCCCCCGAATACTCGGGGTTAGGCATCAGATAAATAAAGGCTGGTATTTCACCAACGACTCCACCATACCTAGCGGCACAGCTTCAAAGTCTCCCAGCTATCCTACACATCATTTACCCAATACCAATGTGAAGCTATAGTAAAGGTTCATGGGGTCTTTCCGTCCCGTTGCGGGTACGCGGCATCTTCACCGCGACTACAATTTCACCGAGCTCATGGCCGAGACAGTGCCCAGATCGTTGCACCATTCGTGCAGGTCGGAACTTACCCGACAAGGAATTTCGCTACCTTAGGACCGTTATAGTTACGGCCGCCGTTTACCGGGGCTTCAGTTCAATGCTTCTCCCGAAGGATAACATCCCCCCTTAACCTTCCGGCACCGGGCAGGTGTCAGGCCTTATACTTCATCTTTCGATTTCGCAAAGCCATGTGTTTTTGTTAAACAGTCGCCTGGGCCTTTTCACTGCGGCCTGCCGAAGCAGGCGCCCCTTCTCCCGAAGTTACAGGGCTATTTTGCCTAGTTCCTTAGCCATGAATCACTCGAGCACCTTAGGATTCTCTCCTTGACTACCTGTGTCGGTTTACGGTACGGGTACCACATCCATAAGTTTAGAGGTTTTTCTTGGAAGTCTGATTAGGCGCATTATCCACGCTCCCGAAGGATTATGGTACTATCGGGTTTCAGCTAGTCCAGCGGATTTACCTACTGGTCCAATACCTACACCCTTCAACGTGCTATTCCGTCAGCACGCAGCGCTTTCACTACTCCGTCACCCCATCACTGAATATGGTAGTACAGGAATATTAACCTGTTGTCCATCGACTACCCCTTTCGGGTTCGCCTTAGGTCCCGACTAACCCCCGGCTGATTAGCATTGCCGGGGAAACCTTAGTCTATCGGTGTGCGGGTTTCTCGCCCGCATTATCGTTACTTATGCCTACATTTGCTTTTCTATTCGCTCCACCATACCTCGCAGTACAACTTCAACGCAAATAGAATGCTCCCCTACCACTATAAATAGTCCTGAGCTTCGGTGATATGCTTGATGCCCGATTATTATCGATGCTCTGTCGCTCGACAAGTGAGCTGTTACGCACTCTTTAAAGGAATAGCTGCTTCCAAGCTAACCTCCTTGCTGTCTCAGCAACTGAACCGCCTTAGTTCAACTTAGCATATACTTTGGGACCTTAGCTGCAGGTCTGGGTTCTTTCCCTCTCGGACAAGGACCTTAGCACCCATGCCCTCACTGCAGAGTATATATTATGGCATTCGGAGTTCATCAGGATTTGGTAGGATTTGACTCCCCCTAGTCCTATTGGTAGCTCTACCTCCATAATACTTAACCTCCACGCTGCTCCTAAAAGCATTTCGGGGAGTACGAGCTATTTCCCGGTTTGATTGGCCTTTCACCCCTACCCACAACTCATCCAAAGGCTTTTCAACGCCTGGTGGTTCGGT